>CAJUIO010000111.1 GCA_910586025.1 uncultured Lachnospiraceae bacterium
AAATATGGCAAGGATGCGGTTGTGAGGGGAAGTCTCCTTAAAGATTCCTCTTCCGTCAAAAACAGGCACCGGAGATCCGATGCCTGACTTTTACTTCTTTTTCCGGGAAGCGCCCTGTTTTTTCACACTGTAGCCAAAGCTGCCCACCGCCTTGCCCAGCGCATAATAGATACCGTGGGAATAGACAACAGGCTGCGCCCTGTCAAGAAAAAATCTTCCCTTTTCATCCATATAGGCTTCCTGCGCATGCACGGCCTCCACGTTGGCAAGAAACATGTCATGAGAACCAAGGCGTATGACCTGGCTCACCCTGCACTCGATGTTCACCGGGCTTTCCCCGATCAGCGGCGCTCCAACCTTTTGGGCCGGAAGCGCGGTAAGCTTCATCTCCCGGAACTTGTCCACGTCTCTTCCGCTCCTTACCCCGCAGTAATCCGTTGCAAAGACAAGCCTGCGGGTGGTCAGGTTAATCACAAATTCACCGGTGTCATGGATCAGGGAGTGGGAATACCGCTGCGGCCTTACGGAAATGGACACCATGGGCGGATCGCTGCAGACGGTTCCGGTCCACGCCACAGTAAAAATATTGGAATTCCCCTTCCCGTCAGAGCAAGTGACCAGCACTACCGGAAGAGGATAGAGCATATTTCCCGGTTTCCATATTTGTCTGTCCATATCTCACCTCAAATTCAGATTATCTGAAAGACCATGGCAAGAAGAATGGCCGTATCTGCGATTCCCAGTATCATGGTTATAATTGCGAATATAAGAGCCGTCTTACTGTTCTTTGCGGACTTTTTCTGTTCCTCCTTGAGCTCGAGAGTCTGCTTTTCCAGCTCCTCGATCACAGCCGCCTGCACATTGCGGTATACCTTAACATTGTCCGTATGTGAAAAATCCTCCAGACTCTTGAAGGACTGCTCGATCTTCCCCTGCAGCTCTGTCATGGCCTCCCCGATCTTCTCAAGATCCTCAGAATGCTCCTTGATCTGGGCGATCTTGGCAAGGCTCTCCTCCACGGCCTGATTGATTCCGGCAATGGACACGTCAGAGGTCTCCTTTATTCCGGCGATAGACGCATCCGAAGTCTGCTGAATCCCCGCAATGGATAAATCGGAGGTCTGCCGGATCTTGCTGACAGAGGCCGCTTCCACCTCGCCTGCGGTTTTTTCCAGCTTATCACCGGCCTGCTGCGTGAGCTCCTGCACACCCTTCGCACTCTCTATATTTCGTAAATTCAGCTTCCTCATTTCCTGAAGACATTCGTCGTATTTCTCCATCTGCTCCTTGAAGAGGGTAATCTGGTTTTTCAGATTTTCCAATTCCGCCGCATCCGCTGCAGAATTGGCTCGTATCATATCCTGTGAATTCAGCTTCTGTGCGATTTTTTCCATAAAGTTATCCATTACTTTTCCTCCGGGGTATTCTCAGCTTCTCCAAACAAATCTACAACAAACATTTTAACACGTTTATTTCTACTTTACAATAAATAGCTTCACGGATAAGATTTACATTAATTGTATAATTTGCATAATTTCCTTTTTCATTTTTTTATATCATTGTCACAATTAACGGTATTTTTACATGCCGTTCATATTCTGTTCATAATCATGCGCTATATTATATTTATAGCAAGCGAGTACAAGAGCAACTTTTTATTAGCGCATATTGATAAATTTTTTCATAATAGCCCAGGCACAGAAATGTGTCTGGGCACTCCTCATTTATATAGAAGAACGTTTTAAGCGGCAACTACACACACCGCTTCTGTTCCTCGTTAATCATCAGTATTTCCTCGTTCAGCGACAGCATCCTCCTGTCAAGCTCCGATACCATTTTCGAGCATTCTATCAGTTCGTTTTTAATGTAGGCAGGCGCATTTCCCTCAAACTTGTAATTGATCTTATGCTCCAGACTCGCCCAGAAATCCATTGCAACCGTCCGGATCTGAATCTCCACCTTAGTATCCACGATTCTGTCCGACAGGTACACGGGAACCGTCACCAGCATGTGGTAGCTCTTGTACCCGCTGGGCTTGGGATACACGATGTAGTCCTTGACGGAGATCACCTTGATATCGCTCTGGTTCCCGATCATGTCCGCAATCTGATAAATATCGGAGGTAAACGAACAGATCACTCTGATGCCCGCAATGTCATTGACATAACGCACCATATTCTGAATCGTCGATTCGTGGCCATGCTTTCTGAGCTTCTTTACAATGCTTTCCGAAGTTTTGATTCTGGACTTGATATGCTCGATCGGATTATAGCTGTGCACATGTCCAAACTCATCATTAAGTATTTCCAGCTTAGTTGAAATCTGCTTTAATGCAGAATTATATACCAATGTGACTTCCTTCCAATTGTCAACATCGCTGTCTCGTTCTGCTCTTAATTCCATCTCAATTCCGTCCTTACTTAAATATTTCTGTTCAGTTATGTAAATCTGCACCTCTGGGACTATTGTACCATACTTTTTGATAAATGTACACTTTTCACAGGTCTGTTCCCAAAGAATCGCACCTTTAATATATATGTATCAATTTTTATTTTATTACTGCTTTTATATTTCACCTGTGATAAGATAGCTGTAAATAATTTTGAGAAAAAGGAGAACCTCTATGTTCCGCATATGGGCTAAAATATTCAGAGATAACCATCTGCTGCGGGATACCGTGATCTGCAATGATACAGCAGACACCCGCACCCACAAGGTCTTTGCCGCAATAGACGAAATCTGTTATGAGTTTGATCTTGGAAAGCCGATCTGGCTGGATTCCACCGTCAACGAATTCAAACGCCATGCGAAGGCCCGCTTCAGTCAGGATAATTTCATTGAAACCATTGATTTTGACTATCTGGAAATTCACGTAATCGAAGAAGATTAAGATTTGTATAATTTTATTGACTTCCGGCATAATATGGTGTAGTATTATTTCATTCAATAAGTAGTTTTAAAAACTACATAATGCATCATTAAACAACAGTTGTCTGCCATGCCTGATTTTTTCCATGGAAGGCACCTGATATGACAGGAGGTTTTAACTATGCAGATTACGATTCGCGAACCCGGCAGCGCACTGACCCATTTCATCGGCATGATGATGGCCCTGGCCGCCGCAACTCCTCTTCTGATAAAGGCGGCCGCCTCTTCCACCGCCCACACTGTGCTTGCCATGAGTATCTTTATGCTCAGCATGGTCTTATTATACGGTGCAAGCGCCACTTACCATTCCCTGAATATCAGCGGAAAAGCGCTGCGTATTTTCCGGAAGCTGGACCACATGATGATCTTCGTGCTGATTGCCGGCTCCTACACGCCGGTGTGTCTGATCAGCCTGGGCGGAAAAACAGGCTACACACTCCTTACCGTGGTCTGGGGCATTGCCCTGTTTGGCATGGTGCTTAAGGCCTGCTGGATCACCTGCCCCAAATGGTTTTCTTCCATCATTTATATTGCCATGGGCTGGGTGTGTCTTGGCGTATTCGGCACTCTCTGGAACGTGCTTCCCCACACTGCCTTTCTCTGGCTCCTTGCAGGAGGGGTGATCTATACTGTGGGCGGCGTAATCTATGCGCTGAAGCTGCCGATCTTTAATGGCAGGCACAAATACTTCGGTTCCCACGAGATCTTTCATCTCTTTGTGATGGGCGGAAGTATCTGCCATTTTATATTCATGTATCTTTATGTGGCGTAGCCCTTTGGGATGCCGCCAAATGCTCACAGCGACAAGGTCTTTCCTATGAAAAGTAAAGACAGCCGGAGGAGGAAAGCTCTCCGGCTGTCTTATTGTCTTTGTCGATCCTTTTATACTTAATCTTCGTATCCGTTGGGATTATTGCTCTGCCATCTCCAGGAATCCGCACACATTTCCTTAATGCCGTACTGCGCTTCCCATCCAAGCTCCCTCTTTGCCTTTGCGGCATCGGAGTAGCAGGTCGCAATATCTCCGGGGCGCCTGTCCTTGATCACGTAAGGAATCTTCACGCCTGTAGCCTCCTCAAAATTCTTTACGATGTCAAGCACGCTGTAACCGGTTCCGGTTCCCAGGTTGTAAACGCAAAGACCTGCCTTCTCCTCTATCTTCTTGAGCGCTTTCACATGGCCCACCGCAAGATCCACCACATGAATATAATCGCGCACGCCCGTTCCGTCCGGAGTATCATAGTCGTTGCCGAATACACCCAGCTCTTTCAGCTTGCCCACCGCAACCTGTGTGATATAGGGCATGAGATTGTTGGGGATTCCATTGGGATTCTCACCCATTGTTCCGCTCTTGTGAGCGCCGATGGGATTGAAATAGCGGAGCAGGATAACATTCCATTCCGGATCCGCCTTCTGCATATCGGAGAGAATCTGCTCCAGCATGGACTTGGTCCATCCGTAAGGATTGGTGCACTGTCCCTTGGGGCATTCCTCTGTGATCGGGATGATTGCCGGGTCACCGTATACCGTTGCGGAGGAGGAGAAGATAATGTTCTTCACGCCATGTCCCCTCATGACATCCACGAGGGTCAGAGTGCCGGCAATATTGTTTTCGTAATATTCCCACGGCTTCTGCACGGATTCACCCACTGCCTTGAGTCCTGCGAAATGAATACAGGAATCAATCTTTTCCGCATCAAAAATCTTATTCAGGGCATCCCTGTCCAGAATATCCGCCTTGTAGAAGGTGACCGTCTTTCCCGTGATCGCCTTCACTCTCTCAAGGCTCTTCTCACTGGAATTGCTAAGATTATCAAGAACAACCACCTCGTAGCCTGCGTTCAGCAGCTCCACCACCGTATGGCTTCCGATATAACCGGCGCCGCCCGTAACTAATATTGCCATATCTGCCTCTCTTTCCCAAACTGATTATTTCGTTTGCTCTTTGTTTTCTTTCTATAGTCAGTTTACCGCAGCAATCCCCATTTTATCAATACAGGAATGTTATGCATACCTGTCTAAATGTTAACTGGTTGCCGTCCTCATATGTGCGGCCGCGATGCCGTCACAGGACAATTCCATTTTCTCCGCAAAGGACTCTTGCACTCTCCACGGAATCAATTCCTGTTTTGTTCTTAATCGGGGCAAATTCCCGGTTTCTCTCCACCTCAAAGGGAAGACATCCATCCAGCTCGTGGATCATATCCAGCACCAGCTGCTCAAACTTGCAGCCGTTCGGCTCATTTGGCTTTACAAGCTCTCCCTTTTCGTCAAGATGAGCGATCTTCTTTTCCACCACATGGAGGGGAAGCTTCTTTTCCCGTATCTTTTCCAGATCCGAGATCCGGAAGAGGTAATTTAAAATCACGCCAAAGTAATAGGCCGGATCCCCGTTTTCGTCCTTTGCGCTCATCAGCTCCTCTGTCAGTTCATAGTATTCCACAATAGAGGGCCTTCCATCCTCAAGACAAACGACTCCGATCTTTTCATCCGGTGCGCACTTCTTCACCACCTTGGCACCCACCGCATAGCCGCCTTCCACCACCGCACCCACAAAGCATGGGTCGGCGATTCTCTGAAGCACGTTATCCACGGCAAAAACATTCAGGTACTCCACGCCGTCCTCCATGGCCTTCTGTGCCACGCCCCATTTATACATGGAAGAATACCAGCCGCCGTTGCCATTGGGAGAAGTGGAAATTTTCCCCTTCTCTTCCATATAAACCTTTCCGTCATAATCCGATGCCGGAGCCATCTCCTGCATGAAAAAGGTCACATAATCCCTGTTATAACCAAAGTAATCCTTTTCCTTGAGAAAGGCGACCGTGGACTCATGATTTTTGTCGCTTGTCATCACATAGAGGGGCACCCAGCTGCCCGACTGCTCCACCACGTCCATGAGGTTCTCGATCAGCCTCTGGAAAATATAGACCTCCCTTGTGATTCCTATGTTGTACATTCCCTTGGGGTCGTCAGAGCCCAGCCTTGTGCCCATTCCGCCCGCAAGAAGCACCGCTCCCACCCTGCCCTTGCGGATCGCCTCAAGACCCAGTGTCTGGAACTTTTCTCTTTTCGCCTCAATTTCAGGAAGCTGCATAGCTGCAAGCGGTGATATTTTACCTCTCTGCAGCGCCTGTCTGTCCCCCTTGCAGGAAGCAAGCACGGAAAAATCCGTAAGCTCTATCTGGGAAAGCAGGCTTTCCTTTTCCGCTTCCGTAAGCTCCTCATAATAGGCAAGCACATGCTCCTGACCATAATCCCTAAGCTTTTTTAACGCCTCTTCATAATTCATAATGTTTCCTCCATCCTGGAAATACTCCCTCTTATTTTATTATTATTATAATTTTATTTTTGATAAGATGCAACCGTCACTTGGCCTTATGAAATGACCTGTCCCGTTAAGAACACGTTAATACGGCGTTAAATCAGCGTTAAAAAACCGCGAAGTAACTTTTCTCCTCCCCGCCGTGCTGATAAAATAGGCTCACAACTCATATCACTCAAAGAAAGGAACTGAAATCATGGGAGATTTTAATTTTGCATTGCTGCCTATTATGGTAATCGGAGGAGTCGCAGGACTTGCATCCACCTTATATTTAGTGATCTCTCTTCCGGCTGTCATTATATGGAAGATTTACAGAAAAATCACAAAAGGGATCCCTCTGACCAAGTAATGGACACATTAAAAGTATTAGTGCATATGTTAACATAAGAACATCTCACGGAACTTTTTATGGAAATATATGTTGTAAAGCCGGGTGATTCCGTGGATTCCATTGCTACCTCCCACGGCATCAGCCCGGAATCCGTTATCTATAACAATCAGCTTACGTATCCTTATGCGCTTGCCATAGGCCAGGCGCTCCTTTTATCCATCCCTTCCCAGCGAACCTCCTCCTATTCCGCTCATACGAACGGATATGCCTATCCCTATATCAATAAAGACGTTCTTGACGAGACTCTGCCCTTCTTATCCTCCCTGAGCGTCTTTTCCTACGGTTTTACCCCGGAGGGAGAGCTGATACCGCCGGCAACGGACGATACCTTTATGATCACCGCCGCCCGCTCCTTTGACACAAGCCCTCTTCTCACCCTGACACCCTTTGGCCCTGACGGTATGTTCAATAATCATTTGATCACATCTCTGGTAAACAGCGAGGAATCCAAAGACGCTCTTCTTCAAAACCTGCTTGATACGCTGAATTCCAAGGGCTTTGCCGGAGTGGATATTGACTTTGAATACATCCTTCCCGAGGACCGGATCCCCTTCGCCGATTTCGTGGCCCAGACCAGAGACTTTTTTGCTCCCTACGGCTATCCCGTCTCCGTGGCCTTGGCCCCAAAGACCAGCGACAACCAGCAGGGAGTCCTGTACGAAGGAAAGGATTACTCACTTCTTGGGAAGGCAGCGGACAGTGTGCTTTTAATGACTTATGAGTGGGGGTATACTTACTAACATTCAAGTCATATGTATTTGTTACATCAGGACTATTGACCGTACCAAATTATCAGCCACCCTGTACCTTAACCAGCCTTCCCCCTTTAAGGAGCTCCAGCATCCTCCCGTTCTGCTGCGACGTGCCCGAATACCCGGCAATCCCGTTCTCCTGTGCGATCCTCTTCCGATACCCGTAAGACGAATCAACACCAATACAAGCCAGAGCTTCCACAATACTGTTTCCCTGATACCCGGCTGCCGGGTAATACCTTTCTCCGGATCCTTCCGAAGCGCCGCCCCCTGACACGGCACGATCATACTGCGTCAGATCATTCTCCCTGATGATCGTCAGACAAGTATTGACCTCCGTCACGGAAGTCATATACCCGCAGGCCTTTATCTGCCTCATCTGCTCCTCATGACCGCTACCGGATAGCACCCTTTTATATAAGGAAGTGTTAAGCAACTCATAATAATTAAAAACACACTGCTCCAGACTGTCATAAGCCCGGAAATTATCCTTAATCGTGACAAGCTGCCCCGTGGACTGATTCACCACCTCCTGCGTCCGTGCGTTGAAATACTTTCCTTTCCAATATCTGGTGGCGGTCTTTCCGGTACCGACCTTCTGCCCCAGATAACTGTTATACTTACAGCTCCCGGCCAGCCCCCACCTGCATTCCACCGCCGCCATTGCAATACAAATAGAAGGAAGCGGCTTTCCGAACTGCCTGTACGCCTTCTGCGCTATGGGCGCAAGCCTGTTAACAAACTCCCTCTTCTGTGTGTTAGTCGCCATATCAATAACCTCCAAATCCTTCCTGAATCACAGCTTCCCCGTTAACCCTTTTCCTCACGCCTGCCGGCCCGCGCGATTCCGGATCGCATATGTAAGCCCTTCCAGACAAAACCCAGATCGGAACCCCGAAAAACAAACCGACAGCGACCAAACAGACCAAAATACGAAATACCAAAAAAAACATGTCCCCCTTCCCCATTGACTA
Source organism: uncultured Lachnospiraceae bacterium (assembly GCA_910586025.1). Lineage (GTDB taxonomy): Bacteria > Bacillota > Clostridia > Lachnospirales > Lachnospiraceae > Suilimivivens. Next base: position 8,371 of record CAJUIO010000111.1, read on the forward strand.
CCCCTCCTTCAAATCCTGAAAATCGGCAACCTGTTTCCGCAGCTTCTCAACCTCCCTCTCCGCGTCATCCCCATACACATACCGGGCGAGACTTTGGTTCTTCACCAGCATTTCCTTGGCCACTGCCAGAGCCTCTGACACCCAGTCCGAAAAAACTTCAAACGACACCATCTTCGCAACCGCCGAAAAAGCGGGAACATTACAAAACATATCATACACCTGCCTCAGCTTAAGCTGCCCCGTCCCGCTCTGCAGATTACGCTCCGCCTCGATACACGCCCAGACAAGCCATTCCATGATCCTTGCCACCTGATCCTCCGTGGGAAGCCCCGCAAACTTATAGCAGCCAAACCCCGCCAATGCCAGAACCGCTGCGGCCGCCACAATCAAATACCAGTTCTCAACCATCCAATTCATAGATCCTCATCCTCCAATTCCCTTAAATTTGAATAATCCTTATTCTTTCTACAGTTCTCCGTTTTTGCCTTCCAGATAATAAACCCCGTATGAATCCCCAGCTCCCCGAATGCCGCGGGCACCCCGTAAGCGACGACCGCCATATCCGTGACACCCAGATACCCGCTCAACGCATTCAGCACAAAACACGCCGCCACGAACATCCACACCGTCCTGAAATTATACCAGTACAGCTTATCCGAAAAACCCCTCCTGAAAAGCAGTCTCCTCATGTCATTCCCCCTGCTCATGCGCCGCCTTGTTAATATGCTTCTCGATCTTCGCCCTTGTCTCCGGCACCGTGTGATTACACCCCAGCTGCTGCAGCCCGTCCAGACATGCCAGAATACCATACGTGAGCAGACACTGCTCCTCCTTTATCTTCGCAATATCCACATCCTGCCTATTCTGCCTGGCATACCACTTATACACCGCAATCAGAGCGCCGCACAACGTGACCAGCGCCGTCAAAAGCGCGGCGGCCGTCATAATCGTGTCTGAATCAATATACATGAACCTCACCTCCTTCCCGACACAAAAGACCGGCGGAAACCTCCCGCCGGCCTTTTGATATATTTTTTATGTCTTCATTCCTGCGACCCACTATATACCCTGCCGCCCGATTTTGTATATATCGGCACTTCGGCGGCCACCAGATCGCTGGACTCATAAGTAACCACACCTCCTTTATCAACGTTAATTCCATTTTTCACACTGCCACTAATCTGGTTTGCATGAAACGCCGAATTTGTTTCAACCTTTATGGCCGTCTCCAGTGTCCGGAACAACACCCTGGCATCCGGATTGGAAAAACCGCCGTTAGACACAACATTAATCCCGACACCTCTTTCCGTCCCATATCCTGTTACTTCCATATTTGTCCGATAGGTATTGAACATTCCGCTGTTATGAATATAAAAATATGTCTTAAAGCCCGTGCCGGACATCCTCAAGGCATGCCCTTCCCCGTACACAGTCACGGTCGAATTATTCACATCAACCGGATAGTCCATTCCTTCACTGCGTATTTCCACATCTCCGAGAAGCGTCAAACTCGCCGAAACATTACTTGCGATAAAGCCCGGATAAGTCCCCGCCTGCAAATTTATGTTATAAACATAATTTCCATTAATCACAGGGACATCATCCAAAGCCTTCTGAATTGTCCGCCAGGGATTTCCCTGTGTTCCATCCCCTGTCTCGTCATTTCCGTTTTGCGCCACCCATACAGTCGTGTTCACTTTCAATATGTCAGCCTTGTTTCCCAGAATACGGGTTATTTCTTCCAGCTTTTCCTTCAAATCATTCCATTCCTTTTCCGAGAGAAACCGGTGCTCTTCATCACCTTCCACGTTTCTCGCAAGAACCCCGAGCGGAAATGTATATGTCTGCCCATTATGTTCCTGAACTATTTCTTTTATCGCACACGGATCCATATATTCCTCCTGTCAGTTATCAAAAACCTGCCCCTTGTGGGATTGCTGATTTAACCAAGCCTCTGTTTTGCCTCTCCAAAGGGATGGCACATCCATTAGCTTCCAGCTCTCCCCTGTTTTAATGTTACGCTCCTCATTTATAATTTTACGGCCGTAGAAAGCTCCCACCTTATACACCTCCTTCCATCATGTCGCTGACCGCCTGTCCCAGATCGCCGATAGCTTCATCCTGTGTCTGAATTGCCGCATCCTGTATTTGCTGTCCCTTCTCAATCGCATCCAGGCGTTTCTCCATATCATTTTTTTCACGGAGATTGAAGGATGTCAGAATCGTTCCGTCCATCCGTACTGTGGATGTTTCACTTGCAAGTAACAGATCCGTGTAATGTCCCACCGTGATCCCGTCACCGTTTTTGACGGAAACCTCCGCCAAATTATCCTCTGTCAGTTTATCCCAGACTGCGGCCATAGCCGTTTTGCTATCCGACAAAACCCTGATATCACTCAGACTTGCCCCTGATTCCATCTCGATTACGGATTCATCCTTTAATATTAATGTGTCCTTCATACTCTTTCCTTTCCTTATACCTAACTCGTTTATGGATCATGAGAAAAATAGCGATTTA
>CAJUIO010000112.1 GCA_910586025.1 uncultured Lachnospiraceae bacterium
GGAGGAAAACACATGATAACGGGCGCAATCAAAAATAAAGTGGATAAGATCTGGACGGATATCTGGGCGGGCGGTATCACAAATCCCCTGACAGTCATTGAACAGCTGACTTATCTTATGTTCATCCGGTCTCTGGATGAAAAGGAGCTGGAGAGCGAAGAATTTGAAAATATGACCGGCGAAAAGATGAATAAGATCTTTCCCCAGTCTCCGGCGGGGCAGTCCATGCGTTGGAGTAAATTTAAAAACAGTGATCCCCGTGATATTTATGACATCATTGCGCAGAGGGTATTTCCCGCTATCAAGAATATGAAGCATGGATGCCTGCCGGACTTTACGCAGCAAGGTGAAATCGCAGATGCTACGGAAGGGGCAGGAGGCGATGAAAAGAGCGATACGGCCTTTGCCCGTTATATGAGCGATGCCATGTTTTTGATACCCACGCCCCAGGTGCTTCAAAAAATCATCACGGGATTGGATGATCTTTATGAACATGATATTGCGGATCTTGATATGCAGGGCGATCTCTATGAGTATATGCTGGGAAAACTGGCCACAGCCGGACAGAACGGGCAGTTTCGGACTCCCAAGCATATCCGGGAAATGATGGTGGAATTGCTGCGGCCTGCGCCGGAGGATTCCATCTGTGATCCGGCCTGCGGCACGGCGGGCTTTCTGGTTTCCGCCTCCGAATATATCCGCAGAAATTTTGAGGATACCATGAGTTCCGAGCAGTGGGAGCATTTTGCGGGCGGCGCTTTTACCGGCTTTGACACGGATCGCACCATGCTGCGGATTTCGGCAATGAATCTGATGCTTCATTCCATCAGTCATCCGGAGATTGATTACAGGGACAGCGTTTCCAAGCAGAATCAGATCAGCGACAGGTTTACCATATGTCTGGCGAATCCGCCTTTTAAGGGAACGGTGGATGCGGAGAGTATTCATGACAACCTCAAGGCTGTTACCAATACCAAAAAGACGGAGCTTCTGTTTCTGGTATTGTTCCTGCGGATGTTGAAAAAGGGCGGCCAATGTGCCTGTATCGTACCGGACGGAGTTCTGTTTGGCTCCTCAAAGGCGCATAAAGCCATTCGCCAGGAGTTGGTGGAGAATCACCAGCTGCGGGCAGTGATCTCCATGCCGTCCGGCGTGTTTAAGCCCTATGCAGGTGTTTCCACTGCTGTGCTGGTGTTTACCAAGACCGGCGCAGGCGGCACGGATAATGTCTGGTTTTATGATATGAAGGCTGACGGATTCAGTCTGGATGACAAGCGAAGTGAGATTACCGATAATGATATTCCCGACATTATCAGCCGTTTCCACAATCTGGAGCAGGAGGCCGGCCGCCAGCGCACCGATCAAAGCTTCTTTGTGCCAAAGCAGGAGATTGCCGATAACGATTATGATCTTTCTATCAACAAGTACAAGAAGGTGGAGTATAAACCCGTGGAGTATCCGTCAACGGCTGAAATTATGGCGGATTTGCATGAGCTGGAGCTGGAGATTGAGAAAGGGCTGGCGGAATTGGAGGAGATGCTGTGAGGGTGAGATTTTCAGATGTCCTTAATATTATTAATGGCAAGAATCAGAAACAAGTGGAAAACCCTAATGGAAAATACCCTATATATGGCAGCGGTGGAATTATGGGATATGCGGATTCCTATATTTGTGAGCCCAATACAGTTATTATTGGAAGAAAAGGCAGTATTAACAAGCCGATTTATGTCGAAGTGCCTTTTTGGAACGTAGATACGGCATTTGGATTATATGCAGATAAATCAAAACTGATTCCTAAGTATTTATATTATTTTTGCGAAAAATTTGATTTTGAAAAATTGAGCACAACGGTTACAATTCCAAGTCTTACGAAAGCGAATTTATTAGATATTGAAATGCAGCTTCCTCCACTTGATGAACAATATAGAATTGTAGGAGTTTTAGATAAAGTTTGTGGTCTAATAGTTAAACGTCAGTCTCAATTGAATATGCTAGATGAATTAGTCAAATCCCGGTTTATCGAGATGTTTGGGGATCCGGTTGCCAATCCGCACGGATTTAAAAGAGTAACTCTTTCTGAATTAGCTGAGATAAAGATTGGCCCATTTGGTTCATTACTGCACAAGGAAGACTACATTGAGGGAGGGCATCCTCTCTTGAATCCATCTCACATAATTGACGGAAAAGTTGCTCCGGATAGCAAACTGACAATTTCTGATAAAAAATATGCTGAGCTTGAAGCTTATCATTTACACGTTGGTGATGTGATTATGGGACGCAGAGGAGAGATGGGACGTTGCGCTGTTGTTCCTTACGAAGGTTTCTTGTGTGGAACTGGTAGTCTGCTGATTAGGGTACGCGGTGAAGTGACAGCAGACTATATACAGAAAATAATCTCTTTCCCGTCGTTTAAGAAGGCTATTGAGGATATGGCAGTGGGACAGACAATGCCCAATTTAAACGTTCCTATTGTGTCGAGATTTCAGATTATTAAACCTCCAGTCAAAGTGCAGAATAGTTATTATACCTTTGTAAAACAGACCGACAAATTGGAATTGGTGGCTCAAAAAAGCCTGGAAAAGCTTGAAATACTAAAAAAATCACTGATGCAGCAGTATTTCGGATAAGAAGGAGCTGAAAATGGAGAAAATAATTGTATATCATGGCGGTTCTCAAATTGTAGAGACTCCGGAAATACGGATTACCAGGTTTAACAAAGATTTTTATTTTGGATTTTACTGTACAATTATGAGAAAACAGGCAGAGCGGTGGGCAACGAGATATGGAAAAATGGGTTATGTGAATCTGTATGAGTATTGTCCGGATGAGAGTTTAAAGATGCTCAAATTCGATAAGATGACAGAGGAATGGCTGGATTTTATTGCCGCTTGCCGCATTGGAAAGGCGCATGACTATGATATTGTGGAAGGCCCTATGGCAGATGATACGATTTTCAATTATGTACAGGGGTTTATAGACGGAAAATATTCGAGAACCGCTTTTTGGGAGTTAGCGAAATTCAAACATCCTACGCATCAGATCAGTTTCCATACGGCACGGGCATTAACTACCTTGAAATTTATGGAAGGAATACCAGTTTATGAAGAATAACAGTGATTTGTTTTTTTTATGCAGCCTAATTGAATATATTGCAAGACGAACGAAAAATCGAAGATCAGACGTGGTAAATCGGCTGGGAGATGACCTTTCCCGTATTTATGAATATGCAGATGTTTTTCATTGTGAACCGATAGAAAAGGTTGCAGATGATTTTATGCAAAAAGATGCAATATCAGAGGGGAATTATGACAATTTATCCAAATGCAAATATATAATACCTGATTACTGGGATATAGGCGAGGTTTTTGCGCGGCTCATTGAAGACTGCTATGAAGAGGAAAATATCATAAAAGGAATAAAAGAGGTATACGCATCCTGGATGGCGGAGAAAATTTTGAATTTCAATTCTGATCTGTATTATCAGTCCAGAGAGTATCTGGCGGTCTGTTATAAAGAAGGAAAGCTGTTATTGGCATAATATCGGCTGTTTTCGTTGACACAGGAGCTCGGAAAGCAACATGGCACATTGTTTGTTTTGATGAGGCAAGGGAGGACTATGCTTACTGGCAAACGCAAGAAGAATGTTTCGAATGACTTTTAATTGGTGTAGGATGATGATATACCATAAGAAAAGGAGTGTATCATCATGAAAGAACAGCTTACCACTGAGATAACCCGTCAAATGCTGCCATATCTGGATAATGCCCAGATGGAACAGCTGCAGGAAGTACTGTCGCACTGTTTTTGGGGTGTGCAGATCACTTCTGACCCGGATGCAGTACAGCATAAGGAAAAAGAAACAAATTCAGAACTGCTGGAAATGTTTATTTCGGCGAAGCGTGTGGAGGGTTGCAGCGAAAAAACACTGAAATATTACAAGGTAACAATTGTACGGCTTTTTGATGTAATGGATATGCATGTTACCCATATGAAAACAGATGATCTTCGCAATTATCTTTCTGACTATCAGCAGACCAGCCAGTGCACCAAAGCGAATATTGACAATATAAGGCGTATTCTTTCCAGTTTTTTTGCATGGCTGGAGGATGAAAATTACATTATAAAGAGTCCGGTGCGCAGAATACATAAAATTAAATCGAGCAAGGTCGTAAAGGAAACTTACAGTGATGAATCTATGGAAATCATTCGTGATCAATGCGGCTGTCTGCGTGACCTGGCTCTGATTGATCTGCTGGCTTCCACCGGAATGCGTGTCGGAGAACTGGTACGTCTGAACAGAGATGATATAGATTTTGAAAACAGGGAATGTGTTGTGTTTGGTAAAGGCAGCAAAGAGCGGCCCGTTTATTTTGATGCCAGGACGAAAATACATCTAAAGAATTATTTGGATAGCAGAATAGATGACGAGGATGCTTTGTTCGTATCACTTCTATTTCCTCACAAAAGATTGGAAATCAGTGGTGTCGAGATACGATTGCGAGAGCTTGGGAGAAAACTTGGAATCACAAAGGTACATCCGCATAAATTCCGACGTACATTGGCTACACGGGCTATCGATAAGGGAATGCCCATTGAGCAGGTGCAAAGATTGCTCGGGCATGCTAAAATCGATACAACGATGCAGTATGCAATGGTCAATCAGAACAATGTGAAGATATCCCACAGAAAATATATTGGTTAATTGCCAATCCCGGTTTATCGAGATGTTTGGGGATCCGGTTGCCAATCCGCACGGATTTAAAAGAGTAACTCTTTCTGAATTAGCTGAGATAAAGATTGGCCCATTTGGTTCATTACTGCACAAGGAAGACTACATTGAGGGAGGGCATCCTCTCTTGAATCCATCTCACATAATTGACGGAAAAGTTGCTCCGGATAGCAAACTGACAATTTCTGATAAAAAATATGCTGAGCTTGAAGCTTATCATTTACACGTTGGTGATGTGATTATGGGACGCAGAGGAGAGATGGGACGTTGCGCTGTTGTTCCTTACGAAGGTTTCTTGTGTGGAACTGGTAGTCTGCTGATTAGGGTACGCGGTGAAGTGACAGCAGACTATATACAGAAAATAATCTCTTTCCCGTCGTTTAAGAAGGCTATTGAGGATATGGCAGTGGGACAGACAATGCCCAATTTAAACGTTCCTATTGTGTCGAGATTTCAGATTATTAAACCTCCAGTCAAAGTGCAGAATAGTTATTATACCTTTGTAAAACAGACCGACAAATTGGAATTTGCCATTGTGAAAAAGTTAAAAAAGACACAACTATTGCTTTGAAAGTTTTATTCCGCAGGAGAAACCCAAAATGACCAGAGTTTATTTCGTGCGCCATGCACAACCCAATTTTAATAATCATGATGACTTAACAAGGGAATTGACAGAACAGGGCAGGCGAGACAGAAAATTAGTGACTGCATTTTTGAAGGTTAAGGAAATTGGTGCTGTTTTCTCAAGCCCGTATAAAAGAGCCGTTGATACCATAAAAGAATTTGCTGATGCTCAGGGGATGGAGATAGAGCTGGTCAGTGATTTCAGGGAGCGGAAGGTTGGAGATCTGTGGATAGAGAATTTTGACAGTTTTTGCAAAAGGCAATGGGATGATTTTGACTATAAACTTCCGGCAGGGGAGTCTCTTAGGGAAGTGCAGGAACGAAATATCAGGGCTCTGAATCGGATTGTAGAGAGATATTTGGACGGCAATATCGTAATTGGCACTCATGGAACGGCGCTGAGCACCATTATCCGTTATTTCGATTCTTCTTTTGGCTATAATGAATTTAATCAGATTAAGAATTTGATGCCCTGGATCGTCATGATTTCCTTTGACCATAATGCTTGTACGGAAATTAAAAAGTATAATCTGTTTGAACGGTACAAAATTAAGTAATTGCCATAGGCGGATCTTTTTCATATGAATACGTGAAAAGTTTTCCTTATGGGGAATTCCTCCAGAGGACATGTAGCTATGATGTCGCTGCTCTTTCATGCGCACGGCGATGCGGTTTATTATGATAGTGTAATATTGGATATAGTTGAGGGTTTTTGTGAAAAGTATACTTATGTGTATGTTTTCATTGTTTATGGCGCACAATTATGCTATAATTATGACACATCTAAAATTGTGAATAGGTAATTGCAAAACTTGTAAATTTGCAGAATATTCAGACAATACTTTCTTCGAAAAGCCTTATTCGTCATGGAATCAAGACCATAGAAGGCAGGAGAGCCTTTGCTCGACTGACTTATGTTTTGCATAAGAGCTTGCTCGTTGCGTCTGGGCCTTGATGGAATGCTTGGCGAAACAGGATTTGAGGAGAAATATTGTCTGAATATTTCAGCAACTTACTGTTTCGCAATTACCTAAAAATTGTGAAAAAAGAAAGGAGCGAAGCATTATGCCGCTTATTATGCCTATTAAGGATTTACGCAATACAACAGAGATTTCCAATATTGCCCACAAGGAACAGGAGCCTATTTTTATTACCAAAAATGGATATAGCGATTTAGTTGTAATGAGTAGTGAATTGTATGATAGATTCGCAAGAATTAACCGCATCGACCAGGCAATTTACGAATCCGAGAAGGTAATGGCGGACGGAGCAGAAGCGGTGGGTGCTGAGACAGTTTTTGCAGAATTGGAGAAAAAGTATTTTGGATAAATACAAAGTAAAAATCAGTCCAAGAGCAATAGGCGAATTGGACAGTATTTATAAATATATAGCAAATGTGAAATTGGCTCCTGAAAATGTAAAAGGTCAGGTTGACCGAATTAAAACAGCTGTTTTAAATCCAGACACCTTTCCACAGCCCCATCAACAGCGTAATGAGGGCAGGTATGGCGAAAGGGGTTACAGACAGTTGCTGCTTGATAATTATATTGTTATTTTCCGTATTGATGAGGCGGACGAAACAGTTTATGTGGTAACGGTTCAGTATCAGGGGCGGAATTTATAAGATAATTCCAGAATGACGAATCACAAATTTTCCCAACAGGAAAAGAATAGCTAAATTGATTAAGGTGAGCGAATTATGTCAAACTTCGAATTTCTGAAATCTACAGCGGAATACGCCCTCTTTGCGCCGTCCTGCTTGGAGGCGGAAAAAATCTATGCGTCCGTTCCTGCCATGTGCGCCGTGGGCTGCCGGAAGGCATTGGAGCTGGCCGTTAAGTGGGTATATTCTGCGGACAATACCATGAAAATGCCATACCGGGATAATCTGCAGTCTCTGATTCACGAGCCTGACTTTCGCTTTGCGGTGGATCACAATACCTGGGGAAAGCTCCCCTTTATCATTAAGCTGGGTAATCTGGCAGTGCATACCGGGCGAAGCGTACAGGCGGCTGATGCCCTGGCATCTTTGCGTGCATTGTTCGAGTTTGTTCAATGGATTGATTATTGCTATGGTCCGGATTATCGGGAGCGTGTTTTTGACGAGACGCTGATCCCGACGGAAAAGATTGTCGTGGATACAAGGAAGATCAGGGAACAGGAGAGCCTTCTGGGGGAGAAGGAGGCACAGATCAAAGCGCTGCGCAGGCAGATTGAACAGATGTCCGCACAATATACGGCGCAAAAAGAGCAGCATAAGCAGGAGCGTACCTTTGAGGCGGAGGATCTTTCGGAGTTCAAAACCCGCAAAACATACATTGACGTGGATATGAAGGAAATGGGATGGAAGTTCTCCGGAACCGATGCCGACGTGCAGGAGGAATATCCCGTGGATGGAATGGCGGGAGTCGTGGGACAGACAGGATTCGTGGACTATGTGCTTTTTGGCAAGGATGGCCTTCCCCTTGCACTGGTAGAGGCCAAACGAACCAGCAGGGATCCCAATACCGGGCGCAGACAGGCGCTTCTGTACGCAGACTGTCTGGAAAGAAGATTCAACCGCCGTCCCATGATGTTCACCACCAACGGATTTGAGACCTATTTCTGGGACGATCAAACCAGCCCGCAGCGCAAAGTCAGCCGGATTTTCAGCAAAGAGGATCTGCAGAAGCTCATGAATGGGAGATCGCAGCGGCTGGATCTGATGAGTGTCCCCATAGATGACAAAATTACGGATCGCTATTACCAGAAGGAAGCCATCCGGGCGGTCTGCGAACAGATCAGCCAGGGATTTCGCAAGCACCTGCTGGTAATGGCAACCGGGACGGGAAAAACAAGGACCGCATCCAGTCTTACGGATGTTTTAAGCCGGGGAAAATACGTGACCAATGTTCTGTTCCTGGCGGACCGCACGGCTCTGGTAAAGCAGGCCAGGGATGACTTCAGGAATTATCTGCCGGATATGTCGCTCTGCAATCTTTGCTCCAACAAGGATGACCGGCAGGCCCGTATCGTGTTTTCCACCTATCCGGCTATGCTGAACGCCCTTGATGATGGGAGATCAAAGGATGGCCGGCGGTTATTTACGCCCACGCATTTTGACCTGATTATTATAGATGAGAGCCATCGCAGTATTTTCAAAAAGTACCGGGCGATTTTCGAATACTTCGATGCGATTCTGGTGGGACTGACCGCAACTCCCAAGACGGACGTGGACCGGAATACCTATGACTTCTTTGAGATGGAGCATGGAGTCCCTACCTATGCCTACGATTATGAGACAGCGGTGTATCAGGATCATGTGCTGGTGCCTTACTACAATTATGAGGTCAGGACGAAATTTCTCGAGGAGGGGATTACCTACGATGATCTTTCCCGGGAAGATAAGGAACGGTATGAGGATGATTTTCTTGAGGACGGGCTGATGCCCGAATTTATTCCCTCGGAAAAGCTTAACCGGTTTGTATTTAACGAGACCACGGTGGATCTTGTACTTCAGGATCTCATGGAGCGGGGGATCCGCGTGGCGGGTGGCGACCGCCTTGGGAAGACCATTATTTTTGCCCAGAATAAGCGTCATGCGGAGTTTATTCTGGAGCGTTTTAATAAGCTGTACCCGCAGTACTGCGGAACCTTTGCCCAGCGCGTGATCTGCGACGACGCATATGCACAGACGGTCATTGACGATTTCAAGATGCCGGAGAGGGAGCCGCACATTGTGGTGTCGGTGGATATGATGGATACGGGAATTGACGTGCCGGAGGCGGTCAATCTGGTGTTCTTCAAAAAGGTGCGTTCCAAGGCGAAATTCTGGCAGATGATCGGGAGAGGCACCCGGCTGTGCAAGGGCCTGTCCTGCCTGGATCAGATTGACGGGGAATACACGGACAAGCGTCGTTTCCTGATCTTTGATTATTGCGGAAACTTTGAATTTTTCCGGGAACACAAGGAAGGCTATGAGAGCAGGGATACTAAGACCTTGTCGGAAAATATTTTTGGGAAGCAGATCCGGCTGATTATGGCGCTGCAGGAGAGCGCCTTTGCCGGGGACGATTACCAGGCCTGGCGCAGCGAGATTGCGGGGGCTTGTCAGGACCGGATCCTGGAGTTACGGCCGGATCTGATTACGGTAAAGCTTCGAATGGAGTATGTGGAAAAATACAGGAAGCCGGAAGCGTTCGTCTTTATCAGTGAGAGCGACAGGGGCGAGCTTCTCTCGCAGCTTGCGCCCCTCGTTTATCTGAAGGATACGGATGAATTTGCAAAGCGGTTTGACAATTTTATGTACGGGCTGATGCTTGCCCATGCGGAGCAGATGCCGGCGTTTCGATATGCGAGAAAACAGCTCTGCGAAATGGCCTCTCTTTTGGAACAAAAGATCAGTATTCCCCAGGTCAGGGAGAAGCTGCCCCTGATCCGGGAGATTCAGTGCGATGCTTTCTGGAAGGCCAACGATCTTCTCCTGCTTGAGAAAGTGCGCAGAGAACTGCGGGGGCTGATCAAGTTTTTGGAGGAGAGCGGCGATAGGGAGAAGCATATCGTGACCAGGCTCACGGATCCTGTGATTGACCGTAAGGAGGGTGCTCTGCTGGATGCCGCCTATGATTTTGAGGATTACAGAGCAAAGGTAAACCGGTATGTGAATGAAAATGGGGATACACTGGCAATTCATAAGCTGACACATAATATTCCCCTGACGGACGGTGATTATCAGGAATTAGAGCGGGTTCTGACCAGCGAGCTGGGAAGCAGGCAGGACTATGAACGCGAATTCGGGGATACGCCTTTCGGGCTGCTGATTCGGAGGATCGCAAAGCTTGACCATGATGCCGCCATGCAGGCATTTTCGGCATTTATCAATGATGAATCCCTGAACCAGAAGCAGATTGCCTTTGTCCGAAAGATCATCAATCATATTGAGCGGAACGGTTACATGGAGAATGTCTCTCTTCTGACCAAACCGCCTTTTGACAAGCCGGTAAGCTTCCTGAAATTATTTGATGCCAAGACCAGGACGGCGCTCATGTCAGCGATCAATACGGTTCGGGATAATGCGGTCAGGATTGAGGCATCCTGATATCCGTACATTGAAAATTTCCAGCTGTGCGGCTGGCGTTCCGGCCCTGTCTGCCGCACAGTCGGAAAAATTTTAAATTAACTGGAGGCGGGGGAAAGGGTATTGAGAAAAGAGGGAAAATGGGCAAAACAGATTTTTGCCAGAAGGACTTGGAGGACAACTATGAATCAGAAAAACAGAGAATCCGTTACACAAAAGTTTGAATTCCGCAATATCCGCCCGGAGGAAACCGATCAGGCGGTTATG
>CAJUIO010000113.1 GCA_910586025.1 uncultured Lachnospiraceae bacterium
TGTTTTTAAGAAGAGGTTTATGAGGGATGTCAGGAATGATTGAGAGTGTGGCGTTAATATTGGAAGCATTTATTTTTATTATTGCCTTGTCGAATCTGTTTGACAGGCGTTTGAAAATTAATGTTTATACTATCATATTGCTGGTAGTGTATCTTTTTGTTTTTGAAGCGATTAATATCGGCGATCTACCTAAATATATATCGCTCTTAGCATATGGGGCGATTATTGTATATTGCTTATTCATATATAAAAAAAGTATTCGGGTAACGCTGATAAATTTTTTCTTGTCATTTATAATAGTCGGATTATTACAATTGATTTCATGTATGCCAGTGTATTATTTGTATGATAGAGATAATGGTATATCTGGTATGAATAGCTTGTTAGTGAATGCGATAAGTGTTATTGCTATAATAGTTCTTGGTAGCAAAGTAAGATTTAAGGGGATATCAGACTTTATTCATCAAAGAAGTTGGATAGTTAAAACTATCTTTGCTAGTATTACTTTATATTTTTTTGTTAATATATTTTATGTGTTTAAGAATAATGTAATAGAAAATTCTGATGTTATTCAAATTGTATTTTTTGTAATCCTATTTTTCTTAATTATTAATGAGTGGCAGAAAGCAATAGAGGATGCAGAAAGAAAAAGGACACAACTTGAAATGAATGAGTTATATTATGATGCATATGATGAATTAATCTTATTGATTAGAGAAAGGCAACACGATATGAAAAATCATATTAATGCAATTCTTGGTATGATTCATACTATTGATAATTATGAAGATTTGGTGGAGAGCCAAAAGCAATATTGTAATGATGTGGTGGAGAAAAGTAAAGAGACAAAATTGTTACTTTCTATTGGAAATCCTCTGGTGGCTGGTTTCTTCTATAGAAAATATCAAGAAGCGCAGAAAAAGAAAATTTCTATAGAGTGTAAAGTGTTTTCTAAGGAAAACAATTACTTCATCCCTGAGTATGAATTAATTGAAATGTTGGGGATTTTACTTGATAATGCAATAGAGGCATTGGGAGAAAAAGAGGAATTGGATAAAAATATATATGTTGAAATAGGTGACAGAGAGAAAGAGTTTTCGGTTCTGGTAGCCAATAATAGCAGAATTTACGGACCAAATGAAATATGTAAATTTTTTCAGAAAGATTTTACTAGCAAAGGGAAAGGCCATGGAATAGGGTTAACGAAATTAAAGAAGATGGTGCAAAAGAGAGAAGGAGATATAATCGTGACAAATGAAAATATAAACGGGAATAATTGTCTGCAATTTTGTGCCGTTATGCCTAAAAATGGGTAGATACCGAAAGGTTATCTACCCATTTTTCTCTACTCATCAAACGGATGATGCGGCTCTCCGAAAAAGACACCACTTGTAAAATCACGCCATACAAAATACCCCATTGCAAGTGCAAAACTGCAAACATGGAACATATTTTTCCTAACCCAATTCTTCACGATATTTCACCTCCTTTAACTTTGGTGTTATAGCCATTTGGAGCGTGTGGAGTACGAGCGTCCAAAAGGTTATCATAGAATGATTATTTTGTGATGATACTGCAGACATCACGGCTATGAGTACGGCGATCATTGCGGTAAGTACCAATGTCTGGATCCTGGTCCTGCGGATGTATTCGGCATCCTTCTCCTTTTTCCGGTTCAGGGAGGTGGGGCCTACCGCATAATTTATGACTGCGCATAAGAGTAAAATGAGGTAAACACACCAGAGGGGAAGCCTTACATACACCGGCAGAAAATTGACGGAAAGGTACAGATAAACAAAGGAAAAGGCAACGCATCCTAAATATGTTTTGAAGTGTACCCCGCCATTCTTGCTTCTGAGGAACAGGAACGGTATCAATGCAAAGAGAAAAGGAATAAATCTTCCCGTGATGCAGAAAAAGGCGCTGAAAAGTATTATTTTGCTGATGTCGTAGCATATGGACAAAAGCGAATATCGTATCAGACTGATCTCCCGGTCCGAAAATCCAAATTCCTGCTGAGCCTTCTGCATTAGAAAATCCATAGCATGTTCAAGCCTTTCCTGAAATCTGCGTTAACTGTTTCCGCTTCCAAACACTCATTGCCGCTTTGCGGCGTTCCGCCGTAGACGAAAGCCGGCTGACCCGTTCAAACTTTGAAGTTCAAACTTTGAACGGTAAATCTGATTTCATCTTATCAAGTGGATTCCCGGGAATTTGATTTTCATATTGAACAGTGGTTTCAAGGCATTGAACTGGTAAAATTTTCCTGTTTTGCTGTAAAATGACATAAAAAAATCGGTTCAGTATCAAAAAATGATAATTGAGCAGTTAAATTGGCTGCGGCAGGCCGGGCGCACTCCGCAGCCAGGGCCTTTGACACCTGAATCTTGTTTATGATTTTTTTATGAAAAATATACTTTCTATTTTTCAGGTTGTGGTGTATAATGCTTTTACGGGCATTTCAAATGACAAGTCGTGATATAAATCCCATTGAGCAGTTATTAACATTAGAGTGGAAAATGAAAATGTTACTGAATAACTTATAATAATGAAATGGAGGATTGTATGAGAGAGAAGTATGAGTCTTTAGCTCTTGCAGATTTAAAGGCAATTGCGAAAGCGAGAGGACTGAGAGGTACTTCCACCATGAAGAAATCAGATCTGGTGGAACTGATGCTGACAGAGGATGAAAAGGACAGGGCGGCCGGGAAAACTGTGCAGCCAAAGCCGGTCAGTGCACCCAGGACAGCTGACAGACGCACGGAGGAAGTGAAGGCGGAAGCCCCCAGGCAGGAAAGCCGTGAGGAGGCAAAGGCAAAGGAAGAGACGAGAGGCCGTGAGGAGACAAGGCCGAGAGAAGATTCCAGGAGCCGCGAGGAGGCTAAGGGGGAAGAGGACAAGTATCCGACCGAGCTCGACAGCGGAATCTCCGCCAACGGTATCCTGGAGGTTATGCCGGACGGGTATGGCTTTATCCGGTGTGAAAATTATCTTCCCGGTGAGAGGGACGTGTATGTGGCACCCAGCCAGATCCGGAGATTCGGCCTGAAGACGGGGGACATTCTTGAGGGAAATACCAGAATCAAGACTCAGGGTGAAAAGTTTGCGGCGCTTCTTTATGTAAAGAGTATTAACGGATACACACCCGAAGAGGCTGCAAAGAGGACAAACTTTGAGGATATGACACCTATTTTCCCCAACGAGCGTCTTCATCTTGAGATGCCGGGGGCAAGCGTTGCCATGAGGATCATGGATCTGATCAGCCCTGTGGGAAAAGGGCAGAGAGGTATGATCGTTTCGCCTCCCAAGGCCGGTAAGACCACATTGCTTAAGGAGGTTGCAAAGTCCATAAAGAGGAACTCTCCGGAGGTACATCTGATTATCCTGCTGATTGACGAGCGTCCGGAGGAAGTGACGGATATCAAGGAGGCTATCGAGGGGCCTAACGTGGAGGTTATCTATTCCACCTTTGACGAGCTCCCCGAGCATCACAAGAGAGTGTCGGAGATGGTGATCGAGAGGGGAAAGCGCCTGGTGGAGCACAAGAAGGACGTTATGATCCTGATCGACAGTATTACCAGACTTACCAGGGCCTACAACCAGACCGTTCCGCCCAGCGGAAGAACGCTTTCCGGCGGTCTCGACCCGGCGGCGCTGCATATGCCCAAGAGATTTTTCGGAGCGGCGAGAAATATGAGAGAAGGCGGCTCCCTTACCATTCTGGCTACGGCGCTTGTGGATACGGGAAGCAAGATGGACGACGTGGTATACGAGGAATTTAAGGGAACGGGCAACATGGAGCTTGTGCTCGACCGCAAGCTTTCCGAAAAGAGAGTGTTCCCGGCAATTGACATACCGAAATCCGGAACCAGAAGAGAGGATCTCCTGCTCGCTTCCGACGAGCTCGAGGCGATCAATATCATCCGCAAGGCATTGAACGGAATGAAGGCGGAGGAAGCGGTTGATAAGATTCTGGACATGTTCGCAAGAACCAGGAATAATCAGGAATTTGTCAACACTGTCAAAAAAATGAAGTTTATCTGATAAAAAGCTTGCATACTGTGATGAGCTGTGATACAATAAAAAAGCTGTTTCGGACAAAGTAAGATGGTGAAGACAGAAATTGAAACATAGTTTATTATAGAGAGGTGAGAACATGAAAGAAGGACTGCATCCTGATTATTATCAGGCGACTGTAACTTGTAACTGTGGCAACACATTTGTGACAGGTTCAACCAAGAAAGACATCCACGTTGAAGTTTGTTCTAAATGTCATCCGTTCTACACAGGCCAGCAGAAGGCGGCAAGAGCTGACGGACGTATAGAGAAGTTCAACAAGAAGTACGGTGTAGTAAACAAATAGGTTAAGTACAGTACAATAAGGTTGAGGTGTTACACTGCATCTCAGCCTTGTTTTGTGTTATGGAAATATTGCGGACAAGGCGGCTTTGGCCGTCGGTTTGTTTTGATAGAGAGGGAATGAACATGAGAAATAAGAAATCCTTCCGGTCCTGCGGGATAGGCGGTCAGGCGGTTCTGGAAGGCGTGATGATGAAAAACAAGGACGACTATGCCGTTGCGGTCCGTAAGCCGGACGGCGAGATAGAGGTGGATGTGGAGGTATACCGCGGTGCCATGCACGGGAGCCGGCTGCGTAAGACTCCCTTTGTCAGGGGCGTTTTTAATTTCGTGGATTCCATGGTTCTTGGGATGAAGATTATCAATTATTCCGCTTCCTTTTACGAGGATGAGGAGGCAAAGGAGACGAAGCTTGACAGGGCGCTTGACAAGGTATCGGGAGGCCGGGCGGAAAGCCTTCTGATGGGAATCACCACGGTGATTTCTATTGCCCTTGCCATAGGGATTTTTATTCTGCTGCCCTATTTTCTCTCTTCTTTCCTTGTGCAGTATGTGAGAAACAGCTCTCTGCTCACTATTATCGAAGGGGGGATCCGGATTCTGATCTTCCTGATCTATGTGGTGGGAATCAGTCTGATGAAGGATATACACAGACTGTACCAGTATCATGGCGCAGAGCACAAATGTATCAACTGCATTGAAAAGGGGAGGCCTCTGACGGTTCACAATGTAATGCGCAGTTCTCGCATCCACAGACGCTGCGGAACCAGCTTTATGGTGTTTGTCATATTTGTCAGTATTATACTGTTCTTTTTTATCCGGGTGGAAAATCCGGTTTACAGGATTTTGCTGCGGATTGCGCTGATTCCGGTAATTGCCGGAGTTTCCTATGAGATCATCAGGCTTGCGGGAAACAGCGACAATTTTATATTGAAGATTATTTCCGCACCGGGCATGCTTTTGCAGAGGCTGACCACAAAAGAGCCTGACGAGAGTATGGCGGAGGTTGCCATTAAGTCAGTGGAGGCTGTCTTTGACTGGAAAGGATATCTGAGGGAAACCTTTGGATATGAGGTGGACGAGTCCTGGATGAGGGACGGCGGAGAAGAAGAGACGGACGAGGAGCCCGTGTAAACGGAGGCGTAATGGAGTATCGGGAATTATATGAATGGGGAGTCTGCCGGCTCCGGGAGGCGGGAATTGAAGAGGCATCCCTGGATGCGAGACTTTTACTTGAGGAGGTCTGCGGCACTGACAGGAACTATTTGCTGGTCCACGGCGAAGAAACGGTGTCCGGGGAAAAGAAGGACGGCTATGCGGACATGATTTCCCGGCGCGGGCTTCATATACCGCTGCAGCAGATTGTGGGATATCAGGAGTTTATGGGGCTCAAATTTGCGGTTACGCCGGACGTGCTCATTCCAAGACAGGATACGGAGATTCTGGTGGAGGAAGCGATGCGCTTTCTGCATGACGGGATGAGGATTCTTGACATGTGTACGGGAAGCGGGTGTATTCTGCTTAGTCTCCTTAAGTATTCCAATGACTGTGTGGGAACTGGCTGTGATATTTCGGAAAAGGCGCTTCAGACGGCCAGACAAAATGCGGCTTCTCTCAATATAGAGGCTTCATTTGTGCAGGGAGATCTGTTTGAGAATATTCATGACAGGTATGATTTTATCGTGTCGAATCCTCCCTACATTCCCACGGACGTGATTCCGGGTCTGATGGAGGAGGTAAAAGATCATGAGCCCGTAGAAGCACTTGACGGCGGGGAAGACGGTCTTGCTTTTTACAGAAGAATTCTTGACTGCGCCGGAGAATATCTGTATCCGGGCGGTATGCTTTTTTTTGAGATTGGATGTGAGCAGGCCGGGGATGTGGTGCGTCTTATGGAGAAAGCCGGCTTTGAGGAAGTGACGGTCTGCAGGGACTTTGCCGGGCTTGACAGAGTGGTATACGCAAGGCGCTGCGGTTGATAATGATGAGAAAGGCATGGGTATAAAAATGTTTGACAGACTGGAAGATATATTAATTCGTTTTGAGGAGATCATGGGAGAGCTGAACGAGCCCACGGTGACGGGAAACCAGGAGCGTTTCAGAGCTCTTATGAAGGAACAGAGCAGCCTTACGCCTCTGGTGGAGGCGTATAAGGAATACAAGAAATGCAGGCAGGATGCGGAGGATTCTCTTGCCATGCTGGAGACGGAATCCGATGAAGATATGAAGGATATGCTGAAGGAGGAGCTGAATGCGGCCAAAAAGCGTATCGAGGAGCTGGAGACGGAGCTGAAGATCCTCCTTCTTCCCAAGGATCCCAATGATGAAAAGAACGTGATCGTGGAGATCCGGGCAGGTGCCGGCGGTGACGAGGCGGCTTTGTTTGCGGCTGAGATGTATCGCCTGTATGTACACTATGCGGAGGGACAGCGCTGGAAGGTGGAAACCATGAATGTGGATGAAATCGGAATCGGCGGCATGAAGGAGGTCAATTTCATGATTACCGGCCAGGGCGCTTATTCCAGGCTGAAATACGAGAGCGGCGTGCACCGGGTTCAGAGAGTGCCGGAGACAGAATCCGGCGGGCGTATCCACACCTCCACTATAAGCGTGGCGGTGATGCCTGAGGCGGATGATGATATTGATATTGTTATAGAAGATAAAGACATACGAATTGACGTGATGAGGGCTTCCGGAAACGGGGGCCAGTGCGTGAACACCACGGACTCCGCTGTCCGTCTGACCCATTTTCCCACGGGAATCGTGGTATACAGCCAGACGGAGAAATCCCAGCTGCAGAATAAGGCGAAGGCTTTTGCACTGCTTAAGGCAAAGCTCTATGACATGGAGCAGCAGCAGAGACATGATGCGGAGGCGGAGCTTCGCAGGAGCCAGATCGGAACCGGCGACCGTTCCGAGAAGATCCGCACCTACAACTTTCCACAGGGCCGCGTGACCGACCACAGGATCGGGCTTACTCTCTATAAGCTGGACAAGATCATGAACGGGGATATTCAGGAGATCGTGGATGCGTGTGTGGCTGCGGATCAGGCGGCAAAATTAGCCAAGATGGAAAGAAACTGAAGAGAGTGTCATGAATGCCGGGAGGGGTATAAAGCATGGAAAGATTAAAAGAAAGAGTAAAAATCAGGAATCTTTGGACAAAAAACAGAATTGCCGTTCCTCCCATGGTTTGTTTTCACTGGTCGGATGACACCGGCCGCGTGACGGACAAAAATCTGCGGCATTATGGAGCTATGGCTGCGGGAGGAGCCGGCCTGATTATCGGCGAGGCCACTGCGGTAACCAAACGCGGCAGACTGCATGAAACACAGCTGGGATTGTGGGAGGATGCGCAGACGGAAGGCTGGAAGCGTCTGGCGGACGCTGTGCATAGTCATGATGTGCCCTTTTTTGTACAGCTGCTGCACGCCGGCGTGTCGGGAATCGACAAAAAGGCTGACTGTCCTGACAATTATATCCTCAGGGATTCCAAAGGAGAACGCAGGGCCGTGGGGTGCCGAATGACCGCTGGGCGCATTCGGGAGATAACCGATGACTTTATACAGGCGGCCGCACGAGCGCAGCGGGCGGGACTGGACGGAGTTGAACTGCACGGCTGCCACAGTTATCTGATCTGCCAGTTTTTCAACCGTAATATCAATCGTAGAGAGGATATCTACGGGCAGATCAGGGAAAAATTCGCCCTGGATATTTTACAGGGAATCCGTGAAACCTGCGGGGAAGATTTCGTGGTCGGAATCAGACTGGGAGCCTTTGAGCCTGACTTGGAGGACGGAATACGCAATGCCCTTTCGCTGGGAGAAAAGGCGGATTTTCTGGACGTGTCTTATGGCTTTTCCGGAGAAAGCACACCGTATAAGCCTGAGAAATATCCTTTTTCTGAGGCGGTCTACGGAGCGCAGGAAATTAAGAAGCGGATGCCGGATATGCCGGTGTTTGGCGTGGATGGCATTACGGATGGACATATGGCGGAGGAAGCGGTTTGTCTTGCGGGCCTGGATCTGATTGATGTGGGGAGAGGCTTTCTCGTGAATCCCAATTTTGGAAATGACGTACTGGAGGGAAGGGACTGCGGGAGATGTCTGCACTGTCGTCCCGCATGCAGATGGAGCCCTTTTCTCAATGACGGAACGGTACAGTGTCCGGGAAAAAATCTGTTTCTCGGCAGGCAGAAATGAGAGCCTGCTTTAACCGGATATAAATTTTATGATCTTACAGGAGGTTTCCATGGAAAAGAAATGGTGGCATGACAAGGTGGCGTATCAGATCTATCCCAAGAGCTTTAAGGACAGCAACGGAGACGGGATCGGGGATCTGAGAGGCATAATCGAAAAGCTGGACTATTTAAAGGAGCTTGGGGCTGACATTCTGTGGCTGTGTCCCATCTACAAGTCGCCCTTTGTGGATCAGGGCTATGATATTTCGGATTATTACAAAATAGACGAGAGCTTTGGCTCCATGGAGGATTTTGACGAGCTCCTTGCGGAAACAAAGAAGAGAGACATGTACGTGATCATGGATCTGGTGATCAATCACTGTTCGGACCAGCATGAATGGTTTCAGAAGGCTCTGAAGGATCCGGAGGGGGAGTTCGGAGATTATTTCTATTTCCGAAAGGGAAAGGACGGCAATCCGCCCAGCAATTACCGCTCCTACTTTGGCGGCAGCGCCTGGGAAAAGGTGGCGGGAAGCGACTACTATTACCTGCATATGTTTGCAAAGCAGCAGCCGGATCTGAACTGGAATAATGAGAAGCTGATGCGGGAGCTCTATACAATGGTGAACTGGTGGCTGGAAAAGGGACTTGCGGGCTTTCGGATCGACGCCATCATGAATGTGAAAAAGGATATGGAGTTCAAGGATCTTGAGCCGGACGGAGAGGACGGTCTTGGAGAGGTGTGGCGCATGCTTGAGACGGTCGACGGCGTGGGAGAGATGCTGGAAGACTTGAAGAGAAACACCTTCGAGAAATACCAGGCCTTTACGGTGGCTGAGGTTTCCACCATGAAAAAGGACGAGCTTTCCGATTTCATCGGCGACAACGGCCACTTCGGCACCATGTTTGACTTTTCGGCCACTGTCCTTGGAAACGGCGAGCACGGCTGGTATGACAGCAAGCCCATACAGTTTGATGATTTCCGCAGAGTTCTTTACCGGTCCCAGCTGGCGTGTCAGGATGTGGGATTTCTGGCCAATATCATTGAGAACCATGACAGCCCCAGAGGCGTGAACCGTTTTCTGCCGGAGTATGCGAGGAATGATGCCGGAATCAAAATGCTGGGTACCGTGAGCGTGCTGCTTCGGGGAATTCCCTTTTTGTACCAGGGACAGGAGATCGGTATGCAGAACTGCCAGAGGGATTCCATTGAGGAGTATGATGATATCAGTACCATTCAGGAATATCACAAGGCGCTGGAAGCGGGATTTGAACCAAAGGAGGCTCTTGCGGTCTGCGGGCAGATCAGCAGGGATAATGCCAGAACTCCCATGCAGTGGGACGATGGGGAAAACGCCGGTTTTACCCGGGGCACGCCCTGGCTCAAAACGAATCCCAATTACCGCAGGATCAATGTGAAGGAGCAGATGGAAAGGGAGGATTCCGTCCTCAATTACTACAAGCGGCTTCTGGCCCTTCGGAAATCCGATCTGTATCGCGAGGTATTTACATACGGAAGGTTTGCGCCTCTGTTCGAGATGGAGGAAAAAATCTTTGCCTATGAGAGGAGACTGGAAAATACAGCCGTCAGAGTGATCGCTAATTTCAGCTGCGTGGAGAAGACGCTGCCTGTGGATTACCTTTCCGGGGATCAGGTTCTCCTGAACAATCTTGAGGAGATTTGGGTGCAGGAGAGAAGCATTACGCTGCGGCCCTTCCAGGTGGTTGTTGTGAGATCATGACATGTCCGGGGAATGTGACAGGCTGAAAAGAATATGGGGTAACGAGCATGGCAAGAACAGTCGGAATCGGGAAGCAGGATTTTGAAAAAGTCAGAATTAATGATAATTTCTATGTTGACAAGACAGATTTCATACGGCAATGGTGGGAGGCGGATGATGACGTGACACTCATCACCCGCCCCCGGCGGTTTGGCAAGACTCTGAATATGAGCATGGTGGAAAAATTCTTTTCCATAGAATATTCAGGCCGGGGAGAGCTGTTCTCGGGGCTTCGAATCTGGGATGAGAGGTATCGGAAGATTATGAAGCTTCAGGTTCCGTCCGGGCGTTATCCAATTATTTGTCCCGG
>CAJUIO010000114.1 GCA_910586025.1 uncultured Lachnospiraceae bacterium
GGAAAAACTTTAGGGCTGAATGAAAAAATTTTTACAAGGAGGAATCAGATGAATACAGCACAACCGATACGAGACAAAGGGGATCTGAGCCGATTCAAGGAATATTACAGGCTCATATGCCCGAACAAAAGAAATCATCTGTTGATGGTGATGGGGCTGAACACGGCTCTTCGGATCTCCGATTTGTTGGAGCTAAAATGGGAAGACGTATATGATTTCGAACTTCAGAAGTACAGAGCGCATCTGCAAGTCACAGAGCACAAGACAGGGAAAGGCTCTGTAATCTGGATAAACGGTAATATAAAGAAAGCTCTTACAGAGTATATGGAGTATCTGACTCTGACAGGGAGAACTCCCTGTGCAGGCCGGTTCCTGTTTACGAATAACAGGAGAAAGAATCAGCCGATTTCCCGGGTACAGGCATTCCGACTTGTAAAAAGAGCCGCCGCTGACTGCCATCTGGAAGGTGTGATCAGCTGTCATTCCTTGCGGAAAACCTTTGGTTATTACGCATGGCGGCAGGGAATCGAACCGGCGCTTCTTATGAACATCTATAATCATTCTTCTTTTCAGGTCACTGTCCGGTATCTTGGGATTGAGCAGGATGACAGGGACAACATTTTCCGTAATATAGACATTTGAGACAGGGGAAAGGTAACACAATATAAAATGTGTTACATAGATCAGTATTTAACAGAATACGTGAAAAAATTCAAGGAGGAAGGAAATGCTTAGAATGTCTGTGGCGGCCCGGGAATATCTGATGCTGGGGGATGATATCAAGATCGTGTTTCTGGGAGGAAGCGGAAAGCATATGAGGATTATGATCGATGCCCCCAGGGATATCAATGTAGTCAGGAGCAGTGTGCTGGAAAAGAACAGCACACAGGAGGAGCGGGCAAAGCTACCCAGGTATTATTCCGAGGAGGAGCATCCCGAAAAATATAAGAAAAAATCGAACGTGATCATCACGGGAGGGAAACGGGAAAACCATTAACGGGTAATAGACGGATGCGCCGGCGTACTGTCAGGGCCCGGCGGGAAGCAAGTGCATCCGGTTTATTATAAATGAAACAGGTATGCAAACGGATTTGCATAAAAACAAACAACACGGAGGTAAATACTATGGTAGTACAACACAACTTAACGGCAATGAACTCCAACAGAATGTTGGGGCTCACCACCAAGACACAGGGCAAGTCAACAGAGAAGCTGTCTTCGGGCTACAAGATCAACCGTGCGGCAGACGATGCGGCGGGGCTTGCTATTTCCGAGAAGATGAGACGGCAGATCAGAGGTCTGACACAGGCTTCCCTGAACGCACAGGATGGTATCAGCGCAGTGCAGACGGCGGAGGGCGCTCTGAACGAAGTGCACGACATGCTCCAGAGAATGAACGAGCTGGCAATCAAGTCCGCAAACGGAACGAACCAGACGGAGGACCAGAGCTATATCCAGAGCGAGGTTGATGCCCTGATCAAAGAGATCGACCGTGTGGCGACCACGACGACATTCAACGAGAGAAATCTTCTGGACGGCAGCTGGTCCGGCGGCATTGACCTGCAGGTTGGGGCTGAAGGCACCGCTTCGAATGCAATCTCGGTGTCAATTAAAGCCATGAGCGCGGCGGGAATCAGTGTCAACAGCCTGTCTTCAACGGGTGTGGCGAGCCAGTCAGCGGCTAAGAGTTCGATCAGTACGATCAAAGCGGCTATGACTGTGATCAGCAAACAGCGTTCCGACCTTGGTGCGATTCAGAACAGACTGGAGCACACAATCAACAACCTGGACAACGTGGTGGAGAACACCACTGCGGCGGAGAGCGCAATCCGTGACACGGATATGGCCACGGAGATGGTTAAGTACTCCAACAACCAGATACTGGCACAGGCAGGTCAGGCTATGCTGGCTCAGTCCAATCAGTCCAATCAGGGCGTATTGTCACTGCTTCAGTAATGCGGGGTTAAGACTATCGATAGAAAATGGGGGTTGGCTTTTTGCCGGCTCCCTTTTTCATGGAGGGAAGCATGAGGGTGGAACAACAATATAGGGAAGTGCTGCGGTTAAAAAGAGAAATAAACCTGAGGCTTTCAGTGGGAACGGGCTTTTGGGAGATCAGAGAACTGGCACTCTTTCTTGCGGGAGACAAGGCCTACCTCAAACTAAAGCGGGAGGAAAAACAGCTTATGATGTTGGACTGTTTCTTTGGGATATGGCAGGAAGAAAAAAAGAAGCTGCCTAAAGGCAGGATAGAGACGGACATTTTTCATGACATATCCAGTCTGGAGGAGCTGGAGAAAAAGTACCAGAGGATTAAGTATTGCGGCCTGCGGATAGAAAATGCCGTCCCCGGTCCTTACGTGGAGCAGGCCCTGGAATGGCTTGAGGAAGACAAGGTAAGCGGTATAGCAGTTGGAAAGATATTTCTTCTGGAAACCTCCGAGAGAGAGGAAAATCTGTTATCCATGGCGCAGTATCTGAAACAAGGGGGAAATGCGGTAGACGGCCTCCTTCTTCTGCAATGCGCCAACGAGGCCCTTCCAGGCCGGGAGAGCCTGCTTCTGGAGGAGGCGGATATCTGGATTGATGCCGGGGAGTGGGAGGCGGCGCTGTCACTTCTTTGCCGGATAAAAAATCCGTCTCAGGACATCAGGGGGCTGAAAGAGGATTTGGAAAGGCTGCGGCGGGTGGAAGGGAATGACTGATAAGAATAAGATCTGTTTTATTATATGTACGAATGACGGCCAGCAGCTGGAAGAATGCCTGATGTATCTGAGCCTGCTGCATGTTCCGGAGGGCTATTCGACGGATGTGGTCACGGTAACGGGTGCGGCATCCATGGCCTCCGGCTACAACGGGGCCATGCGCTCATCCGATGCGAAGTATAAGATTTACCTGCATCAGGACACCTTTATCGTGGAAACATTTTTTCTGGATTACCTGCTAAGACTTTTCCGGAAAAGCTCAAGGATCGGCATGGTCGGAATCGTGGGGGCGGAGAGACTGTCCGGGGACGGTGTTATGTGGCATGAGCAAAGGTGTGGTAACTTTTACAGGCTGGACGGGCTCAGGAAAGACGGGTTTGACAATGTGGAGCCTTTCAAACGGGGACACAGAGAGGTGGAGGTGATTGACGGCCTGCTTATGGCGACCCAGCATGACCTGTCGTGGAGGGAGGACGTGTTTGACGGCTTTGACTTTTACGATGTATCGCAGTGCATGGAATTCCGGAGGGCCGGATACAAGATTGCGGTTCCGGCGCAGAAAACCAACTGGGTGATCCACGACTGCGTGGCTCCCGACTTCTGGAATTATAATAAGTATCGGGAGCTTTTACTGCGGGAATATCCGGAAATTGTGCAAAACCGCCGGGAAAGAAAGAGAATTTTGTTTCTGAACAGTAAACAGATTATTTCTATCGGGATCCCCACTGCGTTCACCCAGCTTGGACATAACGTGACGATACCCGATTACCAGGTCACGCTGGAAACGGGAGGACGTGTGGATCAGCTGGATCAGGAAATTGTGGAGGAGATCCTGGAGGAGGGGCATTACGACCTGGCCGTGACATATGATTTCAGCCAGGGCACATCAAACGCCTGCCAGGCCTTTGGCATCCCCTACTACGCCTGGGTTTATGATTCGCCCCTCATGGGGCTGTACAGCAGGGAAGCGCAAAACGAGGTCAACTATATCAGTGTGTTTGACAAAAAACAGTATCATAGACTGGAGGGCCTTGGACTGAAGCACCTGTTTTACCTGCCTCTTGCTCCGGAAACGGATAATTTCGGGGTGGTGCGCATCGGAAAGAGGGATGAGAAAAAATATGCCGGGGACGTGTCTTTCGTGGGGCGTCTGTATAACAACCGGGGATTTGAGGAAATCTTTGACAAGGACGGGGAGAAATACCTGAAAGAGGCGGAAGCGGTCATAGAGGGAATGGACTGTGTGTGGGATGATGGTGCCACTATTTTTGGCAGGGTGTCAGAGGAACTGGTGCAGTATATGTCTTCAAGACTTCCGGAGGATATCTGGAAGTCTTGGAACATGGACAGACGCTATTACTGCGAAAGCATGAGGCTGGTACGAAAATGCAACGAGGCGGAGAGAATACGGATTTTGGAGACATTGGGGGAGAAGTATGCCATAACGGTTTATTCCGACCAGTCGGCGAAAGACATGCTGAAGAATATAAAGGTCGGGCCCTGGCTCGAATACGGGACGGAAATGCCGAAGGTGTTTTATCTCAGCAGGATCAACCTTAACATCACCTCCAGGAGCATCGAGAGCGGGATTCCCTTAAGAATCTGGGACATCCTGGCGGTGGGCGGCTTCTGCCTGACGAATTACCAGCCGGAGCTCGAGGATTACTTCGAGATCGGAAAGGATCTGGAGGTTTACCACGACCTGAAGGAGCTGGAGGAAAAAATCGCATATTATCTTGAGCATGAGGACGAGAGACTGCGGATTGCCGTCAACGGCTATAAAAAGGTGAGGGACGGACATAACCTGAAAATACGGATGAGGAAGGTGCTTGACCTGGTTTTCGGAGACGGGGATCCGGGGGCACCGGGTGCGGTATGAGCACGAGGAGGGGCATATGGGAATAAAGATCCTTTTGACGGTGTATGAAAATGTTGAAATGCTGGAGCTGAACCTGGAGTGTCTGAGAATAATGTCCGGGGCGGGCCACGAGGATGTGGTCATCATCGACATGGGGACGGACAGGGAGGTCACGGCCTGGGTAGAGCGTCAGAAAGAGTGGGATTATGTTTGTGCGGAGGGGCTGGAAAACTATGCCCGGATTCTGAACACGGCGATAGCCGAATTCTCCGCCGACGAAGATGTCATGCTTCTTAACTCCAATCTGGTCTGTCTGGGGGACTGTGTCCGCCGGCTGTCACGGATCTGCGGCAGTGACGGGATGACAGGTGCCGTCATCCCGTCGGACTTTGCGGAAATCTGTCCGGAAAAGGTGGATATCGCACAGGCACTGGACAGGATCGGGAGGACGCGGCGGGAGCGGGGAGAGGAGCTGGCGATGAAAATGCCCTTTCAGTGCGTCTACATGGCGCGGTGTTTCATCAACGACATCGGCCCCCTGGACGAGAGTCTGCTTCTTCCTGACAACGTGATGCTGGATTATTCCCTCCGGGGAATAAGTGAAAAGTGGAAGCTGATAACCGTCCCGGATGCGTTCGTATATGAAATGGTTCCGTACGCGGATGTCTATGCCGTTTTCCTGGGAGCCGATGCGGACCGGGAATCATTAAAGGCAAAATGGGACATGAATTACTTTAACGGGGTTCCTAACGAAGAGCTCATAAGGGCGATTGAAAGACGGAAGGACGAGGTGTTTTCCGTTCTGGAGGTTGGCTGTGACTGCGGTGTCAATCTGATGCGGATCAGGAACGAGTATCCGGAGGCGGCTCTCTTCGGCATGGAGATCAATCCCGGGGCGGCAGGGATCGCATCGGAATTTGGTGACGTGGTCTGCGGGAACGTCGAGGACGGTGACCCGCCCTATGAGGACGGGACCTTTGATTATATCCTGTTCGGGGACGTGCTGGAGCACCTGCGGGATCCGGAAAAGGTGGTGGGCCGCTGCAGGAGGCTTTTGAGAGCCGGAGGGAAAATCATCGCGTCCATTCCCAACCTGATGCATTACGGTGTCCTGAGATCCCTTATGGGCGGTGACTTCGCCTATCAGGACACCGGACTGCTTGACAGGACGCACATCCATTTCTTTACATACAACGAAATCGTGCGGATGTTCTGGAGACAGGGATATAAAATTGATTCCTGCACGTACAACGTGTTGGGCAACATGAAGGAGAATGACAGGCGGTACGTGGCGGAGCTGGCAAAGATGGGAGGGGGAAGGGAGTTCATGTATCTGGCCTACCAGTACCTGGTGGTGGCGGGCCTTGCCGGGGAGACGGACACCGGACGCTTCCTGCCGCGGTTCCGTTCGGATGAGGAGACCATACGTCTTATTACGCAGGAGGGGATGTCCCTGGGGCGTTTCGGGGACGGTGAGTTCGCCATCGCCTTTGACATTCCAAGACAGAAATTCCAGAGACCGGATCCGGGGCTCCGGGACAGGATCCGGCAGGTGCTCACCCAGACAGATAACCCGGCCCTGCTCATAGGGATAGCGGACCATTACGGCGGTCTGGAACGCTTCAATGCACAGGCGGCCCGGGGAATCAGGATGTATCTGACCGATGAGACGCGCGCACAGCACATGAGTCTGCTGTCACCGGACAGAGTATATTCCGACACTTATATGACAAGGCCGTATGTGATCCACATGGACGCGTTCACGGACGGTCCCCGAGGCCGGTTTGAGTCGCTGAAAAAAATATGGGAGGGCAGGCGGGTCATCATCGTGGAAGGGGCGCAGACAAGGCTCGGGGTGGGAAACGATCTGCTCGGGGGTGCGGCAGGGGTCAGGCGAATCCTGGCACCGGCAACGGATTCCTTTGACAGGTACGAGGATATTCTCGCCGTCTGCGAGGAATGCCGGGAAATGGCTGACATGTTTCTTCTGGCGATAGGCCCGTCCTCCGGGGTGCTGGCATATGACTTGTCCCGGCGGGGAATTCAGGCCGTGGACGTGGGGCATGTGGATTTGGAGTATGAGTGGTTTTTGGCCGGAAAAGGGACCAGGGTCGAGGTGCCAAACAAGTATAATAATGAATTTGCCGGAGGGGACAAGGTCAGTGATGCTGACCTGCCGGAAAATTATTACGAAGAGATTATAGCGGATTTGTCCAATAGGGTACAGGGAGCAGGGTGAATGGGATAGCTATGAGAATATTATTATTTCACGGAGACCTGGATTCGTTAAACCACTTTACAGATATTGCAAAGAATTTTCTTGAGGCGGTTGGGTGTAAGACACATGTGTGTAAAATCACTATGCCTTTGTCGAACCGAGAGACAGACCTGCTGGCAGATTTTTTGGAAAAAAGAGTTGATGCCGTTATTCTATATGACGGTATCGGCATGCTCTTTAAGGGAATCTATGATTCTCTGGGGATACTGGTAGTTAATATTCTGGTGGATCATCCCATGACGTTTGTGCATTGTATGGCGGATCCGCCCCGGAAATACATCCAGTTTTCACCGGATGAAAGGCATGCCGCATTCAGTAAAAAATATTGGAATATTCGTAATTCCTTCTTTTTACCGCATATGGGGACGGCACCGGTTGTAAGTATCGGAGGTAAGAGAGAGACAGGACTTCTGTTTGCCGGCAATACGTGGTCCTTCGAGAGTTTGATGGATGAAATCAAAGACTCGGCATACAGTGACATTTTTGTGGAGATGATCGAATATATGCTGCTCCATTCGTCTGTGACCATTGAGGATGCCTGCGGAATAGTAATAAGGGACAGGGGTATAAGCCTTTCGGACGGAGAGACTGCATGGCTGCTGGTTCAGGCAAAGGCTGTGGATGAGTATGTCAGGATGTATTACAGAGACAGAGCCCTGAGGATGATTCTGGATTCCGGAATGGATCTTACCGTTATCGGAACTAACTGGGACAGGACAGAATTTACGGCCCGCTCCAATTTTCACTGGATTCCCGAGAAGCCGTTTGCCGAGATATTTCGGTATATGAGTGCGAGCAAGGTGGCACTGAACGTGATGCCCTGGTTTAAGGCGGGATCTCATGAGAGAATTTTTAATGCCTTATTGTCCGGCGCATGCCCGGTATCGGATAAAAGCACATGGCTGGAACAGAAATTCACGGATGGGGAGGATATGGTCTTTTATGATTTGAATGAATTGGAGCGGCTTCCCGGTATTATCAGGGAAATGGTGGAAAATGATGACCTGAGGGAGAGCATCGTAAAGAAAGGACAGGAGAAGGTGGTCTGCCGATATCAGGCTGCCAGCGTGATCGGAGAGGTTCTCCGAAAGGTGATCGAACTGATCTGACGAAACAGGGTACAGGAATTTTTGTGGAGTTAAATTTAAACTTGACAATACGTCTGAAATCGGACTAGAATATAGTAAGTCTGATTTCGGACGTATTTTGCCTTTGTGGAGGAATGAAGAAAATGAAAAGAGCGGAACAACGGTTGAAGCATTTTAACTTTCTGACGAGCGAGATTAACTCTGTGTATCACGAGGCGGCGCTTAAGTTTGGGC
Source organism: uncultured Lachnospiraceae bacterium (assembly GCA_910586025.1). Taxonomy (GTDB): domain Bacteria; phylum Bacillota; class Clostridia; order Lachnospirales; family Lachnospiraceae; genus Suilimivivens. Next base: position 8,164 of record CAJUIO010000114.1, read on the forward strand.
TGAGCGACAGCGCCATGATGGTGCTGTATGCTGTCTGTGATCACGATGGAAGCTGCCTTCTGAACGAGATCAGCAGGCTTTCCGGCACCAGCAAGCAGACAGTCCATTCTGCGGTGCGCAGGCTGGAGGAGGAGGGATATGTCCGGCTGGATGCCTTTGACGGCAGGAAAAAGGTGGTAAGGCTGACGGAGGGGGGAGAGGAGCTCATGAAAAGGACGGCTTTGCAGCTGATCAGGATTGAGGAGGAAATCTGGGATTCCTGGACGCAGGAGGAGTGCGAGCTGTATCTGAGCCTGACACAGCGATATCTGGACTGCTTCCGTTCTAAGGTTGCGGGGATTTCAAAACAGGAGAAGGATTGAGAATTACAGGAGATAAAGAGAGGTTTTAAGAGCTATGAAAATTCAGTTATCCGATCATTTTACCTATAAGAAATTAATGCGGTTTACGCTGCCGTCTGTCGTGATGATGATTTTTACATCCATTTATGGCGTGGTGGACGGTTTCTTTGTTTCCAATTTTGTGGGGAAGTCGCCCTTTGCGGCGGTCAATTTTATCTATCCCTTTCTGATGATCCTTGGGGCGGTGGGTTTCATGTTCGGAACCGGAGGAGGAGCCCTGATCGCAAAGACTCTGGGTGAGGGGAACAGGGACAAGGCGAACCGACTGTTTTCCCTGTTTGTGTATCTCTCGGCTCTTTGCGGGGCGGTGATCACGGCACTGGGAATGTTAACGCTGCGTCCGATAGCGGCTCTGCTCGGAGCCCGGGGAGAAATGCTGGACCACTGCGTCCGGTATGGGCTGGTTGTTCTGGCGGCGTTGCCGGCCTTTATCCTGCAGATGGAGTTCCAGAGCTTTTTCATCACGGCGGAAAAGCCTCAGCTGGGGCTTTGGGTGACGGTGGCCTCCGGCTTTACGAACATGGCCCTGGACGGGATTTTCGTGGCGGTCTTTGGATGGGGACTAGTGGGGGCGGCTGCGGCAACGGCCCTCAGTCAGGTTGTGGGAGGTATCGTGCCGTTATTTTACTTTTTCCGGCAAAATACCAGCCTTCTGCGGCTGACAAAGACGGGATTTGACGGCACCTCGCTCTGGAAGGCCTGTGCCAACGGCTCCTCGGAGCTGATGAGTAATATTTCCATGTCTCTGGTCAGTATGCTCTATAATGTCCAGCTCATAAAGTATGCCGGGGAGGACGGCGTTGCGGCCTACGGTGTGCTGATGTATGTGAACATGATTTTTCTTGCGGCCTTTATCGGGTACTCTATCGGCACGGCTCCTGTCATCGGGTATCATTACGGTGCCGGGAATCATGAGGAGCTGGGAAGTCTGCTGCGAAAAAGTCTTTTGCTGATCGGGATTGTATCCCTTTGTATGCTTGGACTTGGACAGGGGCTGGCAGTGCCGCTCTCCCGGATCTTTGTGGGGTATGATGAGGGGCTTTTTGAGCTGACCAGGAGAGGGTTTGCGATTTATTCCTTTTCCTTCCTGTTTTCCGGGATGGCGATCTACGGATCTTCCTTTTTCACGGCGCTGAACAACGGTCTCGTGTCTGCGGTGATCGCCTTTTTGCGGACACTGGTGTTTCAGGTTGCGGCGGTTATGCTGCTGCCCCTGATCTGGGGGATTGACGGGATCTGGGTCTCCATTGTCATTGCGGAGCTCATGGCCGCTGCGGTGACGGCGCTTTTTCTGGTGGGGAAGCGGGCAAAATACCGTTATTGAATCTGAAGTTTGGAGCTGTTTGCAGCTGTGCGGTTGGCATTCCGGTGCCGGCGGCTCTGTGCGCCAAATGGCTTTGGGCTACGGGTCTGATGCTGCAAATCGGATTCCACTAATGAAATGCCAGAGGGTTATAGAGAATGGACGGGGCGGCATTAAGCGGCATCCCTGCCGCAAATGCCTGAAACCGCCATCCATGGCGGTTTCACCCTGGCAGGTCAGCATTTCATAAGTGAAATTACCGATTTTCCACAACAGCCCCATAGCCCAAAGCCATTTGGCGCACAGAGCCGCCGGCACCGGAATGCCAACCGCACAGCTGCAAATAATTTTGGCCCAGACTGACTTTTTTGCTCTCCGGAGCGTTATATTATGATATAGAGGGGAAATGGTATTTTGCCTCTGTGATACTGCGGATTGCTCCGCACTATGTGCTCCTGCAATCCTAAAACACCTCAAATCCGCTCATTTTTCTGTGAAAAATGGCTCTTTTTCGGGACAGAGGGGAAGGAGACCGGCATGGACACTGATTTTCTGCTCATAC
>CAJUIO010000115.1:0-2287 GCA_910586025.1 uncultured Lachnospiraceae bacterium
TAAAAAGCAACAGTTCAGCCGGAAGCTGAACTGTTGCCCGAATACATTATAAACTGTCCGCCATACATTGGCCGGATCTTTTTATACCGTAAAATCATACGTTAATGTTTTTCCGTCCTCTAATACAATCGTCAGGGTATGACTGCCCTCGGGTATGGAAATTGTCGGATCCATCACGGTAAGTACCAGCACATTGTCCTCCAAATCCCCTTCAGATTCATAATCCGCAATAAATCCCACTTTTCCTTCAATCCCGCTGATCTGAGTCTGGCCGTTGTCGTAAAGTCCCCATATGGTTTGATTGAACACCACCCTGAGCTTAGCACTGTTCGAAGTCGAAAGAACCGTCACTCCTGTGATTTCCGGTTGCTGCGAATCATCCGGAGTCGGATCGGTATACTCGGGAATCTGCTTATAGCTGTAGAAATCCTCTCTGTTTCCCTTCGCATCCTCCGATGCATAGCAGAACCACTGTCCCGCACTTATACCATTGATTGTTATATAATTCAGGCCATATCCTATGGAGATCCTCGTACCCTGAGCATAAATCTGCGCAGGATCCTTGGGAGCAATTGTCCCCTCGCCCTCTACCTCGTCCTGAATTGCATAGTAAAGCGTACCTGCCTCATCCGAGTTAACAACTACCTTTATCGTATCCGCATCTTCCCACTCAATACTTCTCGCATCAACCCTGGGTGCCTGAAGGTCAAGGTAGCACGTACCCTTTAGCTGTGTGCCATCCTTTAACGTGATCAGAATTGTATAGGTATTATTGCCATTGGGGATACTTCCTCTCTGCATGTACACGCGGTAAATCTTATTGTCTGAAGTCCTGACCTCTCCAAGCTTCGTCTCGTTCAGCGGACAGCTTATATCAAACTGCTCCAGAACCAGACTTTCCGGGGTGGCACTCTCCAGCTCTATCTCAAAGCCATACAGATATTCACCGTTTTCCTGTTTTTCAGCAAATGCATCCGCCCTCTTGATTGCGGCGGCTGTTTCCTCATAGACCTCTTTGTCAATGGAAAGGCTTTTTACCAATGTGGCATTTCCCTCTGTATTGACAGCCACATAATACATGGTATATGGCATGCCCTCAGTCAGACCGGAAATGGTAAAGCTGTTTTCATGCTGTTTCATCTCCGTCTTAATGCCGCTCTCAATGATTTCGGATTCCGTCACTTCCTCTGACTCCCCGGAAGCCGAGTATACCAAAGCCTCCCCGTTTTCTTTCAGCAAATAGTAAAAAGATCCAGGTTCATTTGAATTATAGCTAATCCTTGCCTCGCTGACACTCGTGCGGACAGCGTTAATGCCTGCGATCTGCGCACAATCCGTCCTGTAAACAAAAACCTTTGAGATCGTCGTTCCGTCGGCAAGCGTGATCTGCAAATCGTATTCCTGATCTCTGTAATAGGTAGTGGTCAGGTCATAGACCATATTATCATTCGTGGTAACAGACAGTATCGTCATATCGGAACCGCCGCTGTTGCATATGATACTGAACGCCTCCAGCGCAAGGGGCTGTTCCGTCCTCTGATTTAAAGTAACCCTGATATGACCGCCGCCTGTAACCTCCACGCTCTGAATCTCAAAGCTTTTCTTTTCCGGCTCTGACGGCCTGTCATCTCTGTCCTCTTCTTCATCGTTTACGTCTTCTTCCTGAGTACTTGTCACCGCTTCCGCCTGAGCCCTTGCGGCCGCTTCTTCCCGGGCCCTTGCAGCCGCCTCCTGTTCAGCCCTTACCACGGCCTCGCTTCTGCCATCCCTGCCTTCCTTTTTCCCGAATTCCTCATAATGCTTGTAAGCCGCCAGCAAGTCCATGCCAAAGGCCGCCTTCAAATCGCTGTATCTGTTAAGATAAGCCACGGGATCAAAATCCGTGCCGTTATCCCGGTGTTCATAGGCCCCGTGGGAAAGATAATGCTCAACATAAGCATCCCAGTCATCCCCAAACGCCTCTTGAAGATCCGGATATTTCTCCTTATATTTGACGATGTCTATCAGCCCGTTCATTCTCCTGCCCTCTAAGAGGCCCGCTCTTATGAAATGGTTCAGCAGAACTGATCTGGCATTACCATATACATCCTTAAGCTCCGGATACTCATCCGCATAATATTGTTCGTCAAAGACATCCTCTATGCCTGCCGCCTGAACATAACCGACGTTACTCAGCACAATCGCTCCCGCAGCTGCCGCAATGACAATCCTCCTGCCTTTTTTTGCCGCCTTTTCCAATCTCTTTCTGACTGCTTTCCTCATTTCCTTATTTTTCCTTTCTGGTTTT
>CAJUIO010000115.1:2387-10191 GCA_910586025.1 uncultured Lachnospiraceae bacterium
CAATAATCAATGCATTTGCACATACTCTTTTCTTTCAACTCAATCTCCTCCTCCACCCACTGACAATCATCCACAGCACAGCCCCCGCCGCAAGCGCAAACCCTCCAATCACCAGCGCTCCCCACAGGCCACCGTCGATTCTCGCATCCGCCCGGTATATAATCTCCTCTCCGGAAGGCCCGTATCTTTTCAGAATGGTGTAAGACCCATAGCGAACGTTTCTGTTGTCGCTCCCATACCGGTTCGTACACAGATACACATCCTCCCCGCAGCTGCGCATCCTCTCCTCCACGATCTCAAACCAGTGATTGGACGGACCCTTGATCCGGTAGACGTTCATCAGCTCTCCCCTGTCATTGTATTCCATTGCCGTATTGGACCGGTGATCCAGAAACAGCACATTCTCGCCCTTCCACAAAACGCCGTAGGCACCCGTCTCTTCAAAAAACAGCTCAAACAGACAATTCATATCCCGGTCATATACCCCAATCCGCTCATCCGAAAAGGCAATGGCGATCCGCCCCTCTCCGGAGACATCATAGGACCGTATTGCCGCTCCTTTGTGTCCCCGGCCCGCAGAATAACGGATGCGAAAGCGCCCCACATCACCAGGCGCTTTCGCATCCGTCCTTTTTTCCAACTCTAATCCCGCATCCGTAACCTCTGTTGCAATCTCTCCCATGCGCTCCTGAGCAGCCGCATCCTCATGCCGCCTGGCAGGCTGTCCGCATTGCAAGGAGCGGGGATCTGCCATATGCAGGCCCCCGCTCAGGCAGATTCCCAGCACAGCCGCCGCAAAGAGGGAGCGGATCATGACCGCTTCCCCTCTCTCTGCGCAAGGAATTCTTCCACCTCGGACATCTCCGGCATCACCCGCAGCGCCCCCTTTCTGGTGGTGATAATCGAAGCCGCAGCATTGGCAAACCGCAGCATCCCTGCAAGCTTACCCTCATCCAAATGATCTAAACCGTATTCCAGCACGAAATGCAGACAGCAGGCCCCGAAGGTGTCTCCGGCTCCGGTGGTCTCAACAGTCGCCTCCTGCAGGAAGGGTGCCGCCTCCACCCTCAGATCCTTATAGTAAGCCCGGCTCCCCTCCCTTCCCATGGAGAGCAGAATCAGCGGGATATCGTACTGACTTCTGAGCCTTCGGATTCCGGCATCGAAATCCTCCTCCCCGGTAAACCACTGAATCTCGTTGTCCGATATCTTGAGAATATCGCACTGGGAAAATCCGTAGGCTGCCTGTTCCTTCGCCTCCTCCAGAGATTTCCACAGCGGGGGCCGCAGGTTCGGGTCAAAGGAGATCAGCGCACCGTTCTCCTTTGCCGCGACGACGGCCTTCTTCGTGGCCCTTCGCACCTTCTCGTGGGTCATGGACAAGGTTCCGAAATGAAAGATCCTTGTGTCCGCAAGCAGCTCCAGATGCAGCTCCTCCTCCCCCAGCATCATATCCGCGCCGGGATTGCGGTAGAAGGAAAAGTCCCGGTCACCGTCCGCAAAGGTCTCCACAAAGGCCAGCGTAGTCCGCACATCCCCATCCGACACCAGATTGGAGGTGTCAATTCCCACCTCTTCCAGAACCGCCCGCAGACGGTTTCCGAAAATATCCTGCCCTACCTTTCCGATAAAGGCGGTCTTCCTCCCCGCCCTGTTCAGCATGGCCAGCACGTTGCAGGGCGCACCGCCCGGGTTTGCCTCATAAAGAGGATTGCCCTGTGCGCTCATCCCGTTTTCCGTAAAATCAATCAACAGTTCTCCCAACGCTGTCACGTCGAATTTTTTCATCTTCATCAGTCCCCCAAATCATATTTCACAAGATCCATGCAGACTTCTCCGTCCGCAAAGAAGGAGATTCCCCTCGCCGCCTGATCCGTGTAGAGGGTGGCCGTCATGACCTGCTCCCCGTCGTTAATAAAGGCCTCCACACTGAACCGGTCCAGAATGATGCGAAGTCTCAGTTCACCCTTCCTGGCATCCGGACTGTTCACCAGACACCGCCGCTGATGGATGATGGCCCTTCTGGAGCCGGAAAATTTCCTGTCCACCTTGAGAACCCCCTCCCTCGGACGGAAGCTTAAGGAGGTCTGATACTGGTCATTCTGGGCAAAACGCACTGCGAATTTCTGATAAATGTCCTTCGGATCCTTAGGACGCAGCACAAGTTCCATGTCCACCCTCCGTCCCTCAATCCCGTCAAGACGGACGGTGCCGGCAACGGAAACATCCCGGTACTCCACCCTCCCATGCCGCAGTGCGTCCAGCTCGCGAACCGGCTTCTGGTACAGCCTTCCGCCTCGCACGGAAAGCTCTCTTGGCAGGCTCATCTGTCCGAACCAGCGAAGATTCTGGGAGCGGAAATCACAGGTGTCCCAGTTCTGCATCCACCCGATCATCACCCGGCGGCCGTCCGGCGTAAGGACAGTCTGAGGCGCATAAAAATCGATTCCGTAGTCGATAGCCTGGTTGTTCTCCTCCCGGAAGGTGTCCGTCTCCTCATCATACTCCCCGATCAGGCACAATGTCCCGTTCCCGTTATGATACTCAAAGCCCTGGGGAAGCATATCCTGAGGACTGGTGAGCAGCACGCCTTTTCCGTCCAGCTCAAAGAAGTCCGGGCACTCCCACATCTTCCCAAACCGGTTGTTGTTGGCCGCAAGCACCTTCTCAAAGCTCCAGGAAAACCCGTCTGGACTGGAATACAGCAGGATCTGGCCGCTGCCGTCCGCCGGCCTGCTTCCTATGGCACAGCGATAGGTTCCGTCCTTCCTCCGCCACATTTTGGGATCCCGAAAATCGCTGGCGCTAGCTCCCGGCGGAAGATCCTTTTCGTCCAGCACCGGGTTGTTTTCCACCTTCTCATAATCCACCCCGTCTCCCACCGCAAGACACTGGGTCTGGATGGCCCTCTTTCCTCCGGTCCGTGTGCTCTCCTCCAGAACCCCCGTGTACATCAGGAGCTGCCGCCCGTCGGGAAGAGTGATGGCGCTGCCCGAAAAGCAGCCGTCCCTGTCGTAAAACGCATCCGGGGCCAGGGCCGCCGGGAGATATTCCCAGTGCAGGAGATCCTCACTCACCGCATGGCCCCAGTGCATGGGCCCCCAGTGAGCGTCATAGGGATGATACTGGTAAAACATATGGTACTTACCGTCATGATACGAAAACCCATTGGGGTCATTGAGCCAGCCGGTGCGCACAGACAGATGAAAATCCGGCCTCTCCTCTTTTGCAATTAATTTTTCGGAAGCCTCCTCATACTTGCGGGCTTCGCGTAATGTCTGACTGATCATAATCTTTTCCTCTCCATCTGAAATCTATTTGCCAAATCTTCCGCCGTTTAACGTTTCCGGATTTCCTCCAGGGGTTCTTACCTGGGCCAGCGGTCCTTTCGCCCCATCAGCGCTCCAAAAGCGGCGTGAGGCTCCGACTGATACCAGTAGGCTACGGACGCAACGTCGTCCTGCCTCTCGAACAGCCCTCCATGGTAAACGCCGATCTGCTGGATCGTGACCTTCAGATCCTCATCGAACAGGATCGGATCCATGATGTGCCAGCGGTAAAAGCTTCTCTGAGGCATCTGGTCGTCATTGTGGTAATCATTGTGGATAAAGGTGTCGTGATGAGAATAGTAAGGGTATCCCAGAAACGGCGTACAGTACGTGTTTTCCACCGTACGTCCCCCGCTCTGCGTGGCAAAGCTCCAGGCCCCGCCAAAGTAGTCCTCTGTCCCTGTCCCGCAGATCGTAGGATAATCCTGATCCCCGTCCAGATAAAATTTGATCTCTCCCTCTCCGTACCAGTAGCGTTCGAGCGTGGTCAGCGCCAGATAGGTGCCCACGTATTTTCCTCTGCCCCTTACCTGATCCAGAATCACGTAATCCTGTCCCTTCTCCGTGATTCTCCGGCGGTTCCATTTTGCGTGAAAATATCCCGTATTCTGCGCAAGGGCCTCTCCGGTCAGACAGTAATCCACCTGGTAAAAGAAGGCGGGAATATCCTCGTCGCACTGATTTTCTATGGTGATCCTCGCGCTGCGCCCAAAGGGCATGGGAAAATAGCAGTTGAACCCTCTTGTGGGATTGACGGCAACAGGCATGGAATTCACCGGATAGGACACACCGAATCCGCAGCAGAAAAAGTCTCCAAGGGGGCTCTCCACGGAAGGTGTCTCCTCCTCATCCCAATACATGCGCAGAACCAGATCCCGCAGAATATAGCGGTTTCTGTCACTGACCCTGTCCGTCACCGTGATCCAGATATGCTGAATCACTCCCGGCCCCTGAATCTGTGCCAGAGTCACTGTCTCCCCCGATTTGATCTGCGGAATACAGGGGGAACCCTTTCTGGAAGGCCCCAGGTCACTGGCCGCCATTCCGCCCTTTCCCTTTTCCCCGGTTCTGTTTTCCCAGTTAATGCTTCTGCTTTTCCCTTCTCCAAGGAAGGGAAGTCCTCTCATATCAAACATACCGCACACTCCTTATCCTCATCTGTGTATTGTCAAATTCCGCTCTGCCAAAGGAAAACAATCCAAGCCCTCTCCCGGCGAGGTCATACATCCGAAAGCTCAAAGCCGCCTCCCCGTTCACATAGGCCGTGGCGGCGCTGCCCTCGGTCAGGATTTCCAACAGATATCTGTGATCCGCCGAAGCCCGCACAGGCGCCTCCAGCTCCACGTCGTAGGGGAATGTCTTTCCGCCCTCCTCCTTCATCCGAAGCCAGGAGCGGAAAACCAGCCGTCCCCTCTCCGGTTCCAGATACACATAATAGCCCTCTCCCAAGCTCTCATCCGCCTGCAGGATCACGCCGGCCTGCCTTGCGTCACCGATTATGATCTCCGTCACGAGATAACAGCTCTCCGGGAGGTTCTGCATCAGGAGCATCTGCTGATCCGCACTTCCTGTGGCTTTATATTTATTTTCCTCCATTTCCCATCCCCGTGTCAATATCCGCAGCTCATTCTTCACGGGAAGATCAAAAAGATTTTTCTTTTCCTCCGGCAGAGAAAGCCTCAAATCCCCGTCCGGCTGCTGGGAGAGCCGGTGGATCACCATGCTGCCGCCCCAATCCCAGGTCCGGTAATCCTGTGCCTTCAATTTATCCGGCCAGAAGCCGAATATATTTTCCTCCTTAGTGGGATTCCATCCAAACAGATAACGCTTCTTCCCATCCCCCGCAGATTTGGCCGCATAGAAGGCTCTGCCGTCCAGCCTGTGGTTTTTGGGAATCTGCCAGTTCTTCTCACCCGCCCGGCATTTCACGTAATAATTTCCAAACAGCGTTGTATAGCTGGAAAAAATCAGATAATACCAGTCCCCCATCCGGAACACGTCGGGGCATTCCAGAGCCCCGTTAAAGCGCCCGGGATAATACACCGGAGGCCTGTATTCCCACTTTTTCAGGTCTTTTGACACACAAAGGCCCACACAGCCCGTCTGGCTGTGGTTATCCATGGCCCTGGCGGCAAGGAACATCCAGAACTCGCCCAGCTCCTGCCTGTATACAATCCTGGGATCCCGCCAGTCCGAGGGATGGTAGATCACCCCGTCCGGGCCAAAGGTATCCTCCTGTATGTATTCCCAGTTATCAAGGCTCCCATCCCTGCTCACATAATGAGTCACAAGCTGCCGTCCCTCCGGGAAGATGCAGGCAAACAGATGCCACTGTCCCTGCCAGAAAATCAGATCCCCGGTTCCGCCCTTAACATGAATCGGAACCTCACCGCTCATATGGAGAAGATCCTCGCTCTCCATCCTGTGCCATCCGGGCACTGCCTGGGGATCCTTTGGGTTCTTCCAGTTTTTCAGGTAAAAAAGCTGATATTTTCCGTCTATGTATTTGGGGATCACATCCCCTGTCCGCGCTCCCGGAGCATGATAAAAAATCCGTCCTTCCATCTCACATTCTCCTCTCTTCGGGCCGTCCTGCCCTCCTTTGGGAAGACCTGTCTGTCTCATTTTTCATAGGCCGGACTCATCTCCCACAGCTCCAGCTCACAAATCCTGTCCACACTCCCATCCAGACTGATCCTTCGATTCCTGCCCGCAATATAATTTCTGGCGGTAATGGATTTCTTTTCATTCAGATACGCCTCGATCATGGAGTGGTCAAGGAAATATTCCATACAGACCAATTCGTCTCCGAGCTCCACACGGTCCTCCTCTCCCCGATACTTTCCGAGCTCCTCTCCCGTTTCGTCAAAGACACCGAAACGCTCCGCCTCCCTGTCATAGTAAATGATTCTTTTTGACTGCGCATCCCCGGCTTCCACCTTCAATAGCCGGGCATCCGCCCGAATCCTCAGCCAGAGCATGTTTCCGGAAAAAGCAGCCAGCGCCTCCTTCGCCTCCTCCAGGGAAACATCCGCAAGACGGAGCAGCTCTCTTCTTCGAAGAGCGGAAAGCTCCCGGATGGGCCGTATGCGCAGTTCGCTGTTTTGCACCGAAAGCTCCACAGGAAGACCTCCGTTATGTGCCCAGCCCGCATAGTACTCCTCCTTCCAGCCCCGTTTTCCCTGGGCTATGGTAAACACCACGGTGCGCCCGTCCGGCGTCACAAACCCGCTCGGACCGGTAAAGCTTCCGTTTCCAAGGTCAAGCAGCATTGCCTTCTCGTGGAACTTCGAAAAACTCCTCCCTTTCGGATCCCATTTTCCCAGAAAGCCGTATGTCTCCACCACGTCTCCCTCGATCTGACAGGCACAGAGAAGAAAAATATGACAGACCACATCTCCCTCTTCGTCCTTAAGCGGCAGAAGCACCGGAAGCTCAAACACATGTCCCGCCTCCCGGTTCTTTCCGTAATCGTAATCCAGGAAAAATCCGTGGCACTGCCAGCTCACCCTGTCATCCGAGGAATACAGGACCGCGTTTCCGCCGCCGTTATCCGCATCCCCGGTTCCCACCAGCATAAAGTAAGTATCGTCCTCCAGCCACACAAAGGGATCCCGGAATTCCCCCAGCCACCCCTGTGTCTGCGTTACCGCCGGCCCGTCACCTTTCTTCCACACCGGAAGCCTCTTTTCCCCGTCAATGACAGCCTCCGCCATGGCGACGAACTGATTGGGAAAGCATCTGTCATTTCCCGCCGTATAGAAGATACAGGGCCTTCCCTCCTTATCCACCAGGGAGCTTCCCGACCAGCAGCCGTCCGGATCCAGCGTCTCACCCGTCTCAAGGGCAAGAGGCATATCCTCCCAGTGAACCATGTCCCGGCTCACCATGTGCCCCCACTGAATGTGATCCCAAATGGGAGCATGGGGGTTTGCCTGATAAAAAATATGATAATATCCCTGATAATAAAGGGGGCCGTGAGGCTCGTTCATCCATTTTCCCGGAGGGATCAGATGATACTGCGGGCGCTGCACATCCCCCTCATAGTCGCTTCTGTCAAGTCCGAGCCTTTCCGCCGTCTCCCCTGTGGGCCGTGCATTGTGAAGCTCCCTTACCTCATCCGCCCGCAGGGCCTTTCCCCACAGCAGTATTTCCTCCATCAGCCCGTAAAAGCACCCTGACGGCGATTCCTCCGTGCAGACAGCATGATCCACATACCTGCCAAGATACGCCCTGCCTTCCGGCCATTTTATCTCCATATGCCTGGGAAACTGCCTGCGGTTCGCCAGCACGCCGTTCACATACAGATCGCACCAGCCGGCCTCCTGTCCGTACACCACGGTGACCATATTCCAGGCGTTCAGAGCCGCCCGCACCTCAAGGGAATCAAAGCAAAAAAGCATTTTCCCGTTTCCAAAGCCCGCCTGCAGCTTTCCCTGCTTTGTGATCAGAACGTAAAAGCCCTCTTTTCTTTC
>CAJUIO010000116.1:0-2422 GCA_910586025.1 uncultured Lachnospiraceae bacterium
TGTCAATAACTTCCTGAATCTCCTTCACATCAATGTCAAATTCAATCAGCTCGTCCAATGACAGACCATATAAATTGGCAAGCTTCTTGGACTGACGGATATCGGGCAGAGTTTCATCAAGCTCCCACTTCGAGATCGTCTGCCTGCTCACTCCAAGTCTTCCGGCGACCTCCTCCTGCGAGAGGCCGCTCTTCTTGCGGGCATTAAAAAGATTATTTCCCAAGCTCATAATTATTACCTCCTTCTCTCTCTTTAAATTGATTGTAAGAAATCGCCGGATAAAAATCTACCAGCCCCAGTTTCCTTTTTCGCCCGCTTTATAACCATTCGGGAATCTGTACATCAAAAGTCAACAACCCCGCAGCAAGGCGGCAGAGATGAAAAAGAAACACTGACGTTTTTATGAGCACAAAGAAAACAGCCAGGACCGATTACGTCCCCGGCTGTCTTCTTAGGGAAAACTATTACCAAAAAAAGTAGTTATTCTGCCTTTGTCTCTGTATCGCCTTCCGTCTCCGGCTCTTCGCCCGCTGCGGCATTCGCATCTGCGCTGCCGTCTTCTCCCTCAGCTCCTGCTTCCTGCTCTGCATCGTCGGCGTTGTCTGTATCCTCTCCTTCGTTTTCTCCGGAATTTTCTGCTTCTCCTGCCTCAGGAGCGGTTTCATCCCCGGATCCTGCTGCCTCGGGATCAGCCTCAGGTTCTGTCGCCTCAGGAGTGGGCTCTGCCTCGGGTTCTGTGACCTCCGGAGTAGGCTCTGCAGAAGAATCCATGTCTTCTGTCTGTACGCCGTCCGTTGCGGCCTCCTTATCCTTTCCCTGGCATGCCACCATCAAAAGTCCACATACCGCAACACCTGTCAACACCATTGCCAATTTTTTCTTCATAAATTTCTCCTCCTTAAAACTAATGCTCGCCAGCTTTGATTTTCTGTAATATTTTTTTGCTTGCTGACGAGTATTAATGATAATTTCAAACTGTGACGAAACTGTGTTCATTCCCTTTACTTTTTATGAAGTTATACTAAAAAAATTTTAAATCTCTCTGCCCTGATTATAAACATATAGCCTTACTTATAGCGGTATGCTATACTTATAGCAAGCGGAAAATCACGATTTTCAAAGAAAGGAACCCTCATAAAATGAAAAAACTGATATCATGGAACGTCAACGGTCTGCGGGCCTGTCTCAATAAAGGATTTCTGGATTTCTTCAGGGAAGCGGATGCCGATATCTTCTGTATTCAGGAATCCAAGCTGCAGGAAGGTCAGATCAGTCTGGAGCTTCCCGGCTACCATCAGTACTGGAATTATGCGGAAAAAAAGGGATATTCCGGAACGGCCGTTTTTACAAAGGAAGAGCCGCTCTGTGTTTTCTGCGGAATCGGAATCGAGGAGCACGACCGGGAGGGCCGTGTGATCACTCTTGAATTTGATCATTATTATATGGTAACCGTGTACACGCCGAACTCCCAGGATGAGTTGAAAAGGCTTTCCTACCGCATGGAATGGGAAGACGCTTTTCTTGCTTATCTCAAATCCCTGGAAGAGAAAAAGCCTGTTATCTTCTGCGGCGACCTGAATGTGGCCCACCGTGAGATCGACCTGAAAAATCCTAAAACCAACCGCAGCAACGCAGGCTTCACGGACGAAGAACGCGAGAAATTTACCAAACTGACAGAAGCCGGCTTTATTGACACCTTCCGCCATTTTTACCCTGACCTTGAGGGCGCTTACTCCTGGTGGTCCTACCGCTTTCATGCGAGGGAGCGGAATACCGGATGGCGCATCGACTACTTTCTGACCTCCCCTTCTCTGGAGGACTCTCTCGTGGATGCGCTGATCTACAAGGATGTACAGGGTTCGGATCACTGCCCGGTGGGGCTGATCATAAATATGGAGAACTAAATCTAAAACCATGGAGGTGATTAACTACGTTCCCGGATAGAGAAACAGCGATGCATGAATTGGAAATTGCCGGCCAGATGAATCCCGGTCCCTGGACAAAGCATTCTTATAATGTTGCAAACGCAGCAGAAATAATTGCGGAACATTCCAGGGGCATGAGCCCCGATAAGGCATTTGTCTGCGGACTATTGCATGATATCGGTCGCCGGACAGGTATTTCAGCTTTAAGGCATAATATTGACGGTTATGACTATGCCACTTCCGAAGGATGGGACGAAGTGGCAAGAATATGCATAACCCATTCATTTCCCGTTAAGGATATAGAAGCAGATATTGCAAAGAAAGATATCAGTAAAGAACAATATGATTTTATCAATAATTATTTGAATCATCTCGAATATGATGATTATGATAAACTGATTATTCTCTGCGATGCGCTCGCAGATGCCAACGGATTTTGTATCCTTGAAAAAAGATTTGTTGATACAACGAGACGATATGGAATATATCCGTTTTCT
>CAJUIO010000116.1:2522-10050 GCA_910586025.1 uncultured Lachnospiraceae bacterium
CCTTGAAAAAAGATTTGTTGATACAACGAGACGATATGGAATATATCCGTTTTCTGTTGACCGCTGGAACTATACTTACCAATATAAGGATTATTTCGAGAGAATGGCCGAAAAATCCATATATAAATTACTGCCAGATATTGAAAAAAGTATATATTATTAGATCGCCCTCCTGTCTGTAAATCCAGGAGGGCGGTTTATCCTTACAGTTCTTCAAACAGCATTTTCAAATCAATATTTTTACAATCATAGCCAACGATTTTCAATCTGTTCTGGCCGCTTTTAAACGATATTGTTTTAGTTACGAATCCGTCTGTCGAAGTATCCGGCGAGCATTCAAGCACCGTCGTGACATTGCCGTCGCCATCAATATGCACGATCTTTGCCAATCCGTTTGAGATGCTGAAAGAAAAGTCTATATCCATATTCTGATTTTCTTCTAATGTTTCTGTCCATATCGTCTGACGTCCGTCAAATTTGGAAACCGTAAGTGAATACTCTCCGTTTATGGAATTAGCAACGGAAACCTCCTTCGCATAATGATCCTCTATCTGTGCAATTTTTTCATTGGAATCATACTCACGTCTTGCAAATTCATTGCCGCATCCCGTCAGCAGCAGGCACAGTAAGCAAGTCAGCACCCCCCGCCGCAGCCTGACGGGGGTAATTTGAATTTTCAATTTTATCATGCTTTTCCATCTTCCCTCTAAATTTTGGTTTCTACCGGTACATCTTCATATATTCACCATGAGCATCGATAAGCTCGTCGCACATTTTCACGATATCATCCAGACTGAGCTGCGCAGCCGTATGCGGATCCAGCATAGCGGCCTGGTAAACCGCCTCCCTCTTTCTGCTTCTTGCGGCCTCAATGGCAAGCAGCTGCTCATTGATATTCGTCATGTTCATAGCCGCCAGCTGTACCGGGAGTCTTCCCACATGGCAGGGGTGAATCCCGTCGCCGTTTACGAGGCAGGGCACCTCCACGCAGGCATCATCAGGAAGATTTTCGATACAGCCATGGTTGATCACATTGCCTCCGATCTCATAGGGCTTGCTCTCCGTGACAGCCTCCATGATATAAGACGCATATTCGCGGCTGCGCTCATGAGTGACCTCTCCGTTCTGCAGGATCTCATCCCGCTCCTTCTCCCATCCCTCGATCTGGTTGATGCATCTTCTCGGATACTCGTCCAGGGGAATATTGTACCTCTCAATCAGTTCGGGATATTCCGGTTTTATGAAAAAGCAGTTGTACTCCGCATTGTGCTCGCTCGATTCCGTACAGTAATAGCCCAGCCTCTCAATATATTCGAACCTTACCATATCATGGTGCTTTTCCCCGGCGTTTTTCTCTCTTGCACGGCGGCGGATCTCAGGATAGAGATCATTTCCGAACCTGTCCTCCAGCTTTAAGAGCCACCCCATATGATTGATACCTGCAATCAGCTCCCGGCGGCCTTCCAGCTTATCCTCCATATTGAGAGACTTGAGAAGACCCTCCGAGCAGACCTGAACACTATGGCACAGTCCCACTGTCTTTATCGGCGTATAACGCAGCATATAGCCCGTGAGAATCCCCATGGGATTGGTATAATTCAAAAACAGAGCATCCGGGCACACCTCGGCCATATCCTGTGCAAAGCCTTCCAGCACCGGAATCGTGCGCAGCCCTCTCATGATGCCCCCGATTCCGAGCGTGTCCGCAATCGTCTGCCGCAGACCATACTTCTTGGGAATCTCAAAATCCGTGATCGTACACGGATCATATCCTCCCACCTGAATGGCATCCACCACGAAATCCGCTCCCCTTAAGGCATCCTTTCTCTTTTCCACGCCAAGATATGTAAAAATCCTGGCCCTTGACCGGTTCACATTCTTGTTTATGGCTTCCAGTATAATTCTGGATTCCTCCAGACGCTTTGCGTCAATGTCATAGAGCGCAATCTCACTCTCGCACAGGGACGGGGTGCACATACAGTCCCCCAATACGTTCCTCGCAAAAATCGTGCTTCCCGCTCCCATAAATGTTATCTTCATTTGAATTCCCGTACCCTTTCCTGATTGTTAATTGAAACTGATTATAGTGGTTTCTTATGAATTTAAGCCCCGTAAGGCTGTCTTCTAAAGCAGAACCTGGGCATTTGTACCGTAAAAAACATCGCGATGCCCGGACAGACGGCGGCAGATTTCCTCTAGGCGGTCCCAGTTCCGGTCCACATCGAATTCATAGCTGTGGCCCCAGATATAAAGGAGCTGAGGGCTTGACGGTGACAGCGCCACAAAATCATCGATCATCTCCAATAGATTTTCCCGGTTATGATGCGCACTGGCTCTCAATTCAAGCAAGTTCTCACTGATCCCGAAATCTCCTGTCTCGATCACGGTCCTTGCGTACCGAATACCGCAGTCCGCCGCTATTTTCATCACCTTCTCATTGTATGTGCCAAAGGGATAGGCCATGCCGCAAATCTCACACTGAAATGTCTGCTCATGAATCCATTTATCCCGGCTGATTTCATTATATATAGTCTCCTCATCACATTCCGCCAGATTTGCATGAGTAAGACAGTGCACCGCTATCTCATGTCCCCTGTAAAGCTCCGGAAGCTCCCTCACATTCAGGCGGTGAATACGAATTCCGTTATTCTCAAAGACTTCCGCATAGCTCTGAATCCCGCTGTTCAGATTAAAAGTCGCCTTGAGCCCGTAGCGGTTAAGCAGCTCCACCAGCCGCCTGTCCTGTGTCACTCCGTCATCATAGCTGAAGGTCACAGCCTTTTTCTTTCCTTCCCACATTCCCTTTTCCTCACTTTCTGTCCTGTCAATCCTCAATCAGTCTAAGACCTGCCGTATCCGTAACCGGCAGGGAAAATACAATGGACTTTGCCTTGGATTCCATTCCGGCCTGCTCCATAACCGCCTTCATGATGTCGTTTTTCTGCTCCTTTTTCGCCACGATCAGAATAATCTCCTTCTCCGCCGCAAGAGAGACTCCCAGGAATTTTTCCGCCTGCTCCATTCCGGTTCCCTTTGCATGGAGAACCGTGCCTCCGTAAGCTCCCGCACCTCTTGCCGCATCCATCACAAGTTCAATGTATCCCTGATTGGCAATCACAATAACAAGCTCGTAAACCGTATCCTTCAAAACCGATTCCTCCTCCTTCCGGAACTCCTGGTTCGTTGTCAAAAACTGCAGCGCCTTTTTTCCTCCGATACTGCTTAACGGAACCACAAAGGCAATTCCCTCTCCCGGAGCATCAATATGAAATTTTTTCTGCAGATCCTTTTTGGTCTTAATCCAGCTGCTCTCCTCGAGTACCGCAAATATCACCGCCTTTTCCGTGGCTTCCAGTCCGAGATAATCCAGCACGTCACCGGATGCCGTTCCGGCGCCCAGAGTGATGAACGTCACCTGCAGCTCATCCTGTTTGTACAAACCCATGTATTTCTTACTCAGTTTCCTGTTGATGATCGTGGTCATCATGTATAGTCTGCCCATTAAGCACCTCGCAATTTTTCTAAGCTAACCTTACAGTTCGATAATCTCCATGTCCCCGTACATATCGATAGACGCATATCCTGCGGCGGTACTCTTCTGAAGATGCTCCGCCTTCAGACGGTAAATCAGACCAAGCCCCTGGATCGTGATAAGCGGAGTCATAGCAACCATTGCAACCACACCGAAAGCGTCCGTCACGATATTTCCTCCAACCGTGCTGCAGGCTCCCATGGCAAGAGGCAGAAGAAAGGTGGCCGTCATAGGTCCGGAAGCCACTCCGCCGGAGTCAAACGCAATAGCCGTGAAGATCTTCGGCACAAAGAAGGTAAGAATGAGCGCAATCGCATAGCCCGGAATAATGAACCACATAATGGAGATTCCGGTGAGAACTCTGATCATGGAGATTCCGATGGACAGGGAAACACCCACCGATAAGCTCATTCCCATAGCCTTCGCCGAGACGGAGCCGGATGTGATCTCCTCCACCTGCTTGGTGAGCACGAACACCGCAGGCTCGGCAAGCACGATGAAATAACCGATCACCATTCCGATAGGAACTATGATCCACGCATAGGGAAGTCCGGCCAGAACCTGCCCCAGGTAATTACCGGCAGGCATAAAGCCCACGTTCACTCCTGTCAGGAAAAGCACGAGTCCCACATATGTATAGGCCAGACCGATGACGATCTTGATCAGAGCCTTTTTCTTGATATCTCTTGATATAATTTGAAACAGACCGAAGAAAAGGATGATGGGCAGGAGCGAGACCGCCATCTCCTTAATATATGTAGGGAAGCCCTCCGCAAACAGCCCCCAGAGCTGTACGGAATTGTCAATGTCCGGTATGGACTTTGGCACATACTCCGCGCTTCCCGGATGATAGATCATGCCAAGCACCAGCACTGCGATAATAGGACCCACGGAACACAGGGACACAAGACCGAAGCTGTCGTCCGCCGCATGACGGTCACTACGGATTGCGGAAATACCAACGCCGAGCGCCATGATAAAGGGCACTGTCATGGGACCCGTGGTAACGCCTCCGGAATCGAATGCGACGGAAAGAAAATCCTTTGGAACAAAATATGCCAGGACAAATACCACCGCATAGAAGCCCAGCAGCATATGAGGCAGCGCAATCCCAAACAGCATACGCAGGAGCGCAATCACGAGAAAACACCCGACTCCCGCCGCCACCGCCAGGATCAGCACCATATTGGGAACTGAGGGAACCTGCTCCGCCAGAACCTGCAGATCCGGCTCCGAGATCGTTATGACAAAGCCCAGGGCAAAGCTGACCAGTATCATGACCAGCAGGTTTCTGCTCTTCGTCATGGTAGTACCCACTCTCTCGCCCATGGGAGTCATGGCCATCTCCGCACCGATGGAAAAAAGCATCATTCCCACTATGAGCAGTACGGCACCGATCAGAAACGCCATCACAATACTGGGTTCAATAGGTGCGATGGTAAAGCACAGCAGCAATACGATTGCTATGATGGGAAATACCGCCTTTAAGGTTTCCAGAAATTTTTCTTTAATCTTAGATCTGTTGAGCTGCAAAATATCAGAGCCTTTCTTTTATCAATTTTAGACAGAAAAATCTGCCTATTAAAGTATATCATAAAAAGATTCTGATATTAAGAAAAAACAGAAAATTTTCGAATCTTAATAAATTCTTTATGGTTGCCGTCCTTTCAGATATTCTCTATGCCTTAATCCTTCTTGACCATTTCTTTACGGCAAATGGCATACACACAATACCAATCAGCACAGGAACGGTAATCAGCAGATATGGAGACCAGATATATTTTCCAAAGAAATGAAACGTATATGTCCGGAAAATATCAGTCCCGCTTCCCACTAACGGTATTAAACTTAACGTTTTCTGCAATCCGAAAGGAAGATACGGATCAATCAGCGTTGGAACATATACAACCGCAAGACTGAGAATCAATGCTGATCAGCTGAACCGGCATATTCCACCCTGTGGTTCCCATAAAGACAAGCTGCGATACAATATCACAAATTGCGATCATTGTAAATAATTCCAATGTAAAAACCAGACCGGTAATTATTTTGGCAAAAGCAATTTTTTTCCGGCCGTTTTTTGTTGTCAATACCAAGAGACTTGTATTGTCATGCCATTCTCCGGCAAACAGCACAGACAAAACAATCGCAAGAAACAGTGCCGTTGACTCCGCCGACATGTCAATCGTAATACTCAGAAGCGTCTGCCAGCCTTGTATCCATCCATAATGAAACGGCTTGCTCACCCTTTCATCTATTTGCAGTAAATATTCCTTTTCTTTCCCTGTCTGATTATTATTTTCAAGATATTTCTCAAGAACCAGCTGCCTTCTTCCATAAAAATCAGTCAATTTCTCCGGTTCGAAATAACTGACAGCTGCCTGATAACTTCCGGCCTCTTGAAGTTCAGGCCACAAGCGCATACTCCTGCCGGTCTCTTATGGCGGCATATCCATCGAAATTTCTCCCAAAATCAGAGCCTGTAAAATCAACCTTGCTTCCAAAATTAAACCACTGAAAAGAAAGTATGCTGCCGAATACCACAACATACAGAAAACACAAAAAAACGCTTATTTTCGTGCCCGCCCTCCGCCATAATTTTCTATGTTCCAGTAAAAACAGTTCCATAGTTACCGCACCCCCTCCTGCTCTGTCGGAAAATAATACAGATATAAGTCTTCTAACGCAGCCTCACATGGAACAGCCATCTCACCTGGCATATTATCTGAAATAATGCGAAGCACCACCTGCTGTCCCTCATGCCGTAAATTTGCAATCACCCCCTTCGCCTGCCACCTTCCTGCTTCTTCCTGCGGCACCGTCAGCTCCCATACTTTTCCCTCCGCCTTTTTAATTAAGTCAGGGACGCTGCCCTGTAATATAAATTTCCCCTTTTTCATTAGCAGGACCTTATCCGCAATTGCCTCCACATCAGAAACAATGTGTGTAGACAGAACAACAATTTTATCTCCGGCATAGTCAGACAGCAGATTGCGGAAACGCACCCTCTCTTTCGGATCTAATCCGGCCGTCGGCTCGTCCAGAATCAGAATTTCCGGGTTATTAAGTAATGCCTGTGCAATTCCTACCCTCTGCTTCATGCCTCCGGAAAAAGTCTTTATTTTCTTATGAGCAACATGATCCAAGCCTACTTCTTCCAATAATTCCGCCGCCCGTTTTTTTGCGATGTTCTTTGGTATCCCCTTAAGGGCAGAAACATACATCAAAAATTCCTGTGCGGTATAGCCTGGATAATATCCGAAATCCTGCGGAAGATACCCCAATACATTTCTATAATCGGCACCCATAGAGGTTACCTCCTTTCCATCCAAAAGCCCATATACTCCGGGTTTTAGGGCCGCACTGACACAGTCCACTGCTATTTTACTTCCGTAATGCTTTGTCAAACGGTCAACTGATAACTCCATATATCTTCCCTTCCTTCCTCATTACTATAATGAAATAAATCTCCTTTATGAAGAACGCCGCAAAAAACAGAAAAGCGGCAATCCATATTCCCAAAGCAGAAGTTTCATACAGCCAGGGCACAGTTCTTGCCAGCACTCCCCAGCACATACAGGAGCCAAACGCCATACCTGTACATATCTGCATATTTTTTTCTTACTAAGCCGGAACAGGTACAGCATACTCACCATGCAGACTAAATAAGGAACCAGGCAATATAAAACCATCTGCCCGATTTCCCCATATGAATTTTGAAGATGCACCTCCAGGGAAATAAGAACCGTCATACATACAAGATTTGCGGCTCCTGCCAAAATCAGCTTTGCTAACCCTGACCCTGCTCTGTGCCGTCCGCATATTGCATCCCGTTACTAACGCAATTTCCCGATATGAAAGCTCCTCTCCAAACCGCAAAATGACTGCTTCCCTCTGCTCCGGCGACAGCACATTCAAGAGATAATCTATTTCCGATTTATCCTCTATCCTGCTCATCTCATCGCTTTCTTCGATTACCTCTTTATCGTCGAGCGA
>CAJUIO010000117.1 GCA_910586025.1 uncultured Lachnospiraceae bacterium
ACCGTAACCTTTAGAGAAATTTAAGGAAAACTTTTATAATTTTTGAGGGCTTTTTTGTATATAATCCGTTATAATATTAAAAGTTTTGAAAAAACAGGTGCAAAAAGAGGGTTTTCAAAGCCCAAAATGTATATTTGGGAAAATGGGTATTGACAATTACTGTATTAGATATATAATACAATAGTACAACAGGAGCAAGGCAAAAGGAGGACTTAAATGGATGAATTAGTTGAAATCCGGGATATGTGCAAGATTTATAACCCGGGTGAAAATGAAGTCAGGGCGCTTGACCACGTGAACCTGCAGATCAACAGAAATGAATTTGTGGCGATCATCGGTCAGTCTGGTTCGGGCAAGTCCACACTGATGAATATGCTGGGGTGTCTTGACATACCGACTTCCGGTACTTACATATTAAACGGACAGGATGTGTCAAACCTGTCAGATAATGAGCTCTCCGACATAAGAAACAAGGAAATCGGTTTTATTTTTCAGGGCTTTAACCTGATAGCGGGACTGACTGCCCTGGAGAACGTGGAGCTGCCTCTGATCTACAGAGGAGTGGGGCGAAAGGAGCGGCTTGAGCTCTCCAAGATAGCCCTTGAGAAGGTAGGGCTGAAATCGAGAATGGATCACAAGCCCTCGGAGATGAGCGGCGGGCAGCAGCAGAGAGTGGCTATTGCAAGGGCTATAGCGCAGGCACCGCCTGTCATCCTTGCAGATGAGCCGACAGGCAATCTGGACTCCGGTTCCACGAAAGAGATCATGGAAATTCTGAGAGGACTTCACCAGGAGGGAAGAACGGTGATCCTGATTACTCACGACAATGAGATTGCGGCAAGGGCCAAGCGGATCATACGGATTATGGATGGAAGAATCGTGGCGGATATCATAAATGACGCACAGCTGTAAGGCTTATATAGAAAAAGACGGATAAGGAGAAGCATGATGGAAGAAAAAGATGAAATGATGACTGTGAACGAGAATGCAGCAGAACAGAAGACAAAAAAGGCAAAGAAAGAAAAGAAGGAAAAGAAGCCCGTTGATAAGGCGAAGAGAAAAAAGATAAGGAGAGTGGTACTGGCGGTTGTTGCGGTGGTTCTGATCGCAAGCTTTTCCGTATCACGGATGGCGGCGGCAAATGCGCCTGTCATGGTGCCCACTACCCCGGCGCTGACAGGCGAGGTGGAACAAACCGTGAATACCAGCGGAACCGTGGTGGCCAATACCTCCAAGAGCTATTTCTCGGAAGTGAAGGTCAAGATCGGCAAGGTTAACGTGGCTGTGGGAGACGCGGTGAAGGCGGGAGACGTGCTGATCGAGTATGATGCGGATGAGCTGGCAAAGGAAAAGCAGCTGGCCGAGCTTTCACTCAAAACAGGAGAGGGAAACTATAAGAACTCCATTCAGAATAATAATCAGATGCTGGGAGATCTGAACGAGGCCAATGTCAATCTGGCGGTCCTGGACCAGCAGATTGCGGATACGGAGGCTTATATCAAGGGACTGGAAGAAAAGATCGAGCAGAAGAAGAGCGATCTGGCCCATTTCGGTGCATTGCTTCAGATTTCCATTCTGGATTGGCAGGATCAGCCGGATTCTGACGAATATATGAATCTTCAGAAGATGGTTCAGCTTAATTCCTGGGAGCAGAACAATAACGAGGAGATCAGAGGATGGCAGGATGAGCTGGATGTGTATAACAAGATGCTTTCCGATTATAAGGAATACCGTTCGGAGATGAAATCCCAGAAGAGCTCGGCTGAGGCGGGAAAGCTTACCTCCGGTGCAAAGGAAGAGATTGAGGCCACCAATCAGACAAAGGAAATTCAGGCTCAGGACACTATTGACAGCCTGGCAAATGTGGAAAACGGAATCAAGGCTGATTTTGACGGCGTGGTTACGGATGTGAAGGCTGTTGAGGGCGCAAGCGTTGCGGACAGCTCCGAGCTGCTCAAATTGGAGAGTACGCAGGATGTGTCAGTCAAGGTTTATGTGACCAAGTATGACCTGGAAAAGATCTCTCAGGGTCAGGATGCGGTTGTCACCGTGGCAGGCAAGGAGTATAAGGGTAAGGTCGGCAAGATCAACAAGATGGCGGAGAAGAACAACAGCGGAGCGGCCGTGGTCGGAACCGAGGTCGAGATTCTCAATCCGGACAGCGACATTGTGCTGGGTGTTGAGGCGAAGATTGCCATCAGCACGGCCAGGGTGACGGATTGCGTTATGGTTCCGGTAAGCGTGGTCAATGTCGATATGGACGGGGAATTCGTCTATGTGGTGGAGAACGGCGTTCTTGCCAAGAGACGGGTGGTAACGGGAATCTCTTCCGATACTATGGTTCAGATCTCGGAGGGCCTTGCAGAGGGCGAGGGTGTCGTCACCAGTGTGAGCGCAGGAATGACGGAAGGCATGGCGGTAATGGCAATGCAGTAAGACAAGGCGGCATATCGCTGTGAAAGGAGCATTTAGAATGGCACAGATTTGGGAATACATTAAGATTGCCCTGATGAATATTAAGAGCAACAAGGGACGCTCCATCCTTACCATGCTGGGTATCATTATCGGGATCTCCTCCGTTATCATGGTTATTTCCATCGGTAACGGAGTGAGGGGACAGGTCAATTCGGAGCTTGACAGCATCGGGAGCGGGCAGATCGCCTTTTATGTGGACAGTACAAGAAAAGATGTGACTGTGTCGTTTGATCAGGCGGATATGGATGCGATCATGGAGCAGGTGGATCATGTGAAGGGCGTAACCCCGTCCTTCGGGACATGGGGGACGGCGGAAGGGCCAAAAGGTGATTTCGACATCAGCATGAGCGGCGGAACAGTGGGGCTGCAGTATGCGACCTCGGATCCCATTATTAAAGGAAAGTATTTTACACAGAATGATTATGATGCGGGCAGCAATGTCTGCATTATCACGGAATCCAGCGCAATGGGGCTGTTTGGAACCACGGACGTGGTGGGAATGAGCTTTGATGCCACAGTCTGGGGCGTGACCCAGGAGCTGCGCATTGTGGGGATCCGGCAGGACAATGCCTCCGCACTGTTCGGAACGGGAGGAAGCGATATGATTCAGGCCGAGGTTCCCCTGACCTTCATGGCCAACAAATTCGGATACTGGATCGAGGATTTTGACCAGTTTTATGTCATAGCCGAATCCAATGCCTATGCGGTGGAGGTGGCCTCCCAGGTTATGTCGCTTTTGGAGAGCCGGCACAATTGCAGAGGGGAGAATCAGATCATGACCCAGAGCTTTTCTGACGTATCCTCCCAGTTTGACACGATATTAAGCTTTATTACCATGTTTATTTCCTTCGTGGCAGCTATCTCTCTTCTGGTGGGCGGTATCGGTGTTATGAATATCATGCTGGTTTCCGTCACGGAGCGCACCAGGGAGATCGGGATCCGCAAATCCTTGGGCGCAAGAACAGGATCCATTCTGCTGCAGTTTCTGGCGGAGGCGGGAATCATCACCCTGCTTGGAGGCATCATCGGCATCATTCTGGGAGTACTCGGTGCCATGGGAATCTGTTCCATAGCCAATATGACACCGGCCATCAGCGTGGGAACCATCATGGTGGCATCGGTTTTTTCCTGCGGCATCGGAATCTTTTTCGGAATCTATCCGGCCAGGAAGGCGGCAAGGCTCAGCCCCATTGAAGCGCTGCGGCACGAATAAGTATTGCACTTTTTCTCATTTTTAGTATAATAATAGAAGAAAAGTAGAGAGCACCTGCTTTGAGCAGGTGCTTTGCTGTACACAAGGAGCGGGAGGACTGACATGGAAGTGGAATTTGACGTTCAGATGACATCCAAAGATCTCTATGACTATATGCTGCATCACACTTACGGCAGCGCCTCCGGGCTGATCGGCTCGGTGGCGGGTGCGCTTATGGTGGTGGCCGCCTTCATGGGCGCAGGCGTTTTGTGTCTGATTGCGGGTCTTGTTATTTTGCTGTATCTTCCGTTTTCCCTGTTTCTTAAGTCGAAACAGCAGTTCCTTGCGAATCCGGCCTTCAAAAAGCCCCTTCATTTTAAGATGACGCAGGAGGGACTTGAGGTTTCCCAGGGGGAGGAGACTCAGATGCAGAGCTGGGAGAATATGCACAGGGCGGTCTCCACCTCCAAAAGCATTATCCTGTATACAACTGTCGTGAATGCGTCTATCTTTCCGAGAAGAGAGCTGGGAGACATGGCACCGGAGGTGATTCAGATGATCTCGACCCACATGCCGCCTAAGAAGGTAAAGATACGTTTCTGAGAAAGGGAGGACGGGCAAGGATAAGATGAGGATAATAGAGAGCTTTGGCCCGGAGGATACCTACGCTCTGGGAGAAAAAATCGGCAGAGAGGCTGGACGCGGAGAGGTATATTCTCTGATCGGCGATCTGGGAGTTGGCAAGACGGTGTTCACCCAGGGACTTGCCGCCGGACTTGGAATCAAAGAGGCGGTAAACAGCCCGACCTTCACCATTGTTCAGATATACGAGGAGGGAAGGCTTCCTTTTTATCATTTTGATGTTTACCGCATCGGAGACATTCAGGAAATGGAAGAGATCGGGTACGAGGACTGCTTTTACGGTGACGGAGTATGTCTTGTGGAGTGGGCTGACCTGATCGAGGAGCTGCTTCCGGAAAAATATACCAGAATTACCATGGTAAAGGACTTGGAAAAAGGCTTTGATTATCGTAAAATTATAATAGAGGACGGCTTTTAGAGATGAAGATAATAGCGCTGGACAGTTCGGGCCTGGTGGCCTCCGCTGCTATAATAGCGGATCGGACTGTGATCGGAGAATACAATATTCAATACAGGAAAACACATTCCCAGACGCTGCTTCCCATGCTGGATGAGCTGAAAAAAATGGTGGAGCTTGATCTTGACAGTGTGGATGCCATTGCGATTGCATCGGGTCCCGGATCCTTCACGGGGCTTCGGATCGGATCGGCCAGCGTTAAAGGGTTGTGCTTTGCCCTAAAGAAGCCGGTTATAGAGATTCCCACGCTGGAGGGTCTTGCCTGCAATTTGTACGGCACGGATAAGCTGGTCTGTCCGATTATGGATGCAAGAAGGAATCAGGTTTATACAGGAATTTATGAGTTTGTCAAAAGGGAGGGGATGCCTGTAAGCTACGGGCTGAACTGTCTCCTGCCCCAGTGTGCGGTTCCCATCGAGGAGATTGCGGGGACGTGTAATAAATATGGAAGAGAAGTGATTTTCCTGGGAGACGGTGTCCCGGTGTTTGCACAGCGCCTAGGGGAGCTTATGGAGGTGCCCTATGGCTTTGCACCCGCCCATATGAACAGGCAGCGGGCGGCGGCTTTCGGCTTTCTCGCGGAGGAATATTATAATCAGGGAAGGGCGGTAAGCGGAGCCGATCATGCACCGGTCTATCTGCGGCTTTCCCAGGCTGAGAGAGAAAAGCGCAAGAAGGCATGAGAGTCAGATTAATGACAAGACAGGACGTGGATGCGGTCTGCCGGATTGAGGAGGAAAGCTTTTCCATGCCCTGGAAGGCGGGAGACTTTCTGGAAATGATAGAAGCCGATTACGCCTGCTACTATGTGGCCGAGGAGGAGGGCGTTATAGCCGGATGCTGCGGGATCCGCAATATGGCCGGCGAGGGAGAAATCACAAATGTGGCTGTTGCGCCAGGGTTTCGGGGCAGAGGCATCGCAAGGGCAATGATGGAACACATGTTAAAGGAAGCTTCCTGCCATGGAATGGAAGCCTTTACTCTGGAAGTGCGCATCAGCAATACGCCGGCGGTTTGTCTGTACGAGAGCCTGGGATTTGTGAGTGAAGGGATCAGGCCCGGTTTTTATGAAAAGCCAAAAGAGGATGCCCTGATCATGTGGAAAAGATAGGTATAGCATGGAGGAATTACCACTGTTTCTTATAACGAAATCATGTATAATGGGATAAGGACAAAGGAGGATGAGCCATGCGGATTTATTTTGACGATAAAAAAAAGGAACTGGTTTCCGTGATCTGCAATAGTTGTAAAAAGGAGATTAGAGTGGAGAACGGAATGATAAAGGAAGGATGTTTTTGCGGGGATGCGCAGTTCGGCTATTTCAGCAATAAGGACGGGATGAAATATTTCTTCGACCTGTGCGAGGAATGCTATGACAAAATGGTGTCAGAGTTTGCCGTACCCGTGGAAACACAGGAGGTAAAGGAGTTTTTGTAATTATGCTGGATATTTGTTTGCTGGGTACCGGAGGCATGATGCCGCTGCCCTACAGGTGGCTGACATCCATGATGGCCCGGTACAACGGACAAAGCATCTTGATCGACTGCGGGGAGGGGACGCAGATCGCAATGAAGGAAAAGGGCTGGAGCCCGAAGCCCATCAATGTGATCTGCTTTACTCACTTCCATGCGGACCATATCAGCGGCCTGCCCGGAATGCTTCTCACTATGGGGAATGCGGAACGTACGGAGCCGCTTCTTTTGGTGGGGCCAAAGGGCCTTGCCAGAGTAGTATCGGCGCTGCGCGTGATAGCGCCGGAGCTTCCCTTTGAAATCAACTGCCTGGAGCTCACGGAAAACGAGCAGACCATCTCCATGGACGGATTCCGGATAGAGGCCTTTAAGGTAAACCATAATGTGATCTGTTATGGGTACAGTATCGTGATAGACAGAATCGGAAGATTTCAGGTTGAAAAAGCCATGGCCCTTAACATTGACAGAAGATATTGGAGTCATCTGCAGAAGGGGGAGACCATCTGTACGGAGGAAGGAACCTTCACGCCGGAAATGGTGCTGGGGGAGGCGAGAAAAGGGCTTCGGGCGGTTTACTGCACGGATACCCGGCCTACGGAGAGCATTGCTGCCCATGCCCGGGGAGCGGATCTTTTTATCTGCGAGGGAATGTACGGAGAACCGGATAAGCAGGCAAAGGCAAAGGAGAATAAGCACATGACCTTTTACGAGGCGGCCGAGCTTGCGAAGCGGGCGGATGTACAGCGTCTGTGGCTCACGCATTACAGCCCTTCTCTGAACAGACCGGATGAATTTCTTCCTGCGGTAAAAAAGATATTTCCTGCGGCGGAAACCTGCAGGGACGGAAAAACCATAGAGCTTATTTTTGAGGATTCATAACAGGAACGGAGGAGTGAATATGAGCAGCGGGAAGGGAGCAAAGGGAAGTACAGTCAAGGTAGTCATAATCGGGATCATATTGGTTTGTATTGTGATAGGATATTATTATTATCTTTCCAACAAGGAAAAGAAGGATACGGACGAGGTTCAGAAGGCAACGGCGGTTCAGGCGGCGCTTTCCTACAACTTTGAAAAGAACTACCCGCCTACGCCCAAAGAGGTGGTAAAGCTTTACGGACAGATCACCCAGTGTCTGCACAACGAGACATACACGGATGAGGAGTTTGAAAAGCTTGCCCTGAAGATACAGAATCTCTATGACGAGGAGCTGATTGCCAATAAGACCAGGAACCAGTATTTTGAAGATCTCAAATGGGATATCAAGAATGTCAGGGAGCAGGAGATCGTGATTTCCAGCTATGCGGCGGGGGCCAGTACGGATGTGGAGTATTATTCTATGGACGGCTACAGCTTTGCAAAGATTCCCTGCACCTTTACCATGAGAAAGGGAACTTTTCTGGAGGTCACGGACGAGATCTTCCTTCTGCGCAAGGATGCGGACGGACATTGGAAAATTTACGGGTGGACTCTGGATGAGGAAGAGGAAGAATAGGGGACATGGAAAAGGACATTACAATACTTGCTGTTGAGAGCTCCTGTGACGAGACGGCTGCAGCGGTTGTCAGAAACGGGAGAGAGGTTCTTTCTAACATAATATATTCTCAGATTGCGCTGCACGAGGAATACGGCGGAGTGGTTCCCGAGATTGCATCCAGAAAGCATATAGAGAAGATTGACCAGGTGGTTTCTCAGGCTCTGCTGCAGGCGGACAGGGAGCTTGAGGAGATGGACGCTATTGCTGTGACCTATGGCCCCGGGCTGGTAGGTGCTCTGCTGGTGGGAGTCTCCTTTGCGAAATCCATGAGCTTTGCGTCCGGGATCCCTCTCATCGGCATACATCATATTGAAGGACATATCAGCGCTAATTACATAGAAAACAGAGATCTGGAGCCTCCCTTTATCTGTCTGGTCGTATCGGGAGGACATTCCCATCTTCTGGTGGTAAAGGATTACGGAGAGTACGAGATTCTGGGAAAGACCAGGGACGATGCGGCGGGAGAGGCCTTTGACAAGGTGGCAAGGGCAATCGGGCTGGGTTATCCGGGAGGACCTAAGATTGATAAGATCTCAAAAGAAGGGAATCCGGATGCCATTCATTTTCCAAGAGCCAGGGTGGCGCAGTCCGAATATGATTTCAGCTTCAGCGGGCTCAAATCCGCAGTCCTCAATCATCTGAATTCCTGTCGGATGAAAGGGGAGGAGGTCAACCGTGCGGATGTGGCGGCATCTTTTCAGAAGGCAGTGACGGATGTACTTGTGGAGCATTCCATGCATGCGGTAAGTCAGCTTGGTTATTCCAGGTTTGCCATAGCCGGAGGCGTGGCTTCCAATTCCGCTCTGCGCAGTGCTTTTGAGAAAGCCTGCAGGGAGGCGGGAATTGCCTTTTACCATCCGTCTCCTGTTTTTTGCACTGACAATGCGGCCATGATAGGGACGGCGGCTTATTACGAATACCGCAGGGGAGTCCGGCATGGCTTTGATTTGAATGCGGTTCCCAATTTAAAGCTTGGCGAGAGATAAGGATTTATTTATGGAAGACAAAAATTTCTGCTGCAGGGCCGTGGTCCTTGCGGCTGGATCCGGAAAAAGAATGCACAGCAGTCAGAAGAAGCAGTTCATGCCTCTTGCCGGCCGGCCCGTGATTTGTCATTCTCTTCAGGTTTTTGAGGAGAGCTTCATGGACGAGGTGGTGCTGGTGGTATCCCCGGATGACATTGACTACTGCAGGAAGGAAATCGTCGGGAAATATCATTTTTCCAAAGTAAAGCAGATTATTGCGGGAGGAAGGGAAAGGTATCATTCCGTTGCGGCGGGCCTTGAATGCATGGGAGAATGTGATTACGCTTTTATTCATGACGGCGCAAGGCCGGCTCTGACCCGGGAGATTCTCGGGCGGGCCTTTGAGAGCGTAAAGATCCATGGAGCCTGCACGGTGGGAATGCCGGTAAAGGACACCATCAAGATTGCGGATGAAAAGGGGTGTGTGGCGGACACGCCGGACAGAAATCTGGTCTGGATGATCCAGACCCCCCAGGTCTTTTCCTATCCCCTTATTCGGGAAGCATACAGAAGACTTATGCAGAGGGAAGCGGAGCTTCTTGCGGAAGGTATAAACATTACGGATGATTCCATGGTGGTGGAGACACTGATGCGTCATCCTGTGAAGCTGGTGGAAGGGTCCTATGAGAATATCAAAATCACGACCCCGGAGGATCTGGCGCTTGCCGGTTTGCTTTTCGCCGGTGTTTAAATGCCGTATTTCCGGCGCTTTATGCACCGCTGTCCGGCGAAAAATAACTCCCTGGTTACTGTTCACTCGTAGCCGTCAGTCCGCTTTGCGAACACTTGCGAAGCTGCTTGCTTCGGAATCAAAGACTTGCAGCAGTGACAAATCACAAGCAAGGCACTTTGGAGCCGCCGGTGTTTAGGCGCTGTGTTTTAGCGCCTTACGCACCGCTGCGAGCGACATGTAGCGAGAGCGTGCCTACAGTCAAGACAAGCTTGTCTGGGTGATTTGTCACTGTTGCAAGCCGGACTTTGAAAGCGATTGCTTCGCAAGTGTTCGCAAAGCGGACTGACGGCTACGAGTGAACAGTAACACTCCCTGAAATATTTTGTAAAATTTTCTAAAAAAGTTGTTGACAAGATAAAATCCATTTGCTAGAATAGTTTTTGCGCTGGTGAACAGCGCACGACATGGAGAGGTATCGAAGTGGTCATAACGAGGCGGTCTTGAAAACCG
>CAJUIO010000118.1 GCA_910586025.1 uncultured Lachnospiraceae bacterium
CGTAAAGGCGGGTAATATTTTATACAGACAGCGCGGAACAAAGATTCATCCCGGCGTAAATGTAGGCCGCGGAGGAGACGATACATTATTCGCATTAGTTGATGGCGTGCTTAGATTCGAGAGAAAAGGAAGAGATAAAAAACAGGCTTCCGTATATCCCGTCGAAAAATAGTACGAGGAATCGGGCTTCAAACAGGGTTGTTTGGAGCCCTTTTTGCACACCCTGCACTGTCAGGGCCGCAGAAGGAAAGGAACAAAACTATGTTTGCAGACAGAGCGAAAATCTATGTGCGGAGCGGGAAAGGCGGGGACGGACATGTATCCTTCCGAAGGGAAAAATATGTGCCTAACGGCGGACCGGACGGCGGAGACGGCGGAGACGGCGGAAGCGTGATCCTTGTCGTGGACGAAGGGATGAATACGCTTTCTGACTACAGACACGTCAGAAAATACCGTGCGGGGGACGGTGAGAACGGTGCCAAACGCAACTGCCGGGGCAAAAACGGCAATGATCTTATCCTGAAGCTTCCCGCCGGCACGGTCGTAAAGGAATGGGAAAGCGGAAAGGTGATCACTGATATGTCCGGGGACAATAAGCGATTTGTTCTCCTGCAGGGGGGACGGGGCGGAAACGGAAATCAGCACTATGCCACCAGCACCATGCAGGCTCCCAAGTATGCACAGCCCGGCCAGCCGGCCAAGGAGCTTGAACTGGGCCTTGAGCTCAAGGTTATTGCGGACGTAGGGCTTGTCGGCTTTCCCAATGTGGGAAAATCCACGCTTCTGACAAAGGTCAGCAATGCCAGGCCTCAGATTGCCAACTATCACTTTACCACGCTGAACCCGCATCTGGGAGTCGTGGATCTTCAGGATGCCCAGGGTTTTGTCATGGCGGATATCCCGGGGCTTATTGAGGGAGCCTCAAAGGGAGTGGGGCTTGGATTTGAATTTCTGCGTCATATTGAAAGGACGCGTGTAATCATTCATATCGTGGATGCCGCTTCCACGGAGGGAAGAGATCCTGTTGCGGATATCTATGCGATCAATAAGGAACTGAAAGCCTATAATCCCGAAATTGCCTCAAGGCCCCAGGTAATAGCGGCCAATAAGGTTGATATGATTTTTGACGACGGTTCCGGAAATGATCCGGTTGCAAACCTTAAGAAAGAGTTTGAACCTCAGGGGATAACGGTATATCCCATCAGCGCCATCAGCGGAAAGGGAATCCGCGAGCTTCTCTATGCGGTGAGGAATCTGCTTGACAGCGTGGAAAGCGAGCCTGTCACCTTTGCCCAGGAATTCTTTCCGGAATATATGCTTGCAGCTTCTGAGGAACCCTACACGGTTGTCTATGATGAGAAAAACTCCGAGTACGTGGTGGAGGGTCCCAGAATCGAGAAAATGCTCGGATACACTAACATTGATTCGGAAAAGGGCTTCACCTTTTTCCAGAACTTTTTGAAAATAAACGGAATCCTGAACCAGCTCGAAGAGCTCGGAATCCAGGAGGGAGACACCGTGCGAATGTACGGTCTTTCCTTTGATTATTACAAATAGAGAGGTATCATTATGACCAGTAAGCAGCGCGCTTATCTGAAAGGATTGGCGATGAATATCGAGCCTGTTTTCCAGATCGGGAAATCGGGTCTCACCCCGGAGGTTACGGAAGCCGTAAGCGAAGCCTTCAATACCAGGGAGCTGATCAAGCTTGCCGTGCTCAAAAACTGTATGGAGGATCCCGTACAGATTGCGGATATGCTCAGCGGACGTACCAAATCTCAGGTGGTACAGGTAATCGGCAAAAAGATTGTATTATATAAGGAAAGTAAGGATCACAAAAAAATCAATCTTCCTTTATAGAAAAGAGGGGATCAAATGAATCAAATAAGGCGAATCGGAATCATGGGCGGAACCTTCAACCCCATCCATCAGGGACATCTGATTCTGGCAGAGCAGGCCAGAGAGTATTGCGAGCTTGACGAGGTGCTCTTTGTCCCAAGCGGCAATTCTTATATGAAGGATTCCGATGAAATTCTGGATGGCAAGACCCGCATTTCCATGACTGCTCTTGCCATTGAGGATAATCCTTTCTTCGCACTTTCCTCCATGGAGGTGGAACGGGAGGGAGCAACCTATACGTGCGAAACCATACGTGAACTTATCGGCACACAGCCCCGGGCGGAATATTATTTCATATTGGGGGCCGACGCTCTTTTTTCCATCGAGTCCTGGAAAGAGCCGGAGGAAATCTTCAAAAGCTGTATCCTTGTGGCCGCCGCAAGGGATAGTCAGGACACTTTTTCCCTGACGGAAAAAGCAATGGAGCTTCAGACAAAATATCAGGCAAGGATCGTCATCCTTCCGGAGAGAAAAATTGATATTTCCTCCACGGAGATCAGAAGCCGGATCAGAAAAGGAAAATCAGTCCGCTATATGATGCCGGAAAAGGTGTTTCACTATATTACCGGCAAAAAACTATATTCCGGAGGCTGAATGTGAAAGTTGCAGATACGAAAAAAATAAAAAAAGCGGTCAGAAAAGCCATGGATGCGAAACGTTATGAACACACTCTGGGAGTGGAGTATACGGCCTGCGCACTGGCAATGTGTCATGATGTGAATATAGACAAGGCACAGCTTGCAGGCCTTTTGCATGACTGCGCCAAATGCTTAAGCGATGAAAAAAAGAAAGCACTCTGTCTGAAAAATCACATTGATATCACAGATATCGAGCACAAAAATCCATATCTTCTCCATGCCAAAGCCGGTTTCTGTATTGCCAGAAATAAATTTCACATCAAGGACAGGGACGTGCTCAACGCTATTTTGTTTCATACCACAGGCAGGCCGCAAATGTCTGATCTCGAAAAAATTATTTATATTGCAGATTATATAGAACCAGGCAGGAGACAGGCTCCCGGACTGAAGGAGGTCAGGAAGCTGGCCTTTCAGGATCTGGATGCGGCGCTCCTTCGGATCCTCTGTGATACTCTTGCGTATCTTGAGGAATCCGGAGGCGACGTAGATGTTATCACCCGGGAAACCTGCAGATACTATAAGAATGTTATTGGTTCAAAGGAGGTAGATAAACGCTATGACTGATCAGTCAATCAAAAAAATGGCCGCTTTGGCAATCAAGGCTCTGGAAGATAAAAAAGCCGAGGACATCACGGTCATCGATATCAGTGAAATATCCGTGCTTGCAGATTATTTCATCATTGCAGGCGGAAATAATGTAAATCAGCTGCAGACCCTCTCCGACACCGTGGAGGAGACATTGGAGCGGGCAGGATATCCGCTCAAGCAGGTGGAAGGATATCAAAGTGCAAACTGGATTCTTCTGGACTTCAGAGATATCATTGTTCATATTTTTGACAAAGAGAACCGTCTGTTCTATGATCTTGAAAGAATCTGGTGCGACGGCAGGAAGGTGGATCCCGCAGAGTTGGGAGAAATCGAATAGAAGAGAAATCACATGCCGCATAGCGGCAAATTTCCATATGCGGGACTGTTCAGAAAAAAGGCTGGCCAAAAAAAGAGCCAGCCTTTTTCTTCTTAATATTTACCTAGCCCGCACTTCTCTCGGCACCTCGGGTCTCGCTGCCTCCCGCATACATATAAAAGGTGAGCAGATACAATCCGCTGAGACCTACCAGCGCATAGACGATTCTGGAAATCCAGGACATGTTTCCAAAGATCATAGCTACGAGGTCAAAAGAAAAAAATCCAATCAGGCCCCAGTTTACAGCGCCAATAATTGCAATGGTAAGTGCGATACAATCCAATACCTTATTGTTCATAATTCCCTCCATTCCGAAGCACTCCGCCGGAAGAAAATCCGGCATCTTCCAACCGGCTTCTTAATCCCATAAGATACAACCCTCATCTTTATTCTTACCATATGCAAATTTCTTATACTTCCAAAACTTAACTGCAAATTTAATGAAAAATTCTAAAAATCCCAAACACCCTTCCAAGAATCTGACAATCATCAACAATGATAGGATCCATGGAGTCATTTTCAGGCTGAAGGCGGATATGGCCGTCCTCCTTATAATAGGTCTTAACGGTAGCGGAATCGTCAATCAAGGCAACCACGATCTCACCGTTCTTCGCAGTGCTGCAGGAATTGACAAAGATCTGATCTCCGCTGAAAATACCGGCGTTTATCATGGAATCACCCTTGACATTCAGAATGAAGGATTCCCCTCCCGGAACGAATTCGGCAGGAACCGGAAAATAATTTTCAATATTTTCCTCCGCAAGAATCGGAACCCCTGCGGCAACCTGGCCCACAACAGGCAGACTCACCATTTCCGTGCGCATCATCTGAAAGCTGTCGTCACAGATTTCAATCGCCCGGGGCTTGGTCGGATCTCTTCTGATATATCCGTTCTTTTCCAGAGTCTCAAGGTGGGAGTGCACGGATGAGGTGGATTTGAGATGAACCGCCTCGCAGATCTCCCGGACAGCGGGCGGATAACCCTTCTTCAAGATCTCTTCCTTAATGTAGTCTAAAATCTCCTGCTGTTTCTTGGTAATTTTCCCATATGCCATATACGTCCCGTTCCTTTCTTAAAATGACAAAGTGTAAAATTTATGACTTTAATTCAGTATAACATAGTTCGTCCCGGAAAGCAAACATATATTCCAAATATTTGTTCGATTTTTGGCATAAAAGTATTGACTCGAGAATGTTTGTTCGATATAATCAGAATACAGAACACAAGTTCGCAACAGATGTTCGTATATGGAGGAGTTACAGATGAGCAACCGGATCAGTGAACTCAGGATTATGAATAACCGAAGACGGAGAAGACAGCAGCAGCGTAGAAACTGCGCCATGCTTGTTTTAACCATATTGCTGATTCTGGGAGCGTCAACGGTCTGCTTTGGCCTGAAGGCAAAGGCGCAGGATTCCGGCCGGACTGTTTCCTGTAAGTATTACAAGAGTCTTGCCATAGAGCGGGGAGATACCCTGTGGGATATCGCCTGTGAGTATGCGGATGAAGAGTTTTACGATTCCCTGAGCCGTTATGTGGAGGAAGTAATACAGATCAACCATCTTTGTGATGAGACAATCATAGCCGGACAGCATCTGATAATTCCCTATTATGCCCCGGTATCCTGAATCAGCGCTTTTCTCTCAGAGTTACCGCCTTTGCGGCCTGCCTTCTGCGGTAATCCTCCTGTGCGGCATAATGCTTTCTGGTCGTGTTGACATCCTTGTGTCCTAACACGTCCGCAACCAGGTAAATGTCGCCGGTTTCCTGATACAGGGCCGTGCCATAGGTGCTCCTTAGCTTATGCGGAGTTATTTTCTTGAGGCTTGTCACGGTAGAAGCATATTTTTTAACCAGGTTCTCCACCGCCCGGACCGTGATGCGTCTGTTCTGTATAGACAAAAAGAACGCATTCTCATGTCCCTCGAGAGGAATAGTATGATAGCGTTTTTCGAGATAATCATGAAGCGCGTCCGCAACCTCCTCCCCAAAATAGACAACCGTCTCATAACCGCCCTTGCGCCGTATCTTGATTCCGTTGTTCTTAAAGTCCACATCATTTATATCCAGTCCCACGCATTCCGATACGCGGATCCCGGTTCCCAGCAGGAGCGTGAGCAGGGCAACGTCCCGAATTCTTGTCTTATTATGATATTTCTGCTGACTCTTGGTGAGCTGGCTTCCGTCCTCAACCTGATCCAGCAAAATAGCCACTTCATCCGCATCCAGACGGACGATTTCCTTCTCATGCTGTTTGGGAAGCGGAACCAGAGCCGCCGGATTTGTCTGAATAAGCTCGGAACAAAAGTAATAATTATAAAAGCTTTTCAGTGCGGACAGTTTACGCTTTTTTCCCCGCTCGTTATTCATATACTCCTTTCCATCCTTTTGATAGTAGGAGATATAGTCCATATATTCTTCAATATCCTCCCTGGTAATCTGATCCAGCAGCGCAAGAGGATAATCCTCTATCCTCATTCTGGAGCAGAGAGAGTTTGTCGTATGTAAAAACTCAAAAAAAACCCTCAGATCATAGGCATACGCAAGACGGGTCCTGGACGAGGTATACTCCTGAATTCCCCGGAAAAACTGTTTGCAGAAGGGCGGGAGAGTGCCAAGGACCTCTCTCATGCGCATGGTATTGATATTATTTTGTTCGTCATGATAATTTTTACTGTTTTCCATACCAATTCTCCTGTAAGCGCCTGCGGCCGCAGGCCGCCTGCAAAATATAATTAATTCTAACATATTTTGCGAATAATCCATAGTATATTTTTCCACAAAATGTTATACTTAATTAATAGAATGCAAATGACAGGATCGGGTGAAATTATGAAGATTAAGTTTGAAAAGAAATATATTATGATTGGAATTATTGCCTTTCTGGTAATTGCCGCCTCTATCTGCTTTTATTATCTGGTTTTTCACGGAGACAGATTTTCCGCCAAGATAAAAACCTTGATTGTTATAGCGAGCCCCATATTGTATGGTATTATACTTGCCTATCTGCTGACCCCTATTGTGAATAACATTGAGAGCTATCTGCTGGTACCTCTCTTTTCCAGATTTTCCGATATAAATGAAAGGGTGAAAAAGGTCATGCGTTTTGTGTCTGTCGCCATGACCATAATACTGGTGGTGTTACTGATCAACGGTTTTTTCTCCATCCTGATTCCCAATCTGCTGTCGAGCATAAGAAGTATTTCCAATCAGTTTCCCAATTATGTTGAGAATCTGATTCACTTTACGGACAGATATTTTGAGAATAATCCTGATATCGAAAAAATATTCGTGCAGGTGCTTGACACTTATTCTGAGCAGCTCAATAACTTCATTAACAACAATGTGATAACGCGTCTGGAATCTCTTGTGAAGACGCTGTCCCTGAGCATGATCGGTGTTCTGAAGTCCTTATGGAACTTTATCATAGGACTCGTGATATCTATTTATGTGTTGTTCAGCAAGGAAACCTTTTCCGGGCAGGCGAAGAAAATCATGTATGCTTTTTTTCAAACCAGAACAGCAAACGGACTCATTCGTGATTTTCGTTTTGTCAGCGATACCTTTATCGGTTTCATCAGCGGCAAGATCATTGATTCCTTTATCATAGGAATTATCTGCTTTGCAGGTACCAGCCTTCTCAAGATGCCTTATGCGCTGCTGATCAGTGTTATAGTGGGAATTACCAACATCATTCCGTTTTTCGGCCCCTATCTGGGAGCCATTCCCAGTGCGATTCTGATTTTTATGGTGGATCCTATAAAATGTATTTATTTCATTATATTCATTCTGATCCTGCAGCAGGTTGACGGGAATGTGATCGGCCCTAAGATCCTTGGCGAATCCACCGGCCTTTCCGGATTTTGGGTCATCTTTTCCATCACCTTATTCGGCGGCATCATGGGAATTCCCGGTATGATTATAGGTGTTCCCTTCTTTGCCGTGCTTTATGCAATGGCCAAACGCATCATAACCCGTCATCTGACGCAAAAGGGGCTTTCCGCCGCCACCAAGGATTATATGGATCTTGAATATATCAAAGGCTATGAATTTGTTCCAAAGGATAACAGTGTCAGGAAAAAGTTCTTTAAAATATCATTTGGGAAAAAAGAAAAGAAAGAAGAGGAGCAGTGAGAGATGAGGTTCGTAATACAGCGGGTGAAGGAAGCAAGGGTCTGTGTGGAAGGTAAGATAATCGGCCAAATTGGCAAAGGCTTTCTGCTTCTTCTTGGCATCAGCAACACGGATACCCAGGAAATTGCTGATAAAATGGTAAATAAACTGATTCATCTGAGAATCTTTGAGGATGAAAATGACAAGACTAATCTGAGCATTAAGGATGTGGGCGGAGAGCTTC
This sequence comes from uncultured Lachnospiraceae bacterium, assembly GCA_910586025.1. Classification (GTDB taxonomy): domain Bacteria; phylum Bacillota; class Clostridia; order Lachnospirales; family Lachnospiraceae; genus Suilimivivens. The sequence continues at coordinate 7,860 of CAJUIO010000118.1, forward strand.
TCGTTATTTCACAGTTTACCTTATATGCAGACTGTAAAAAAGGAAACCGTCCCTCCTTTATCAATGCCGGAAAACCGGAGCTGGCAAATCATCTGTATGAGTATGTGATCGATAGATGCCGGGAGGAAATCGCGGTGGTAGAGCATGGCGAATTCGGGGCACATATGGAGGTTTCCCTGACTAATCAGGGACCCTTCACGGTGGTGCTTGATTCGGATGAGATTGTCAGATCAAACGGATAAGGCCCAGGAGGGTGTTCCGGAGAAAGGAGAGGCGGCCTATGAAGCTGTGGATCGGCCTGATCATTGCCTTTGCAGTGTTGGTGTTCGTTTATAATTTCATTAAAAATAAGAAACGCCGGAAGGCTAATGTTGACATGGTAGCTGAGTTTAACAAAAGATATCACAAAGACAAAAAGGTCAAAAAATCAGAACATAAAGAGTACAGCAATTACATTACAAAATATAACAGCAGTCTGGATTATGTGGAAAAAGCTGAAATAGCTTCGGACAAGCTTGGTTAACATAATATTATTATGTTAACCAAGCAAATTGGAGGTGTATAAATGGAATATACAGACATCAATTCAAAAACTATAGACAGATGGATTGAAAAAGGATGGGAGTGGGGCATACCCATTTCTCATGAGCAGTTTACCGCAGCGCAGGGCGGAGAGTGGCATATGCTGCTGACACCAGTCAAGCCAGTGCCCAAAGGCTGGTATCCCGCTTTACCAGGTGCAAAGGTGCTTGGGCTGGCCGCAGGCGGAGGACAGCAGATGCCGATCTTTGCAGCCCTTGGAGCAAGCTGTACCGTACTGGATTACTCCCAACATCAGATCGAAAGCGAGCGCATGGTCGCTGAACGCGAGGGATATGAAATTCAGGCAATCCGCGCTGATATGACGAAGCCGCTTCCCTTCGAGGAGGAATCCTTTGATCTTATTTTTCATCCGGTTTCCAACTGCTATATTGAAGATGTTATGCATGTCTGGCGGGAATGTCATCGTATTCTGAAGCCTGGCGGTCTTCTCATGGCCGGCCTGGACAACGGTATAAATTTTCTTTTTGATGAAAATAAGGAAGAGGAGATCCGTTTTTCCCTCCCCTTCAATCCCCTCAGGGATCAATCGCTTATGGAGATGCTTAACACCAATGACGACGGTGTCCAGTTTTCCCACACTCTGGAGGAGCAGATCCGAGGTCAGATAAAGGCCGGTTTTCAGCTTCTTGACCTGTATGAGGATACTAACGGATCCGGCTTTTTGCACGAGCATGGTGTTCCTACATTCTGGGCCACCCTGGCAAGGAAGGAAAGAGCGTGATATATGGCCAGAACAGTATCAATCGGAACACAGGATTTCGAAACCATTATTACAAATTCCTATTTCTATGTTGATAAAACTGATTTTATCCGGGAATGGTGGGAGAACGGGGACAGTGTGACGCTGATTACACGTCCCAGACGGTTTGGCAAAACACTCAACATGAGCATGGTGGAACAGTTCTTTTCGGTCCGCTTTGCGGGAAGACATGATTTATTCGAGCATTTGAATATATGGAGAGAAGAGAAATACAGAAGGCTGCAGGGCACAATTCCTGTGATTTCTTTGAGCTTTGCCGATATTAAGGAAACAGCCTTTTCCTCCGCCCGAAAATCGATCTGCCGTAATATCAAGAGTTTATACAACAGATATGATTTCCTTCTTCGGGGCGATTACCTGAATCAGGATGAAAAGGCTATGTTCCGCAAAATTTCGCCGGAAATGGAAAATTATATAGCTTTCGATTCCATAAGGGCACTATCAGATTATGTGGGACGCTTCTACGGTCAGAAGCCGCTGATTCTCCTTGACGAATATGACACGCCCATGCAGGAGGCCTATGTAAACGGGTATTGGCAGGAAATCACAGAATTTTTCAGAGGCTTGTTTAATGCGACCTTTAAAACAAATATGTATTTTTCCAGGGCAATACTTACCGGAATCACACGTGTCAGCAAAGAAAGCATCTTTTCTGATCTGAATAATCCGGAGGTAGTGACTACGACCTCCGAAAA
>CAJUIO010000119.1 GCA_910586025.1 uncultured Lachnospiraceae bacterium
AGAAGAAGGAAGGATATGACAAGCTTCCTGACGAGGCGCTTGCTGCAGTTCAGAAGCTGGTTGACGCTTTGAACTAAGTACATATATGGGTGCGCCTTTTGGCACACCCATTTTGTATGTGTGCGGGATGAAAAAAATTGTCGCAGGCAGTGACAGACTTTGAGGGTTTTATAAAATTTCCAGTTGTATTTTATCCCGGTATTGGATATAATAAAACTAGCCTGAGATGTGCGATACTCCTGTCATTTTTGAACCTACAGATACTTTAAACGGGATTCCTATATCGTCTGGCGGCTGTCAAGCCCTCACTCATTTTGAGGATTGGAAGGGAAGGCAAATGTGCAGATTGCGGTCACCCACCTAGCCTGGCTAGGAGTCAAGAGGCAGGAACCGGCATTTTGGGTATAACAAAAGAAAAGCAGTCCGAATGGGCTGCTTTTCTTTTGTGGAAAATATTCTGTGAAAGCGGGAAAAGAGGCAGAGGGATAGCGGGTTGATGGAAGAGAGAAATCAGATAATCTTTAAGCTGGCGCTCATAGTGGTCTGTGTAGCCCTGTTTATATGGCTGATTCAAAAGGATGAAAAGGATTTTCAGCTCACTCAGCCTCAGGGGGAGGGAATTGCCGTGGAAGATGTCCTGATCCTCATGGGGGCGGTGAGCGGCAAGGAAACGGTGCCTTTGGATGAAAGACGCAGGATAAAGCTCTGGATGGAGGAGCTTGCAGATACATATGGGGAGGGAAGCAGGGAAAATCTTTCCTACGAGGATTTTGAGAGGCTGGCGGAAAATCTTTCACAGGAGGAGCTGTCCTGGAAGAATCAATATAAGAATGATTTTTATCTTCTCAAGAGAGACTGGTATGAGGCTTATGAGCTTTTCCTTACGGGCTTCGGACTTGGAGAGAGTATTAAGACAGGAGAGCTGGAGCTTCTTACGGGAAATGCCGCGGCCCTGGGAAAAGAGCTTTCGGAGGGAAGGCTGATCGACGGTGAGGGAAAGGAGCGCGGATACAGATCCGGGGAATTCGAGAAGTGCTTTTTTTCGAGAGTGGAGGCATATCTGGACGGGGATGAGCTCCTTGTGGTGAAGGAGCGAAAGACGGATCCTTTTACTCTCCATAATCTGTGGATCATGGAGACAGGGAAGGAGAGCGTTCAGTTTTTTTATCAGGGCTATGAGATGGAATACGAAAACCGGGATCAGGATAAGCACGGCGAGGTGAAAAGAGAGACGGTTGCGGATCTGACCTTTGGGAAAGGAGAGCTTGCAAAGGTTAAGACAAAGGAGGAGAGGGTAAACGGAAGGCTTCTTCGGATTTCGCAGGAGGAGTTGGAGATAGAGGGGAAGGGAACCTTTCCCATTGACGGGGAGTGCAGACTCTATCAGCTCTATGAGGAGCTCAGAAAGGCCGGATGGAAGGAGCTCCGGATCGGGTATGATTTCACGGATTTCGTTCTGGAGGACGGCAGAATCTGTGCGGGACTCATTATGAGAAAGGAAAATATGGAGAGCATCCGAGTGGCGGTCAGGAGCAACGGATTCTCATCCCTCTATCATGAAAGCATTTGCCTGAGAGCGGACTGTGAGGCGGCCCTGATCTACGGCCCTTATGAAAAGCGCGTCACGAAGGAGCTTAAAGCGGGGGAAGAGCTCACGATTGAGCCGGGCTGCGATTATCTTGGGGGTGACAGAATCGAGATAGTTCCTTCCGTGAAATCAGGGAAAATCGAGGTTTCCTCCCTTTCGAGAAAACAGGGAACTCCATCCTACCGGGGGCGGATGGAGATCACGGCCACGGATAGGGGACTGGTTCTGATCAACGAGCTGCTCTTAGAGGAGTATCTCTATTCCGTGGTGCCCAGCGAGATGCCGGCTTCCTATTCCCTGGAGGCATTAAAAGCCCAGGCGGTCTGTGCAAGGACTTACGCATACCGGTATCTGTCATCCCCCGGGTTTGGAAGTCTTGGCGCTCATGTGGACGACAGCATAAACTACCAGGTATATAACAATGTGGAAGAAAACGTGAATTCCACCAGAGCGGTGAAGGAGACAACAGGAGATCTCCTGTATTACGGGGATGAGGCGGTCAGCACCTATTATTACTCCACCTCCTGCGGATTCGGCACGGATGCCGGGGTGTGGACGGAGAGCAGCAAGGAGACCCTGCCATATCTTAGCGCCCTTCACATATCGCAGGAGGAGGGCGATGCGGATGATTTCGCAAAGAGAAATCAGAGGGCGGAAGAAATGAGACAGGAGGAGGCCTTCCGGGACTATATTCTCAATGTTAACGAAGCGGATTATGAAAAGGATGAGGCATGGTATCGCTGGGAATATGATGTGCCGCAGCTGGATCCCGTGAGAATGTCGGAGAGGATGCAGAAGCGTTTCCGCGCGGATTCCGGCAAGGTGGTGCGTCTTGATGAGGAAGGCGGGAAAGACGGGGAAAAGGGCAAAGTGGAAGCTTTTACGGAGATTTACGACATGGAAATCACATCCAGAAGAGAAGGGGGCATTGCGGATGAGCTTCTGATCGAAACGGATGCGGGCGACTATCTTATACATTCGGAATATAATATCCGCTATCTTTTGAATGATGGCGGAAGCGTGGAGGGACAGGACGGCTCCCGGATGAAGATCGGGGATCTTCTGCCCAGTGCATATTTTGTTTTGGATATTGTAAAGGAAGGGGAAGGTGTGATAGGATATAGTATATTTGGCGGCGGATACGGACACGGCGTGGGTATGAGCCAGAACGGTGCCAGAGTCATGGCCGGCGAGGGGAAGAGTTTCGGAGAGATCCTGACCTTTTTTTATCCCGGCTGCGAGCTGAAAAAGATTTATTGACAGGAGGCTGGAAAGATGCTGGGAAGGCTCATTTTCATCGGATATGATTTCAGTAAACATATGAACAGAAAGAATATAAGCTCCTTTGCGGCAAGCACGGCATTTTTCCTTTTTCTCTCCCTGATTCCCATGCTGATGCTCCTTTGCGCCCTGATTCCCTATACGCCCATCACGGAGGCGAATCTCATGGACGTTGCGAGAGAAATCACGCCGGATACCATGGATTCTCTGGTGGTCAATATTATTCATGACGTGTACAATAAATCCATAGGGATTGTCTCTGTCACGGCGGTGGTCACGCTCTGGTCGGCGGGAAAGGGGATGCTGGCACTGATGAGAGGGCTGAATGTGATCAATGACGTGGAGGAGGACCGCAATTATATGGTGCTTCGTGTGGTGGCAAGTCTCTACACGATCCTGGTTCTGATTCTGATGATTCTCTCGCTTCTTATCATGATTTTCGGAAATATTCTGATCGGGCTTGTGGAGCGGAGGATTCCCCAGACCTCCTATTTCTTTGAGATTCTCCTGCATTTCAGAACCCTGTTCGTCTGGTTTGTGCTGACGATCTTTATTGCGCTGATGTACACCTATGTGCCCGGGGGAAAGCTGGGATTTAAAATGCAGCTTCCGGGTGCGGTGGTTGCGGCGGTGGGATGGAGCATCATTACATGGTTCTTTTCCATTTATGTGGACCGGTTCAACGGCTTTAGCACCTACGGGAGTCTTACCACTATTATTATTCTGATGCTCTGGCTCTATTCCTGTATGTATATTGTCATGATGGGAGCGTTCCTTAACCGGTATTTTAAACCGGCGTTCCAGTTCTTTATCGGCAAGAGAAAAGCAAGGTAGCACTTGACAAGGAGAGAAACCTAATCTAAAATAGAAGAAATGTGAATGAGGTGTCTGCCATCGGGCAGGAACTTAGGTGGTACTGCGGAGTTGATTCGTCCCTTGCATGCAGATGTAAGGGGCGTTTTTTACAGAAAAGAAACAGCAGAAAGGAAGGGAATCATGAAAGAGAAATTGGAGCAGATAAAGGCGGAAGCCTTAAAGCAGATTGAGGCCGCAGGCGGGACTGGCGCTCAGGCGCTTGAATTGTTGAATGAGATCCGTGTGAGTTATCTGGGCAAGAAGGGAGAGCTTACAGCCCTTCTTAAGGGCCTGAAAAACGTGGCATCCGAGGAGCGTCCCATGGTGGGCCAGATGGTGAACGAGGTCCGGGGAGAGATCGAGGAGGTGCTTGCCGGGGCGACGGAAAAAATAAAGGCCGCGGCCCTGGAGGAGAGGATGAAGGCCGAGGCCATTGACGTGACGCTTCCCGCAAAGAAGGGTTATATGGGACACCGCCATGCCAACACCATAGCGCTGGAGGAGGTAGAGAGGATCTTTATCGGAATGGGATATGAGGTAGTGGAGGGCCCGGAGATTGAGACTGATTATTATAACTTTGAGGCGCTGAATATTCCGGCGGATCATCCGGCGAAGGATGAGCAGGATACCTTTTTTATCAACGGCGATTTTCTGCTGAGAACCCAGACCTCGGGAACACAGGTGCATGAGATGGAGAAGGGGAAGCTTCCCATCCGTATGATCGCCCCCGGAAGGGTGTTCCGTTCCGACGAGGTGGATGCCACACATTCTCCCTCCTTCCATCAGGTGGAAGGACTTGTGATTGATAGGCACATCACCTTTGCGGACCTTAAGGGAACGCTCGCCGAGTTTGCGAGAGAGCTGTTCGGGGAGGAGACCCGTGTGAAATTCCGTCCTCACCATTTCAACTTCACGGAGCCGAGTGCGGAGATGGATGTTTCCTGCTTCAAGTGCGGGGGAAAGGGCTGCCGTTTCTGTAAGGGTTCCGGCTGGATTGAGATCTTAGGCTGCGGCATGGTGCACCCCAATGTGCTTACCATGAGCGGCATTAACCCGGAGGAATATACCGGGTTCGCTTTCGGAGTGGGGCTTGAGAGAATCGCCCTGCTGAAGTATGAGATTGACGATATGCGCCTGCTTTATGAAAATGATATCCGTTTCCTCAGGCAGTTCTGAGCCGAATGGCGAAAGAGAGCATGATCACGAAGAAAAAGAAAGGATGGAAAAGATATGAATACAGCATTGTCCTGGATAAAGGCATACGTGCCGGAGCTTGAGGCTGCCGATCAGGAATATTGTGATGCCATGACGCTTTCCGGAACGAAGGTGGAAAATTATGAGAGACTTGACAAAAATCTGGAAAAGATCGTGGTGGGACAGATTGATAAGATCGAGAGGCATCCGGATGCGGATAAGCTGATCGTCTGCCAGGTGAACATAGGAAGCGGGACGATCCAGATCGTGACCGGCGCTCCCAACGTGAAGGAGGGGGACAGGGTTCCTGTGGTGCTTGACGGAGGAAAGGTTGCGGGAGGACATGACGGCGGACCTCTTCCCGAGGAGGGGATCAGGATCAAGGCGGGAAAGCTCAGAGGGATAGAGTCAAACGGCATGATGTGCTCCATCGAGGAGCTTGGAAGCGACCGGAATATGTATCCGGAGGCTCCGGAAAACGGAATCTATATTTTCCCTGACACCGTGCCCGTGGGCGCTGATGCCGTGGAAATTCTCGGGATGAGAGACACGGTATTTGAATATGAGATCACCTCCAACCGCGTGGACTGCTACAGTGTCCTCGGGATCGCAAGGGAGGCTGCGGCAACCTTCCGCAAGCCCTTTGTGCCTCCTGTGGTGGAGGTAAAGGAAAACGGAGAGGATGTGAACGATTACATTTCGGTGGAGGTAAAGGATCCGGATCTGTGCAGCAGATATTGTGCGAGAGTGTGCACCAATATCAAGATAGCACCCTCGCCGGAGTGGATGCAAAGGAGACTGCGGGCAAGCGGTATCCGTCCTATCAATAACCTGGTGGATATCACCAATTATGTGATGGAGGAATACGGCCAGCCCATGCATGCCTTTGACCTGGATACCATTGCCGGGAAAAAGATCATTGTGCGCCGTGCAAAGGACGGAGAGGAATTCCAGACGCTGGACGAGCAGATGAGGAAGCTGGATCATGATATTCTCATGATCTGCGACGGGGAGAAGGAGATCGGAATTGCCGGAATCATGGGAGGCGAGAACAGTAAGATTACGGACAATGTGAAGACGGTGCTCTTTGAGGCGGCCACCTTTAACGGCCCCAATATCCGGAAGTCCGCAAAGAGGCTGGGACTTAGGACGGATGCCTCCGGCAAGTTTGAAAAGGGACTCGATCCGCACAACGCACAGGCTGCAATCGACCGCGCCTGCCAGCTGATCTGGGAGCTTGGCTGCGGAGACGTGGTGGGCGGCATGGTGGATGTTTGCGAGCCCATGAAGGAAAAGGCCAGAATTCCCTTCAGGCCGGAGCGGATCAACGAGCTTCTGGGAACCGCGATTTCCAAAGAAGAGATGCTTTCCATCTTTGAAATGCTGGAAATCGAGTATGACGAGGAAAAAGGCGAGCTGATTGCACCCACCTACAGGCAGGATCTGGAATGTGTGGCGGATATCGCCGAGGAGGTGGCGAGATTCTTTGGTTACGACAGGATCCCCACCACGCTTCCGACCGGGGAGGCCACGGCGGGAAGGCTTTCCTACAAGCTCAGAATCGAGCAGAAGGCCAGGGATATCGTGGAATACTGCGGTTTTTCCCAGGGAATGAATTACTCCTTCGAGAGCCCTAAGGTGTTTGACAGGCTGCTGATTCCGGAGGATTCTCCGCTTCGAAGCGCCATTGTAATCGCAAACCCTCTCGGAGAGGATTTTTCCATTATGCGGACTATCTCCCTGAACGGAATGCTGACCAGTCTTGCAACCAATTATAATAGAAGAAACAAGGATGTCCGCCTGTACGAGCTGGGGAATATTTATCTGCCCTACCAGTTTCCGCTCACACAGCTTCCGGATGAGAGAATGCAGCTTACCCTGGGGATGTACGGCAAGGGTGATTTCTACATGATGAAGGGCGTGGTTGAGGAGCTCTTCGTGGCAGTGGGCATGAAGAAGAAGGCAGTCTACAATCCCGCGGCAGGTAAACCCTTCCTGCATCCCGGAAGGCAGGCACTGATCGAGTACGAGGGAGGCGTGGCAGGCTATCTGGGAGAGGTGCACCCTCTGGTATGTGAAAATTACGATATCGGGACCAGAGTGTACGTCGCAGTGATTGATATGCCTTTTGTGGTGGAAAAAGCCACCTTTGACCGGAAGTACGAGGGAATCGCAAAATATCCCGCTGTATCGAGAGACATCAGTATGGTGGTTCCGAAGGACGTTCTGGCAGGACAGATCGAGGCAATGATCGAGCAAAGAGGCGGAAAAATCCTGGAAAGCTGCCAGCTCTTTGATATTTATGAGGGAGAGCAGATCGGGGAAGGCTTCAAGTCAGTGGCATACTCGATTACCTTCCGGGCAAAGGACCGGACCCTGGAGGAGAGCGACGTGACGGCGGCCATGAAAAAAATATTGAACGGGCTGGAAAGCCTTGGAATAGAACTGAGAAAATAAGAGAGGAAGGACAGAATCATGGAAAAGAAGAACACCTGGGAAACCTATAGCAAGGAGCAGCTTAAGGAGCTGGAGGAGCTGTCAAAGGAATACATGCAGTTTCTGGATCGGGGAAAGACAGAGCGGGAGTGCGTGGATGCCATTGTCAATGCCGCCGAGAAAGAGGGCTACAGGGATCTGGCAGAGCTCGTGAAGGAAAAGAAGGCCTTAAAGGAGGGTGATAAGGTCTATTCCGTATGTATGAACAAGTCCGTGGCCATGTTCCGGATCGGAAAAAGACCCATGGAGGAGGGGATGAATATTCTGGGAGCCCATATTGATTCCCCCAGGCTTGACGTTAAGCAGAATCCGCTCTATGAGGATGGCGGCTTTGCCTATCTGGATACCCATTATTACGGCGGCGTGAAGAAATATCAGTGGGTTACGATTCCCCTTGCGCTCCACGGAGTGGTGGTGAAGAAGGACGGAAGCTCCGTGGAGCTTGCAGTGGGCGAGGATGAGGATGATCCCGTATTTTTCATCTCCGATCTGCTGATCCATCTCGCATCCGAGCAGATGGAGAAAAAGGCATCCAAGGTGATTGAGGGAGAGGCCCTTGATCTCATCATTGGAAATAAGCCGGTGAAGCTTGAGAAGGAGGAGAAGGATTCCGGAGAAAAGCCGGCAAAGGAAGCGGTAAAGAAGGGAATCCTGTCGATTCTCAAGGAAAGCTACGGGATAGAGGAGGATGACTTTATCTCTGCGGAGCTTGAGATCGTGCCTGCCGGCAAAGCGAGAGAAGCCGGATTTGACAGGAGCATGATCCTGGCTTACGGACAGGATGACAGAGTCTGCGCCTTCACCTCCATGAAGGCTATGCTGGACGTTACGGAAACAGACAGAACGGCCTGCTGCCTCCTGGTGGACAAAGAGGAGATCGGCAGTGTGGGAGCCACCGGAATGCAGTCCAGATTCTTTGAAAACGCAGTGGCTGAGATCATGAATCTGACGGGCGAGTACAGCGATCTTGCGCTGAGGAGATGCCTGGCATCCTCCTGCATGCTCTCCTCGGATGTGAGCAGCGCCTTTGATCCCGCCTTCGCCGCAAGCTTTGACAAGAAGAATGTGGCGTATCTCGGCGGCGGCATGGTGTTCAACAAGTTTACGGGTTCGAGAGGAAAATCCGGTTCTAACGATGCCAATGCGGAGTATCTGGCACATCTGCGGGATATTCTGGATGCGGCGGGAGTGAACTTCCAGACGGCGGAGCTTGGGAGAGTGGATCTTGGCGGCGGCGGAACAATCGCTTATATTCTGGCCCTGTACGGCATGAACGTGATCGACAGCGGTGTCGCGGTGCTCAACATGCATGCGCCCCACGAGGCTACCAGCAAGGCGGACGTGTACGAGGCAAAGAGAGGCTATGAGGCGTTTTTGAAGGGAGCGCGGATGTAATGCCGACAGTGGTTCTTAAGACCTCGGATTTTTACTTTGAGCTTCCACCGGAGCTGATCGCACAGGATCCCCTTGCGGACCGCAGTGCGTCAAGGCTTCTTATGGTAGATAAGATAACCGGGGAAATCCGTCATGAGGCCTTTCGGAATATCGCGGATTATCTGCGTTCCGGGGACTGTCTGGTGCTCAACAACACCAGAGTGATCCCGGCAAGGCTTCTGGGCGTGAAGGAGGATACCGGCGCTTCCATAGAGGTTCTCCTTCTGAAAAGGAGAAAGGAGGATATATGGGAGTGCCTGGTAAGACCCGGTAAAAAGCTGAAGCCGGGGGCGAAGGTATCCTTCGGGGAGGGCCTTCTTCGGGGAGAGATTCTGGAAATCGTACAGGAGGGAAACCGGATGATCCGCTTCGAATATGAGGGGATCTTTGAGGAAATACTGGACCGGCTTGGGGAAATGCCCCTGCCTCCCTACATCACTCATAAGCTTCAGGACAAAAGCCGTTATCAGACGGTCTACGCCAGATATGACGGCTCGGCTGCGGCGCCTACGGCGGGCCTCCATTTTACGCCTGGGCTGCTCTCACAGATCCGGGATAAGGGCGTGAAGCTTGCCTATGTGACGCTTCATGTGGGACTTGGCACCTTCCGCCCGGTGAAGGCCGAAAACGTGCTGGAGCACCATATGCACTCGGAGTATTACCAGATTTCCAAAGAGGCGGCCGCGCTGATCAATGAGACGAAGGAAAAGGGCGGCCGGGTGATCTGTGTGGGAACCACAAGCTGCCGGACGGTTGAGAGTGCGGCAGACGAAGACGGAAGACTTGAGGAATGCTGTGGAAACACGGAGATATTCATTTACCCCGGTTACCGCTTTAAGGCGACGGACTGCCTGATCACAAATTTTCACCTTCCGGAATCCACACTGGTAATGCTGGTGTCCGCCCTGGCGGGGAGGGAGCGGGTGCTTAACGCTTACCGGGAGGCTGTCAGGGAGAGGTACAGGTTTTTTTCCTTTGGGGATGCGTGCTTTTT
>CAJUIO010000120.1 GCA_910586025.1 uncultured Lachnospiraceae bacterium
TTGAGGAGAAATATTGTCTGAATATTTCAGCAACTTACTGTTTCGCAATCACCTATACCATTACTCTTTTTGCCTTTTACCTTCCCTTATTGAATTCAGCTCCTTTTCCATGTATAATCTAGCCATAGGAAGAAACACTTTTGCAACAAATCCTAATCATGAGAGGAGGCTTTCCCATGAGCACTTTAGACGCAACCGTATCCATGCTCGAAGCTATGCCGGAAGACGCAAGAATCAAAGTCATGGAATTCACCCAAAAACTGTTCACATCCATAAGACCAGCAAACCCATTCGTGCCGATCGGCCAGGAACAAATCCTTTCCGACCTAGCTGAATCACGCCAGCAGATTTCTGACGGCAAAGGCCTTGACATGGAAGACGCACTGAAAAGGATAGGGAAACAGCATGGATTTATTTGACGTAATCATCTCACCAAAAGCACTGTCCCAGCTGAACGATTATATCGACTACTTACAGTACACCTTGCTGAACGATCAGGCAGCCTACGATATATGGCAAGATGCCCTGGAAACACGCAACCATCTATCAAAAGTCGCCGGCAGCTTAAAATTCTGTACTCACCCTCAGCTGAAAAAGCACGGATATCACATTATCCATTTCATGCGACACCGCTACCTCATGCTCTATCGGATAGATGGGACAACCGCTTATGTAGATGCAATATACCACCAGCTCCAAGATTACGAAAATGCTTTTGCAGATGAATTAGACCAATAAACCAAAAACCGGAATAGAAATATTACAAAAGGACCGAATACAGAGCTGTTTATATGCAACGGTTCTTCTGCAATAAATGCGGACATACTTCATTGCTTCTTTTGGCGATCTCTTGTCTGTCCTCTGCCAGTAAAGATAATCACACGGCACTTGGCTCATTGCTTTGCGGGAATCAATTATACCACTGTGCCTGCGCATGATACATCTTCGCATACAGCCCGTTCTTCCGCATCAGCTCCTCATGGCTGCCATCCTCGGCGATCCTTCCGTCCTGAAAAACAAGGATGCGGTCCACAATCTTCGATACGCCAAGGCGGTGCGACACAAACAGGGTTGTCCTGCCCGCCACGATCTTCGCAAAGTTGCGGTAAAGCTCCGCCTCCGCCAGCGGGTCCAGTGCGGCGGTCGGCTCGTCCAGAATCATGATCTTCGCATTTTCTCTGTAGGCCGCCCTTGTGATCGCAAGCCGCTGCCACTGGCCTCCCGAAAGATTGTTTCCCTGATCGCTCAGCGAACCGACCATCTCGTCCAGCCCGTTCTTCTGGTTCTCAAGCAAGGCACCGGCCCCCGCCTTCTCCATCAGCTCCAGGAGCCCGCGGTCGTCCTCCGGCCTGTCCAGATCCGAAATCACGATATTCTGCCGGATCGTCGCCTCGTACTTTCCAAAATTCTGGAAGATTGCCGACATGTTTTTACGGCAGGAACGCACATGCTCCGCCAGCGGAAGGTTCCCAATCATAATCGTCCCCTCCTGCGGGGCATACAGACCAAGCAGCAAATTGATAAACGTGGTTTTTCCGGAACCGTTTTCCCCGACAATCGCCACCTTTTCACCCGGATGAATGCGCACGCTGATCTCCTTTAAAACCCTGTTCTCAGAATTCGGATAGGAAAAAGATACCCCGTCAAATACGATTTCCGAATTCGCCAGTCCGCACTCTTCCCCATATTCTTCTTTTTCCACTTTCTCCAGATCAAAAAAGTCCTTCATATACCGGACATCTCCGGCAAACTGCGCAGCGCCGGAAAACAGCTTCGCCGCCGTTTTCTGAAAGCTTCCGCAGGTATTCAATACCAGCAGAAATACACCGATGCCGATTTCCGGCTGGAGAAAAATCTTTCTCGCTGCCAGATAAAGCACGAAAAGGAACACACAGCTTCTCAGAAAATCCGCAGCCAGATTGCAGACCACGTGCTTTCGCGTCATTGCGTTTTTGACCGCCCGATACCGGTCCGCACTGTGGCGCCATTTTCCTTTCAGAAAATCAAAGAGGCCTAAAAACCGGACTTCGTTCAGGGATTTCTGTGCGCAGCAATCGTGAAACCGATGAATCACCAGCGCACCTTCCGTCATCCATTTCGTTTTGTAGCGGTATTCCTCGTCCTTCTGCAGATTCGCCAAAATGATCGCCGGAACGGATGAGATCAGAAGAACGCCCACGATCCACCCGTCAACCTCCTGCAAAATATAGAGCATCGATCCGAAAGCAATCAGATTCTGAAACCAGACGATACTGTCGCCAATGCTGTTGGCCACGCAGTAGCCGCTGTCCGTTTTTGCAAAAGCCATTTTATTCAGGAAATCATCCTCGTTGTCTATGTATTTATACTTCACACCGCAGGCACACCGCAGAACCGTTTCCTTGATATACTCCTTGATATCCAGTGCGTCCTTTTTGGAAAAATAGCTTTGCAGCACCTGGAAACAGGTTTGAAGGAGGTACTCCAGCGCCAGCACAAAGAACAGCGCAAATGCCGTTTGGGAAACACCCGCCCCTTTTCCATATAAATCCTGTACCTCGTCCGCAAACCTCCGCAATGTCAGCGAAATTGCGGTCGGCATCAGCGCCATCGGGAAGCCGCAGACCGCTACCAGCAATGAAAATCCGGTGCGGACGGAAAGACCGGTTTTCAGCGCTTTTGAAAAGACTGCGACAAATTCCCGGGCCGATATTTTTTCTTTCTTCCGCATCTCACACGCCCCCTTCCCCTGATTCATCATACCATTCGGCCTGTTCCCGGTAAAACGCAGCATACACGCCCTGCTTTGCAATCAGCTCCTCGTGCCTGCCGATTTCCGCAATCCTGCCGTTTTCCAGCATGATGATCTTATCCGCCAGCCTGCAGAACCCAATGCGATGGCTTACCAGAACCGCCGTTCTGCCCTCCATCTTTTCCCTGATATGTAAAAACTGTTCCGCCTCTGCCACCGGATCCAGTGCGGAGGCGGGCTCGTCAAAGATCACGATGTTTTTGTCGCTCATATGGGCGCGCGCAACGCCGATCCGCTGCCTTTCGCCGCCTGAAAGCTCCACCCCGCTGCGGTATACCTGCCTGCCGATCACGCTGTCGATGCCGTCCCTGAGCTTCTCAACCACCCTGTCCGCACCGCCCTTGTGCAGCGCTTTCATGATCCGATCTTCCTCCGTGCGATGGTCGATATCCCCGTAAGCGACATTTTCGCCGATGGTCGCATGAAAGAGAAAAAAGTCCTGAAAAAACACGCCGATCTTCTCCCGGATCTGCTGCGGCGTATATGCACTGTATGGAATGCCGCACAGAGAAAGAGAACCGGAATCAGGCCTGTACATGCCCAAAAGGATCTTCGTCAGAGTGGTTTTTCCGCTTCCGTTTGCCCCTACAAGGGCCACGATCTCGCCGGCTTTCACCTCAAAGCTGATATCCTTCAAAGCGGCATTCGTCCCGTCATAGGAAAATGACATGTCTTTCACGCAAAAAACAGAATCCGAATTCCCGTCCGTTTCCGCCCCTTCAAATGCGGTCTTTCGTTGCTGCAAGGCGGCTGACATAAATTTCCGCTGACGGTTTAAGGCGAACAGCCCGTAATCGAACGACATGATATCCCGGGCCAGCCCGGAAATGGCCGTGTAAATATTCAGACACAGATTGAACAGCATCAGAAATACGCCCACCTGCATCCGCCCCTGCGCAAGCCGGAACAGATTCACGCAGATCATGAGAAACATGAACAGATAAAATCCGATTCCGCTGATCAGATTTCTCAGCTCAATTTCAAAATCTCGCTTTTTTTCATACTGTTTTACTGCGGAAAAGGCATGCTTCCACTGCTTCACCACGAAATCCGCCATTTCAAAAACACGTATTTCCTTCGCCGTTCCCGGATCAACTGGCATGTTTTCATAGTAGTCCGATGCCCGCGCGATTTTTCGGTACTCGCTCGTATCCCATCTGACCTTTTCCACAAAGTAAAAATTGACCCAGAAGATACCGCAGACATAGAGGAGGGAAATCCAGAACACGAATCCGGATGACCTGGCCGCGACTCCCAGGAGCGATGCAATGGAAACAATTTTTCCGACAAGAACGCACGCTCCACTCATGATATCGGTCAGCGACCCCGCCCTTCCGACAATATAATTGTACTCATCATTGACTTTGCGTTTCAACAGATCCTTGATCTCAATCTTCTGAAGGTGATCCATCAGCAGCTCTTCCATTCCGAGATAATAGGAATCGTACATCATCATATAGATCAGATCGCTGTTCACCCTCGCCGAAACGCCGATCAGTATCATCGTGACACCGAATGCCAGGATCTGCGGGACGATAAGAGGAAATGCGATTTGCGCCTCACCGGCCAGAAAGCGGGACAGCATGTCGACAATCCGGTTCTGAAAAATCAGGGATATTGCGGGAAGAACGGATACTCCGATACTGAGCGTCATCCATAGAAGCAGCATCCTCCTGTCGATTTCCCAGGCCAGTTTGAATGCCCACTGAATGGATTTCAATTTTTCAAAGTATTTTCTTTTTTTGATTTCATAACCCTCCTTCGAAATTCCGTAACTCATAGCAGAGGTCTTTTGCTTAAACCTTCGCCTTGGTAATTTCCCTCTCAATCGGAAAATCCTGATGCGAAACGATTACAAACGCAGTGGAATCCAGCATGTCTATGTATTACTTGTATTCTGGTAATACTGCGCCTGCGTGTTCCATAATTGAAAGTATTGCCCCTGCCTGTTCTCCACCAGCTCCTCATGCGTTCCTTCCTGCACCAGCCCGCCTTCATGAAAAACAAGAATCTTGTCACAGAATCTGCAGGAAGACAACCGGTGAGAAATATAGATTGCGGATCTTCCCTTCACCATGTGATTGAACTGATCATAGATCTCATATTCCGCAATAGGATCCAAAGCGGATGTGGGCTCGTCCATGATTACCAGTCTGGAATCCTTGTATAGAGCCCTCGCAATTGCGATTTTCTGCGCCTCTCCGCCGGAAATGTTGATCCCGTATTGATCCAAACCGTATAACGGTTGCTCCAGCCCTTCCGGCATCCTGCGTATCCTGTCCGCCGCCCCGGTCTCTTCCAGCAGCCCCCACACTCTTTCCGCATCTACCTTGGATGATGCCGCAATGTTTTCTCCCACCGCCAGTGCGAACAGCGTAAAATCCTGAAAAACCGCAGACAAAAGTGAAATATAATCCTCATAACAATACTCCAGGATATTGATCCCGTTCAAAAGGATCTCCCCCTCCGTGGGTTCATAAAGCCTGCACAGCAACTTAATCATGGTGCTTTTGCCGCTTCCGTTCACGCCAACCACGGCCACCTTTTGTCCCGGCCCGATTCGGAAGGAGACATGGTCCAACACATTTTTTTCTCCATGCGGATAACGAAAACTAACATTTCTGAATTCAAATTCATAGTCCCCGTTTTTTCTGTTTTCAATTGGTATTTCCCCGCCATTCTTTTTTCGCTGTTTTCCAATGAAGTCCAGATACTCCTGGCAATGATATCCCTGTATCCTGATATGTATGACGGAATAAATGAACATGCGTATTCCTTCCGACAAACGGCTCAGGGCTCCCACATACTGCACGATATTTCCAACCGTAAAATATCCCGCTATCGCCATGAGTCCCACAACCGCATAGGCACAGCAGACAAACATCCAGGAAAGCCCCCCTCTGATTCCGAACGTTTGCGCCTGGATTCTGTTGCGGTTCCTGATTTTCTCTTTCCATGCGTCCGAAACCTTCCGGCATTGATCCAGAATCAGCCCTTCCTGCTCAAAGAGCCGAATATCCTTCGCTCCCTGCTCCGGGGTCACATACCTGTGATAAAACTCCTTCTTTCCGTTGATCTCGATCAGGGGGTCGATATCCTTTTCCTTACTGTCATACAGCTTCTTTTCCGATCTTACCATATATGCCACAGAGACCGCTATGCACAGACAGATCATTCCCCTTCCCAAAAGAAAGTCTCCCCTTCCCTCCCCGAAAAAGACCGGATACGACATCCCGACGGCCAGAGCCGTGGAAGTCACCCCTTCAATCAGATTCATAAGCACTCCCGGCACTTCCCAGGGGCCGCACCAGTATATGTTTTCCTGCTTGATAATCCTGTCCATCCGGCGCTTCAATTCCGGGTCTTCCACTTCCTTATAATCCACCCTCATCATGGTTTTCCCCATCTCAATAAACAAAAGCCAGTAAAGCTGGTATCCTTCCACCGTGATAACGGCATCCGTAAACCTCTCAAGAAGCTGGAGAATCAATTGAGAAACGATCAGAAGCGCCGCAAGCCCAAGCGCTTTGCGGATATCTTCCCCGCCCACTAATACGTTGACAAGCCGCGCCGTAAAATAAAGAGCCGCAAAAGGCTGAATCACTCGCAGCAGGCGGTTTCCCATATAGGACAGAAGGTTCCGGATATCCATTTTGGCGATCAGTCGCATCGTTTTCCCCACGCTGATCAGACACTCATAAAATTTCATTTTCCTTCTTTCACGCATTCCCTATTTTCCCTCATCCCATGTTTTCCTGATAATAATAGCTTTGAAGAGCGAACATTCTGGCATATTCGCCGTTTATGGCCATAAGCTCTTCATGTGTGCCCGCCTCTCTGATTTCTCCGTTCTGCAAGAGAAGAATGTTATCGCAGAAATGCGTGCTTGCCAGCCTGTGGGAAATAAAAACCGATATCTTTCCATTCACAAGCCTGTTATATTCCATGTAAATGCGATTTTCCGCAATGGGATCCAGCGCCGCAGTCGGCTCGTCCAGAATCAGGGCGGACGCTCCCTTATATATAGCCCTCGCAAGCATCACCCTCTGCATCTGCCCGCCGGACAATGTGATTCCGGAACTGTTCAGTTCCGGGACCAGCAGCGTATCATATCCCTGAGGCAGAGATTCCACCTTTTGCTTCAGTCCCGCTTTTTCAATACAGTCTTTCACACGATCTGCGTCAATCGATTCCCTGTTCTGTGCAACATTCTCCATAATGGAAACCGGGAGCACTGCGCTATCCTGAAATACAGTGGAAAACAGTCTGTAATATTCCCTTCTCCCATATTCCGACACATCCCTCCCGTTCACAAGAATGCGTCCTGCCGTGGGTGCAAACAGGCCGCACAGCAGCTTGACACAGGTCGTCTTCCCGGCCCCGTTCATTCCCACCAGAGCGAGTTTTTCCCCTTTTTTCACGGTAAAGGAAATATCTCTCAGCACGTACCGGTCACTTCCCGGATACCTGTAAAAAACATGGTCAAACACAATTTCGTCCAATTCCAATTTCCAATCCGCCGAGGGAATCGTTTCTTCTCCCGACCTTTTCTCTTTCAGGCACTCCCGAATCACGCTGATCTCCGCACTCATCTGGCCCGTGTTGGCAAGCTGCACCGCAATCTTCGTCACCCATTCGGAAAAACCGGCAACGGCTCCTGTCATCAGGACGAAATCAGCCGCACCGATTCTCCGCTGATATAATATCCAAATCAGATAACCGTATGACACACCGTCTCTGACCACCCGCATCACCGCATCAATCCATCCGGACTTAAAATTTTTACGGGCAATTTTCCCATGAAAGTTTCTTCTGGACTGCGTCAGGTAATCCTGGAATTTTTCTTCGAACCAACTCCCCATCCGGTAAAGCCGTATATCTTTTCCCGCCTTTGGCTGCGAACTCACTTCATGCAGCTTTGTGATATACCTGGTCGCAATATTCCATCCCATTTTTCTTCTTTCCTTTGCGCCAAGATCCGCAAACAAAAAGCTCACCAGGGTTGTTCCTATAATAATCATCAAAATCCCGATATGTAACTCTGACAGAACGACCGCATACAACAGGAAACCGAAAAGACCGGAAAACAATTCCACCATATTTTCCGCCGATCTGGGAATAAAACTGTTGTTACGCCAGATATAATCCATCGCTTCCTCGAAAATGCCGGACTTACTCTTCTGTTCCAGCTCCTCATAATCTGCCGTGATCTCATTTTCCATGATCCGCTCTTCCAATCCGCTTTGAACCATGCTCATCATGATCTGCAGGGATCCGGCTGTATACTGATCCAGAACCCCTCCCGTTATCAGTAATCCCCCGATTATGACAATTCCGGCTATCAGCTCCTGCGGATCTCCGGATTCTGTCAAAACACGGACTACCATTTGTGATAACAGGATCCCCAAAAAAGGAAACAATACTTTGACCGGAATCTGAATCAGCATAAGATAAAAGGTTTTGACCGAGCATGATCTCATGAGCCGCAGTAAATATATTCCGTTGTCAATAATGTGTTTTAGTTTTTTCATAATTTTTTACCAGGATTTAATTTTGATCTATCCAATAACCTTCCATTTCATCGAAAGTCTCTTCCATTGCATATTTACTTCCAAATGCTGTCATTCTCTGGATGCTTAATCCATTCTCAAATCTATTGTATAATTGAATATTATATCCTAATATCAATTTAGGTAATTTTATATCCAATTTGTCTAATATATCATAAGTAACTCGTATTAATTTCTTTTCATTACAATACAACAATTCGCATTTATTTAAAAATTCAAGTCCGACATCTCCTATATCGTCCCTAATAAAGTATGAGGATAATAGTGCTGTCCCCTATATCCACTAATCGTATACGCTATTTTTTCGCCATTCATAATATGCATTCTTTCATAGCCAATTATATTTTCTTCCATTCTAATTCGCTCCTATGTAATTATCCAAAATCATCCCCAACGATATCCATAAACCGCACAAATAATTTCGGACATAACGAAATACCTGCTGAGACAACAATATCTTTTACTTTCTTCTCCTTCAAATAATAAATATCCGTTAATTCTCCCCTTGCCGGAACTGTACTCTCATAAAGTGATGTTAAAATGTCCGTTGCAACAATAACATTCACATCATTAAGCAGTCCTCTGTCCAAAACATAATTTTGATTAGACCCAAATGCTTTTATATCACTAAAAAGCCCTAAATCTCCTCTTCCCAACATAACAGTTTTAAAGGATTTCATAATAACTTCACAATTATCTATCCCTACTTGTGTTTCTATCTTAGGTACAATTTCTGCTTCCGGTATTACTTTTCTAAACTTTTCAGCCATTTCCAGTAATACATTATTATCTTCCGCAAATGATAGCACAAGTTTTTGAGGACTAATTGTCTGCATACATTCCAGGTATTTTTGCATCATATCTGTATCATATTTTTTATATGGCATCTTACCGGTTAAAATAAATGCCCTTCCTTCTCGAATTTTACCTGTATTCTCAGCTTCTGCCACTATTTTATCCTTTTCTACTCGTAATGTAGTAAACGTCAGCTCGCCATCGCCTATCAATATTCTCAATGTATCCTTTGTTTCTGCAAAAAAATTTGTATCCACCGATATCATTTTATCCCCGCACTGATGGCTAAAGGGGACAAATGTTATTTTTTCACCCTGATTTATCAACATTTCACCGGACGGAATCAGTGTACGATATTTTCTCCCCGGTATGGGAAGGTCTGCCATAATGTCGATACGTCGCCCCACCTGCTGTTTAATATACAAAATATCCTCTATATATCTTGTCAAAGGATACCTTGTAAAGTTAACCCGCAGCAATCTGATATCCCTCTTTAAAAATTCTTCCAACATTTTATCATAATCTTTTTTTCAGAAATTCTTAAAGTTGGTATTATCATTTTTTTCATTCCTTTCATGTTTAATGATGTTAGGCGTTTGCGAAACGCCAAAATCCGCATAAATACGGGATTCTCTTTGTTACA
>CAJUIO010000121.1 GCA_910586025.1 uncultured Lachnospiraceae bacterium
GCATTGTGACAGGGCGCATAACCCGCAAGAGAACAGGCCAGCCTGCCATAGCCCTTGGTATAAGCGTTTACTTCTCTCTGGTAATCCCTCATGGAGCTCACCGGAGCCGTCCCGGTAAGCACCGCGGCCGCACCGTCCCGCTCCGCCAGGGCAAAGCTTCCGTGAAGCCTCTCCATATCCGTCATGGCCCGTCCGATCATTTCCTCCGGCACCTCCAGCCGGAACTCGTAGACAGGCTCCAGAAGCACGGACTGCGCCTCCATCAGTCCCTGTCTCACAGCCCGGTAGGTTGCCTGTCTGAAGTCACCGCCTTCCGTGTGCTTCAGATGCGCTCTCCCCGAAACCAGAGTGATCTTCATATCCGTTATGGGAGAGCCCGTGAGCACTCCCCTGTGTTCCTTCTCTTCCAGATGAGTGAGAACAAGCCTCTGCCAGTTTCTCGCCAGAATATCCTCACTGCAGGCGGACGCAAAGCTAAGACCGCTGCCAGGCTCTCCCGGCTCCAGCACAAGATGCACCTCCGCATAGTGCCGCAGCGGTTCGAAATGACCCACGCCCTCCACCCGGTCCGCAATAGTCTCCTTGTAGACTATCCTCCCCGTCCCGAAGGAAACCCGAAGTCCGAACCTGTCATGGATCACGCTGGTCAGAACCTCAATCTGCACCTGCCCCATCACCTTTACCTGAATTTCCCCGGTCTCCTCCTCAAAGGAGATGCGGAGCATGGGATCCTCCTCCGAAAGCTCCATAAGTCTTGGCAGAAAAAGAGCCGGATCACTGCCCTCCGGAAGCTCCATGCAGTAGCTTAGGACCGGTTCCAGCACAGGGACGGGAAGAGCCCCCTCCCTGCCAAGCCCGGTTCCCGGAAGCGTAAAGGAAAGCCCCGTCACGGCGCAGACGCTTCCGGCAGGAGCCTCCGATACGGCCTCAAACCGCTCCCCGGAATAGATCCGGATCTGATTTACCTTTTCCTGCTCTCCCCCGCCCGAGGCGATCAGCTGCCTGGCCTGCAGACAGCCTCCCGTGATCTTCATGTGGGTAAGACGGTTTCCCTGCGCATCCCTTGTAATCTTAAAAACCCTGGCCCCGAATTCCCCCGGATATTCCGGAACCGTACAAAGCTCCCGGATTCCTTCCAGGAATTCCGTGACGCCTTCCATTCTGAGCGCCGAGCCGAAAAAGCAGGGAAAAACCTTCCTTGCCGCAATCATTCTCCTGATCTGATCCCTTCCGATACATCCCTCCTCCAGAAAAAGGGAGAGCGCTTCCTCGTCGCAAAGGGCCAGGTTTTCCAGAAAGCCCTTCTCCTCCTGACCGGAGAAGTCAACACATCCTCCGTCCAGCTTTCCGGTAAGCTCCTCCATCAGGGCCTCTGCGTCCGTTCCCGGCTGGTCCATCTTATTCACAAACACAAACACCGGTATCCGATACCTTGCAAGAAGCCGCCACAAAGTCGCGGTATGGCCCTGTACACCGTCCGCTCCGCCAACTACCAGCACCGCGGCATCCAGAACCTGCAAGGTGCGCTCCGCCTCCGCCGAAAAATCCACGTGTCCCGGCGTATCCAGCAGCGTGATCTGCAGATCCTGATACGTGATGAGAGCCTGCTTGGAAAAAATCGTGATCCCTCTCTCCCTCTCAAGCTCATAATGATCCAGAAAGGCATCCCCGTTATCGACTCTCCCCGCCCGGCGGATCTGTCCTCCAAGGTACAGCATGGCCTCGGACAGGGTGGTTTTTCCCGCATCCACATGGGCGAGGATTCCCAACGTCAAACGCTTCATGTCAGCCCAGCTCTTCTTTTGCGCGTCTTCCCAGTTCCAGGCATCCCATGATTCCCTGATTATCATTCAGGCTTGCAGGCACAATATAGCAGTCCATATCGCTCAGCTCCTCTGTCTTGAGATAGCCGTTCAGCATTTCCGTCACATAGCCGCGGATCATGGGAAAGAGCTGCAGCTGATGCATTACCCCGCCGCCCAGGATGATGAGCTCCGGAGACAGGGTAAGAATATAGCCCGTAAGCGCCTGGGCGATGTAATATGCTTCCAGATCCCATACCTCCTGTCTGTCCTTTAAGGCCACGGCATCCTGTCCCCATCTGGCCTTTATGGCCGGTCCAGCGGCAAGCCCTTCCAGACAGTTCCTGTGGTAGGGACATGTCCCCTCAAAGGTATCGCTGCTCCTCTTTTGAATCAGCACATGTCCGGCTTCCGGATGCAGCATACCGTGCAGGAGCTTTCCTTCAATATAAATTCCCGCTCCCACACCCGTTCCGATGGTAATATAAATAACGCAGCTTTTCCCTTTTGCCTGACCGAAGGTGACCTCTCCCAGGACAGAGCCGTTTACATCCGTGTCAAACCCCACCGGGCAGCCCAGAGCCTCCTCAAAGGCTCCCACGATGTTGTAATCCGCCCATGCCAGCTTGGGAGTGCTCGTAATGTAACCGTAGGTTTTGGAATTCCTGTCCGGGTCAATGGGGCCAAAGCACCCGATTCCCAGGGCCTCCACCTTCTTTTCCTTAAAATAGGAAATCATCTCCGGGACCGTGGTCTCCGGTGTCCTGGTGGGGATGGAAATCTGCTCGAAAATTTCCCCCTTCTCGTTACCGACAGCACACACCATCTTGGTGCCTCCCGCTTCCAATGCTCCTAATATCATGATCTTTCTCCTCTCACTTATTTATTTTTCAGCCGCTCGATCTCTTCCTGCAGCTCCTCCAGCTTCTTCATTGCCTTGACAAGGTCGTCAGCATGCTCCTTCCTGGCTACGGTCTTCGTATCCTCCAGCTCCTTCTTCTTAAGATAATCCGTGACGTAATCCGGCTGAGCCAGAGGCTCATCCTCAAAATATTTGGGATCTATATGCAGCTGATAATCTTCCTCCCTGATAATGATGGTTCTGGCCTCCTCGGGCTGGGCCGCCTTTGGCTCCTCCTGCGTCTGCCCGGTCTGCTGCGCCGGATCCTCCCCGTCCGCTCCCGCCTTCTTGTCCTCCCGTCTGACCATCCGGGCCTTTTCCGCCTTTTTGGAATTTGAGCTCTTTCTTTTCTCCTCCTCGTTTTCCTGAAGGCTCGCCTGAAGAAGGCTGCGCAGAATCAGGACAATCATTGCCAGGATCACGGCCACAATCACCACGATGGCGGCAAGCCTTATGTAGCCCCAGTCTATCCCGTCCGCATGCTCCTCCCTCTGCGGCTCCTGGTCCTCCTGTTCATCAGCCGGCTCCCTGACATCCTCCGCCTCGTCCTCCGCCTCCGGCTCTCCTGTTTCCTCCGGGGGCGGTGTCATAGCCGGTTCTTCCTCCACCACTCTTATGTAATCGCCATAGACGAAACCGGGCCGGCCCTCAAACGTAATCTGATACCATTCATCAGCGGTTTTGCCGCTTATGGGAACAAGCTCCCTTTCCCTGACAGTCCCGATCACCTCATAAGCCGTCGAGGGTCCCTCCCGCACAAACACATCGCTGACTATTTCCCCCTGCGCCGTCATTTCTGTTATATTTACGGTTTCCTCCATGTTGTCCGGCACAGGCTCCGCCTCTGCTGCTTTTACCGCTATGGGAGATGCCCACAGACAAAGAGCCATGACTGCCGCAGCATATTTCAAAGTGAATTTTCTCTTCATAATCAAAATACTTTCAGTCCCTTTATCTTTGTGTTTCTGAAATTATAACATGATTTTTGCTTTCCGTCCATGTCAAAGAGCCTTTCGTCAAAACGCCCGCTATATAGTCCGAATATTTTGTGCATAACGCTGAATTTTCTTACTTTTTTATGTTTAAGATGACAATTACCAAAAATTTTTGTTATACTGTTAATAAGGAGGTATATTATGTTTACAACAGGTGACCATGTAGTATGTGGAAATAATGGGATTTGCACTGTACAGGACATTACCACGCTGAATATTTCCGGAGTTGACAAAAGCAGAAAATATTATCTTTTAAAGCCTGTTTTCCTCTCCGCCAGCACCGTGTATATTCCTGTAGACACAGCCGACCAGGTTATGAGAAAAGCAGTTTCCAGAGAGGAAGCCATTACTTTTATCCATTCGATTCCAAGCATTCCCCTGATTCCTCTTGACAACGAAAAAACGATTGAAAAGACCTACAAGGAGTACATGCACCAAAACAGCTGTGAAGCCTGGCTTATGCTGATCAAGACCATTTATCTCCGAAAAGAAAAAAGAATTTTGAAGGGCTGCAAGGTAACGGCCGTGGACAGCCGGTACTTCAAGCAGGCCGAGGATTTCCTTTACAGCGAGCTGTCCGTGGCGCTCGATCTGCCCCGGGGCGAGGTAAAGGACTTTATCTGTGAGACCATCGGGAAATTTGCCGGTAATGCGTGACTTGGCCGATGGATTATGTTAAAAATACTGCGGCGGGCAGGAAGCAATCTGCGGCAGTATTTTTTGTGTTCGGAAAAGCTTTTAACACTTGAATTTTTCAGGATTTTGGAGTAAAATATCAAAGGTTATTGACCAAATAATAAAATGTAATTATCGGAAGATTACAGAAACGAAGGGAAGAGAGGATCATGAATAACAAACAAAACAAATGGATTTGCGCCGCAATTCCGGCGCTTCTGCTTCACTGCAGTATCGGTACGGTATACTGCTGGTCTATTTTCAGTCAGGAAATCGCTGACTATATCGGCTTTTCCAAGGGTGCGACAGAATGGGCGTTCAGCTTCGCAATCTTCTTTTTGGGAATGTCCGCGGCATTTTTGGGAAATATTGTGGAAAAGGATATACATATGTCCTCCCGCATTGCGGCGATCTGCTTTGCGGCGGGAATGGCAGGCACCGGATTTTTCATTTACTATGGCGGACAGCACCAGCACAGTCTCATCTCCCTGATCGGCATTTATATCTGCTATGGCTTCATCATGGGAATCGGACTGGGTACCGGATATCTTTCCCCGGTAAAGACCCTGATGCTCTGGTTTTCCGATAAAAAAGGTCTTGCGACCGGTCTTGCCGTGGCAGGCTTTGGTGCCGCAAAGGCAATCGCGAGCCCCATTATGCAGGCGCTTCTGGATAATCTGGGAGAGGGCGGCATCTACAAAATGTTCTTTATTCTCGCATGTGTTTACTTTGTGATGATGTTTGCGGGACACCTGCTGTTAAAGAAGCCGGAAGGATGGCACGAGCCTCAGAAAAAGGAAAAGGGGCAGAGCATTCTCTCCGTCATCAAGACAAGGCCCGTTACCAACTATATCGGTATCTGGCTGATGTTCTATATCAATATCACCTGCGGCCTTGCGCTGATTTCACAGGAAAAAATGATCGTGAAATGTATCGGGCTTGCCGGAGTGGTAGGAATTATTTCCACCGTATCCGCAGTTTTCAATGCGGGCGGTCGTCTTGGCTTTTCCGCATGGGCGGATACCATGAAGGACAGAAACACCATTTACAGACTGATTTTCGTGCTCTCCATCGCATTTACCGGACTGGTTATTCTGACCGGCGGCATTAAGAACGGACAGGGAAACACCTTGCTGATCGTGCTTGTACTGGGTCTGATTTTCGTTGTCAATGCCGGTTACGGCGGCGGGTTCTCCAACGTGCCCACACTGCTCTCCGATCATTACGGCATGGGCAGCATCAGCGCAATCCATGGAATCACGCTGTCCGCATGGGCTTTTGCAGGTCTGACCGGAAACCAGGTTGCAAACCTGATCGTAAACAGTACCGGCGAATTCATACAGGATTCCCACGGAAACAGCATTAATCCGGTTGGCTATCAGAACGTGCTGTATCTGACCATCGTTCTCTATATTGCGGCGCTGCTGATCAGCCTCTTCCTGGTACATCCTTCCAAGACAGACGCAAAAAAAGCTTAACGGTTTGAAGTCAAAATGATAAAAGAACAGGCGGTTTTGAAATAATCAAAACCGCCTGTTTCTGTCTGTATCAACATAACGAATTCCCCTGCAAGGAAGCTGCCGCCTAATCATCTTTTTCAGAATCTATCTATAGGATTTTCCGGGCGAGAATCCTCATCATATCCTCTCCCAGCTCCACAAGCTCGGTGTTTTTCGTTTTAAAGTTCTTCGCCATATCTTCAAAGGGCTTCTCATTCAGATAGGACAGCAGCGTCATGATCACCGCGCTGTGGGTCACCACAAGACAGGCTTCTCCACTCTCACTGGCCGCTTTCCGTATAGCCGGCACCACTCTGTGAAGGAGCTGCTCATAGGACTCTCCGCCAGGCGGAATCTGGTAACGCCTGTTCACATACCATTTCCCGTATTCTCCCAGGAACTTCTCCCGGACCTGCGGCCAGGTATAACCCTCCCACTCTCCCATGTTGATCTCGTGGACACCCTCAAGAACCCGAATCTCAATGCCAAGATCCTGACCCGCGATCTCCGCCGTCTCCTTTGCCCGCGCCATATGACTTGTGTAGATCCTGTCAAGCAAAAGTCCCTTTTCCCTGACGGCACCGGAAAGCTCCCTTGCCTGTTTCCGTCCATTCTCATTCAGAGGTATATCTGTCTGTCCCTGGATCCTGCTGGACAGATTCCAGTCCGTCTCCCCATGCCTAACCAAGTATATTTTCATAAACCCTTATTTCCTTTCCTGCCTTACCTGCGCTCCCTCCTTTCATTTTATCACAACTCCCGTCTTTTTCCTATCTATTTCAATATTCTTTTCGTTTGAAAATGCAGACTGTCAGCGGATACGACAGGATGAACGCAGACACAGAGCAGCCAACCAGTATGGCCGCCCCCAGCAGGATGGCGGTTATTCCCGGATCCAGTATCTCATTGGCCATACTGACGATCGCAAAATCAATGCCGAACGCGCCAAGCAGGGCAATGATCAGGAACACCTCGCCTCTCTCCTCCCCGCCCGCATAAAGCAGCGGGAAAAATATGGCTCCCATGAAAAGGCTCATGCTGATTCCAAGCGCAAACATGGTTAACATGTCAATGGGCCTGTCGAAGAGACACCCGTGGATCAGCCAGGATAAACCCACTTCAATTCCCGCAAAAACTGTCCCCGCAAGAAGCCATATCACCTCATTGAAAAATAAGCTCTTCACTATATCCGCTCTCTTTACCGGCATGGTCAGTTTATATTTTCCCCATTTGGAGACGGATTCATTTTTGCCGACCAAAACCGCATTTACAGAAAATCCGATGATCCCGATCATGACATAACCGATCTGCAGAGACTGACTGATCACGGCCGCCGTGAAAGCGCCAAGCAGAAGCATAAAGCCTGAAAATACCCTGGCGTTCGATCCGGTGGCATATAAATTATTTCTAAGAAGTCCTCTCATACCCGTTCCCCCTTTACCAGAAGCACCATGATCTCGTCAACGGAAACATGATCCACCACGGCATCCCTGTACTTTTTCTGCGCCTGCCTTCCGTCGGAAACCAGAACGTCAATCTGAAAATCCCGTTTTCTCCAGGCGATAATATCGCCGGGATCCAGTGTGCGGAACTGGCTCTCCCTGCAGCGCATGACAGCATAATGATACACCAGATCGTTTTTGGATACGGTCATGACCAGCTTTCCGTTATGAATAAACGTGATATAATCCGCAACCCTTTCCAGATCGCTGGTGATATGGGAGGATAAAAGAATCGAATGATTCTCCTCCTGCACGAATTCCAGGAAAACATCCAGCATTTCATCTCGCATGACAGGATCCAGACCGCTGGTGGCCTCATCGAGAACGAGCAGCTCCGGATGATGAGACAGAGCGGCCGCAACAGCCAGCTTCATGGTCATTCCCCGGGAATAGTGTTTTATCTTCTGTCCGGCAGGAAGCCGGAAATCCTCTAAATACTTTTGAAACAGAGCGTTGTCCCACTGCCTGTAGATCCCCTCCATGACACGGGATAACTGCTTTGCCGACCAGTAGCCCGGAAAATTGTCCCCGTCGTAAACCACGCCGATTTTCTCTCTGATTTCCGTGTCCGCATCCGTCATCTCCCTGCCGAACAGCTTTACCGTTCCGCCGTCCCTTCTCATCGTATTCAGGATACAGCCTATGGTGGTAGTCTTGCCCGCGCCGTTCTCTCCCACAAAGCCGCCAATCGCCCCATACGGAAGGGAATAGGAGAAATTCTCCAGTTTAAAATCCGATTTCGGAAATGCCTTGGAAAGATCCTGCAGCTCTAAAATGTTCTCCATGTCATTCAACCTCCTGATAGAATAAAGCCAGCAGCTCCGTCAGCTTCTCGAGGGAAATATTGCTGATCCGCCCGATCTCAGCCGCCGCCTGCAGATGCTCCTCGGCGATGCGCTGCTGCTCCTCCTGATAAAACTCTTTGTTCCTCGCCGACACAAAGCTTCCCCGGCCAACCGTGGTCTCAATAAATCCATCCCTCTGCAAGTCCTCGTAGGCCTTCTGAACCGTGATGACACTCACATGAATCGACTTTGCCAGGGCCCGCATGGAGGGAATGGTATCGCCTGCCTGCAGCTCACCGCTCATTATCATTGCCTTGATCTGTGATGTGATCTGCTCGTAAATCGGTTTGTTGGCATTATTGCTGATAATGATTTCTATAGTTCTTCACCTCCGGTCCGTCAATGTACTTATTGTACCAGTACATTATAACATTTTTACTCCATCTGTCAACCCTTCATTCCTCCCATACCGGACAAACAGAGCAACAGCAAAGGCAGCCTGTGTATAAGCTGCCGCTCATCCATCAGACTGCCCCGCCGGGTTTATTCTTTTTTTGTATCACGCTGTTTTAAAGTTTGGAATATTTGTTCCTGGGAAGGATGTCCGCATACTTGGGGATCACCACCTTCGCCGTCTCTTCATCCACATACCTCATGGCCTCCACATAGCCGGGCATATCCATATTGTCCACAATTTCTCTGATCTTCCGCGCACCCTTTGCACAGACCTCGTCTCTCTCCTCCACTGTCTTAAGAGCTCCTGTCATTCCCGCATGGTCCTCCGGTCTCACGAAGTAAAATCCGATGGATCCCGAGGGATGGGCATATTTGCGGAAATGGGAAAAATGATCGATTCCCGTATCGGAACCAACTTTGGGACCTGCAAAAACCGCGGGATCCACTACCAGCTCATCCTTCTTTCCCAGAATCTCATAGGCTCCGAAAAACAGATCATTGTGATCTCCTATCTGCAGGCCCTGTTCTTTCACATACCGTACCGCCTGAGATATATCAATATATGCGATCGGCACCTTGGTCTCGTCAAAAAAGTCAACCAGCATTCCACCTGCCGTCAGGAAGGCCGGTCCGTGCATGGAAACATAGACCTGTCTGCGGAATCCCTGGTTCAACAGGGAATGGGCAATTTCCTTCAGATAACGCATTCCGGATTCCACACTCATCTGAACGGTTCCCGGACTCATGGGCGACGCTCCGGGGAAGAAATAAGGGAGCCCTCCCAGCACAAGCCCGTCCACCTTTTCCGCCATACACAGGGCAAAGGCCTCGGGAGCCGTCTGCTCCACATCAAGAGGGAATGTGCCGTGCACCTCCACTGTCCCAAACGGGACAAAGATGATGTCATTCCGTTTCCGATACTCCACGACCTCGTCGTGAGTCATCTTTGCAAGAAACCTTGTTCTCATCTCAGTCATTTTGCTACCATCCTTTCACTATTTTTATATG
>CAJUIO010000122.1 GCA_910586025.1 uncultured Lachnospiraceae bacterium
TCCCGCATCAGGGACAGCTTGCTGTTTAAGATCGCATCCACCATGAGATTTCCCGTCCGGACAATCTGGTCAATCTCGTACAGACTTTCGTCGAGCTGCTCCAGGTAAGAGATCAGCTCCCTGTATTTTCCAAGCTCGGCATAGGAGATGGCCGCCTGGATGTGGTTGTGATAGTCGTGGCGCCAGGAACGCATGACCCGGTACATGTTCTCCACCTCTGCGTAATGGCGGTCAACCAGATCGCTCTGGAATCCCTCTGTCTTTTTGTCAATATAACGGGGAAGCCAGTAAAAGCCGGCAGCCAGCAAAAGGATCAGCAAAAGAGCCAGAAAAACAGTCAAAAAGGCCAGCATCCTCTCATACCTCCCGGTTTTGGCAGTTAGTGAAATATTGGATAAACGCCCGGTTCATGGGCTCATAGGATTTCCTGCTGATGGGAATGCGTATGCCGCCCTCGAGAACCGCACATTCCCGCTCGATACCGGTGGCTCTGGCGATATTTACGAGATAGGAGCGGTGGCAGCGGAACATGGCCAGGCCAAGGGCCGCCAGCTGTTCCTGAGCGGCGGTTATACCAAGCTTTACGGTAAAGCTTTCCGTATCGCTGTGGAGCGTACAGGTATGGCCGAAGGCCTCCAGATAAAGAATTCCGGAAAGAGCCACTCTGCGTTGTCCCTTTGGAGTCTCCACGGGCCAGAACGTCTGTATCCGCCTTCTGCGCCGGAGAAAGGAATCAAGCGCCTCCCAAAGCTTTTCTCTCCGCACAGGCTTGATCAGATAGCGGAAGGCCTCCACCTCATAGCCCTCCGCCAGATAATCCTCATATCCGGTGACAAAGCAGATCCCGGCAGAGCCGTCTGCCTCCCGGATTCTCCGGGCGGTTTCCATTCCGTCCAGCCCCTGCATCTGAATATCCAGAAATATAATGTCAAAGGTCTCCTTTTCCATGGAATGAAGAAGGGTCTGCCCGTCAGAAAAAGAACACACGCAGACAGAGAAAGGCTGTCTTTCGTCCCATTCCCTGATATACCGTTCCAGTAATTCCTTTTCCGTGATCTCGTCATCGCACAGGGCGATCCGCAGAGCGTCCATGAGCCTAAGCCTCCTTCCCCCCTGTTATTTTATCCTATCCCCCCTGATATGGCAATGCATTACTGATAATACTTTGCCTGCGCCTCCCACATCCTGCGGTAGAGACCTGGTTTTCCTGAAAGCTGTTCATGGCTTCCCCTCTGGATAACACCGCCGTTTTCAAAGACCAGGATCTCCTTTGCGAAGCGGCAGGCGGAGAGCCGGTGGGAGATAAAGAGAGCCGTCTTGTTTCCGATGATCTCGTGAAAGCCGGTATAGATCTCGTTTTCCGCCACGGGATCCAAGGCGGCTGTGGGTTCGTCCAGAATCACAAAGGGGGCGTTTTTGTAGATCGCTCTTGCCATAGCTATTTTCTGAGCCTCGCCGCCCGAGATCTCGAATCCCTCGTCGGAGAAATCCCGTCCAAGCGGCGTGTCAAGGCCATCCGGCATCCGTCCGATCAGCTCTGTAAGCCCCGCCCGCCTTACGGCATCCATGGCCCGTCTGCGGTCCACCCGGGTGCCCGAGGCGATATATTCCCCTGCGGCAAAGGAAAAGATCTGGAAGTCCTGGAAAACCACGGAAAACAGCTTCATATACTCTTCATACCGGTATTTGCGGATATCCACGTCGTTCAGAAGGATTTCACCTTCCGTGGGATCGTACAGTCTGGTCAGGAGCTTTACAAAGGTGGTCTTGCCGGAGCCGTTAGGGCCCACCAGGGCCACTCTCTCGCCGATTTCCAGGCGCACATTCATATTTTTCAGAGCGTACTGCTCTGTTCCCGGATAGCGGAAGGACACGTTTCTGAATTCCAGCAGGAACTTTCCGTCCCTGCGCTTCTGGACGGGGATGGTTCCCTTTTTCTTTACCTCGGGCAGCGCCAGATAATCCAGATATTCATCCATCATGCTGCAGTTTCGGTGGAGGTAAGACCAGCTGAGCATGATGTCCGTGACGCTCTGGATCATCTGTTGGATTCCTCCCGCATATTTCACCACACTGCCAGGGGCAATGCTCCCGGCATAGGAGCGAAGCCCTGTATAAAGGTAGATGATACCGCCCGTCCCCGAGGCAAAAAGGCTCTGGAAGGAATCCTGTCTGATGTGGCTTGCCGCCAGCTTTTTTGCGGTGGCCCGCCAGTTGAAAATCATTTCGTGCCCGTAGGAGGACAACATTTCCTCCTGATGGAAAAGGCGGATATCCTTTCCCGCCTCGGTGTCAAGGATTACCTTTTCCATTATATAGCTGTTAAGGCGGTATCTGTCGGAATTTTGGCTGTGCAGCCTCTGCCGGCGGAGAGTTTCCCGGCTGACGGTGCGCTGCTCCAGAAAGAGGCCGGCGGCGAAAACCGCTGCCGTAAGCAGGGCAGGTAGAAGCGGTCTGCGCTCTGTTCCCAAACCTGCGATAACCGGCCACATGGTAATCAATGCAAAGATGAGCTTCAGCACTGCCGTGAGCAGGATCTCCAGCTGCCTCAGAAAGATCTCAAAGATGCCGGTTCCTCTTTTCTCATAATCGTTCTGTCTGTTGCGCATCCTCTGAACCTCTGCGTCCTCGGTGAGCTCATAGTCCATTTTCATGGTTTTCTCCATCACAGGCTCCGCAATTCGGAAATGCATGGTCCACCACAGCACATTTTTGCGTCTTGCCACCCAGTGCCTTGTGACAGTCACAAGGAGTGCGGCTCCCGCACCGAGCAGGGCAAAGAGAATCATCTGCCGTACAGGGCGGCCTGCGTAGAGTGCGTCCAGCAGCATGGCGGAGAGGTAAATGCTGATAAAGGGATAGACGGCATCCATCACAATGGTGATTCCCATCACGGCCCACTGTCTGCTGCAGGTCAGAAGAAGCCTTATGGCCCTGGCATGGCTGACCATGTCTTTTTTCAGACCGGATACGATATTTTGCTGTCTTTTCATAACGCCGCCTCCTTTTCCTGACCGGTATAGTACTGACTCTGTATCTGAAAAAGCCGGGCGTAGGCTCCGCCTTCTTCAAGGAGCTTCTGGTGGCTGCCCTGCTGTGTGATTCTCCCGTTTTCCAGGAAAAGGATCCTGTCGCAGAAGCGGGTGCCGGAGAGGCGGTGCGAAATGAACAGGCAGGTTCTCTCCTGCGCCATTTCCATATATTTTTCGTAGATCTCCTGCTCTGCGAGAGGATCCAGAGCGGCCGTGGGCTCATCCAGAATCAGGATCGGCGCATCCTTGTAGAGTGCCCTTGCCATCCACAGCTTCTGCCTTTCCCCTCCGGAGAGGTCGGCGGCGTTTTCGATAATACCTTTTCCCAGTGAGGTGTTTTCCCCTGAGGGAAGAGAATCTACCTTTTCCCGGATACCGGCCAGAGCAAGGCATTCCTTAAGCTTTGAAAGACTGCGTTCTTGTTCCGGGGCAGCGGAAATGTTGTCCGCAATGGAGAGGGGAAGGAGTGTGGTATTCTGGAATACGGCGGAGACCATTTTGTAATAGCTTTCCCTGTCATATTCCGCGACATTCCTTCCGTCTATCAGAATTTCTCCCAGGGTGGGCTGATACAATCCGCACAGAAGCTTGACGAGCGTGGTCTTTCCCGCACCGTTTAGGCCTGCCAGAGCGATTTTTTCCCCGGCCCGGATGCGGAAGCTCAAATCCTCCAGGGAGGGGCGGCTGCTTTCCGGGTACTGGAAGGTGACATGGCGAAACTCGATCTCCACAGCCCTTTTTTGGGTATTCCGACAGGTTCCCCGGAAGAAGGTATGATTCCATTTATCCAGGAAGCTCCTAAGCCTGACATAGTCCTGATTCAGCTTTCCGAGGAGCTCGCCTTGCTCCAGAAAGGAGGCGCAGGCCTGCTGGCAGCCGGCGGCCACGGCCATATACCAGACGAAATCGGAGACGGCCATACTTCCGCTCACAATCCGGAGGATCAGGAACACATAGGCGCAGCCATCCCGCAGAAAGCACAGAATTGCGTTTACACAGTTGGCGGCAAGATATGTGCCCTCCCAGCGGTTCACATAATCTTCGCTGGCATTTCGTTCCTTATGCAGGATGTCAAGGAACCATCCGGAGAGATCGAAGAGGCGGATATCCTTTCCGGCCTTAAGGTCGGTGGATCTTTGCTCCACATAGGCCATCTTCCGATTGGAGGCCTGGGCCGGAAGACGCAACCTCTGGTCGAAGGCGTGGGCCTTTTTCTGCAGGATAAAGGCAGTCACCGTGGGCAGCAGGACCAGAAGGCAGACGAGGGGACTCTGCATCCAGAGAATGCTCCCGTAAAGCGCCGAGGATCCCAGTGCGACGAGAAATCTCTGCCAGATCAGAAAGCTGTCCTTCATCTCGGATTTGTTCCTGTAAAGAGAATCATAGACCGCATAGGCCTCCTCGTTGAATTCCCTGCTTTCCGCTGTCTCGTAGTCAACGGCGAGTCTTTTATCCACAAGTATTTGGTTGTAAATGTCCTCGAAGGGGCCGTTCATGATCCGCAGATAGCTGTCAAGCCCTGTCTTGGCCGCACTCACCGCAATAAGCACAAGAATCAGGAGGATAAGGCTTCCGAGATAGGCGGAGAGCTCCCATCCTTCCTCCAGTCCCTGCAGGACCAGCTTGGGAAGCCTGGCATTGAGCAGCGGGAGGAACACGCCAAGAGGAAGAGTGATCACGAAGAATGCGGCGGATAAAGGCTCTCTCTTTAACATTTCGCAGAAGTGGAAACGTGTATTGCTCCAAAAGGTGTATTGCTTCATTTGATACCTCGCTAAATAAGATAGTGGCAGTATAGCACACCCGGAGGTTGTGTGCCGCAGTTTTTCATGAATTGCGCCCTGTGTGCACGAACTGCTTTTCAAAACGATCCCGGAGATTTATAATAATACCAGAGTGGAAGGTGAGGAAGCTTTTGGGAGAAACGGAAAGAGGGAGAGGAAGGAAAAGACAGATGAAGGATTTGAGAGAATTATGCAGCGCAATTGGAATGCCCCGTGAAGTGACGGACCGGGTGATTATGGAGGATGGCGGCACAAAGAACCGGTACAGCCGGGATTCTTTTGACAAGCTTTTTTGCGAAGAGAGCTGGGAAGAGGGAAGAGCGGAATTGAAGGAACAGTTAGGGAGCGATCCGGACGGGATTAAGATGCTGGCCTGCATGCTCCGGGGATGCCTGAGAACATGGAGCCTCTATGAGGAGAAGAATATTTCAGAACAGATTTATATAGATACCATGAAATGCTTTACCCGGTTTGTGGAAGAGCATGAGGAAAGCTTTGGGCGTTATGGATTTGACAGGGATTTCTGGGTGGTGAGGCAGATGTCCGGTCTGCTTTTCCGTCTGGGAGAGCTGGAATATGAGATGATCTGTGAGGACGGGACGGAGTACCTGAGCATTCACATTCCTTCGGATGCGGTGCTTTCCGAGGAAAGGATACAGGAATCCTACTGCCGGGCCAGGGCGTTTTTTGACGGGAGATTTCCGAAATACAGGGATGCGGACATGGTTTGCCACTCCTGGCTTCTGTCCCCGGCACTGAAAGAGCTGCTTGCGCCAGGCTCCCGCATTCTGGGCTTTCAGGAGCATTTTACCATCAGGGAGACAGGGGATTATGATGACGAGTTTCTGCAGTGGGTGTTTAAAAGAAAGGACATACCGACTGAAGATCTTCCGGAGAACACCTCCCTGCAGAGGCGCATGAAGGAGTACCTGCTGCGGGGAGGAAAGGTGGCGGATGCGGAGGGCGTATGGAGGAGGGAAACGGAATGAATGAGAAGCCTCAGATGACAGCCGGGGAGGAAGACATGGTCCGCAGGGCGCTGCAAAGCTATCATTTCACAGATCCGGAAATCTCCTTTATCCGCCACAATGAAAACATTACGTGCAGGGTGACGGAGGACGGCGAGAGATACGTGCTGCGGATCCGCAACCCGGTGGAGGGCTTTTCCCTGAAGCTGCTTGGGGGCGGTTCTCCGGAGGAGCTGATGCGCGGAGAAATCGGGCTTCTGCTGCATCTTTCCGAGAAGGCTCCGTTTCCCGTGCAGAAACCCGTAAAAAATCGGTTTGGAGAGTACATGACCGTTCTTGAGGGCGGGATACCGGCACAGCTTCTTAAGTGGATTGACGGGGAGCCTCTGACAGGGGAGAACATAGGACAATATACGCAGGAACTGGGCAAACTGGCAGCACAGATTAATTCGGCTGCGGAGGGATTTTCGGGAGAGAGAGTCTTTTATATGCGCGGTCTGGTCGGCAGGATGAAAGCGGAGCTTGGGAGTGCGGGAGAAAAAGGCCATCTTACGGGAGAGCAGGTATCCATGTGCCGTAATCTTCTTGACCAGATAGGAGATATCATGACAGTTCTTGACGCACGGCCCGGAACAAAGTGCCTGATTCATGCCGATCTGAGCGAGGGCAATCTTATAAAGACTGGCGCCGGTCTTGCACCGGTGGATTTTTCCCTCTCGGGCTATGGCTACCGGGCACAGGAATGCGGCATGCTTGCATTTGGCTTTCAGGAGGAAAAAGAGCGGGAAGCGGTGAGACTAAGCTATGAAAGGGCAAGCGGTATTCCCATTGAAAAACGTCATATGAATGCATTCGGTATCTTCAGCATCCTGCTGTTTGTAACCCTTCAGCATGACAGGCATTGGGAACAGGAGTGGTTTCAGAATTCGATGATCCGATGGAGGGACACCTTGTTTTCAGAGATGCTGAGGGGAAAATAAATACGGAATCATCATTTCACGATTCCCTTTTGTGCCACATACTTTATCCCGAGAAAGGATTTCAGTGAAAAAGTCACCGTATCATGTATTTTCAGCTTAAAAGGAGGCAGAAGCACTTCGCCGAAATCCGTTTTACACGTATAATAGCGCTTTTTTGACTTGAAGTGCGCTGCCTGCCTTTCGTCAATGAGACGGATATGAAGCTCAGTGATCTCAAAATCGGAATGGCTGCTGGTGATTTCCTCCACCAGAATCGTTGATCGTTTTTTCTTAAGCATGTATTCCCGCAGAGCGGGTTCGCAGATAAAATTCATGGTTTCGGACCTTTCCTGTCTTTTTGTATCTTGATAAAATAGCGGTTAAATGCATTATAGCAAAAGGAAAAAAGTGTGTAAAGCATAGCTGGCGTTCTTTGTCCGATTCGTGTATGATGGAGAATAGGAAGATTATGGAAGGGAAAGGCATGGGTGTAAAAATGGAAGAAGGCAGAGAGCGGGCACATAAGAGGCGGGTGCGCTATGGCGGCACGCATCCGAGAAGATACAGCGAAAAATACAAGGAGCATGACCCGGACCGGTACGGGGACATTGTGGAGAAGGTGATCCGCAAGGGGAGCACGCCTGCGGGGATGCATCTTCCCATCTGCGTGGAGGAGATCCTTGACATCCTGCAGATCAGGCCGGGAGAGAGCGGATTGGATGCCACTTTGGGTTACGGTGGGCACAGCCGCAGAATGCTGGAGAGGCTTGCGGGAAAAGGACATCTGTGTGCGCTGGACGTGGATCCCATAGAGCTTGCAAAGACTGAGGAGCGTCTTGGAAAGCTTGGCTTCGGGCCGGAGATTCTTACCGTGATTCACAGGAATTTCGCACAGATTGATCAGGCGGCGGCAGAATACGGCCCCTTTGATTTCCTGCTGGCGGATCTGGGAGTATCCTCCATGCAGCTGGACGATCCGCAGAGGGGATTTTCCTATAAGCAGGAGGGGCCTCTTGACCTGCGTCTGAATCCTTTAAGCGGAAGGAGCGCCGCACAGAGGCTGAGGGAGCTTGGGCGGGAAGAGATAGAGGGGATGCTCCGGGAGAATGCGGATGAACCTTATGCGGAAAAAATCGCCAGAACGATTGCACAGGCGGAGAAAAGGGGACAGGCCGTGGAAACCACCACGCAGCTTGCGGAGGCGGTCCGGGAGGCCCTTTCCTTTCTGCCTGAGAAGGAAAGGCGGGATGCGGTGAAAAAATCCTGCGCCAGGGTCTTTCAGGCGCTCAGGATAGATGTGAACAGTGAATTCGAGGCGTTGGAAGCGTTCCTGCAAAAGCTTCCGCAGGTTATGGCCCCGGGCGGCAGAATCGCTGTTCTGACCTTTCATTCCGGGGAGGACCGGATGGTGAAGAAGTCCTTTAAGGAGCTGGAAAGGGCTGGAATTTACCGGGAGATTGCCAAGGAACCTGTCCGTCCCTCGAGGGAGGAATGCGCCAGAAATGCAAGGGCGCGCTCCGCAAAGCTAAGATGGGCAGTGAAGGCATAAATTAGGCTTCGTGCATCCAAATCCCTGACTGCGCAGTGCGCCTGGCAATTTGCAAAAAAGTTGTGCGCCTTCCATTGTGCGGAGCATTCCGGTGAGCCTGCGAAAACGTAAATCGTGTTCAGCAGAGGCTTCCACGATTTATGAGTCTCACCTCCATCGCACAAAAGTCAGTTACACGAACATTTTTTGTGCAAATTGCCAGGCGCACTGCGCAGTCAGGGATCTGGATGTACGAATTTTAAAGGTATAAATAGATAGAAAGGAATGGTGAGAATATTGAATTTCACAGAGCAGATTAAAAAGGCGATCGAGCAGACAGCCCTGAACCGGAATGATGAGGGCATTGTGACGGCGGAGGACATGATCCCCAGGATGGATCACGAGAAATATCAGAACAAGCTCCTGGATGTTGCTTACGGGGACAAAACCGGAAAGGAAAAGCTGGATATTTATTATCCGGAAACAGGAGACGGTCCTTTTCCCGTTTTTATCGAGGTTCACGGGGGCGGCTGGTATTTCGGGCAGAAAAATTCCGTTGAGTTTGAGCCCTTCCTTTGCGGTCGGGAGAGAGGCTTTGCCTGCGTTTCCCTGGGATATACTTTAAGCCCCGAGGCCCATTATCCGCTGGCTGTTCTGGAAATCAAGGCGGCCATCCGGTTTCTCAGGAAAAATGCGGAGAGGTACAATCTGGATCCGGAGAGATTCGCCCTCTGGGGCGGCTCCGCAGGCGCTCATCTGGCGGGGCTTGCCGCAGCAAGCTGCGATACCGGGTATCTTAAGGAGGATCTGTTTGGAAATGATGCGTACAGCGCCAAGCCCAATGCCCTGGTCCTGTGGTACGGATGCTTTGATTACTATAACAATGGAAAGATGGAAAGCGACTGGGTGTACCAGAATTTCTTCGGCTGTGAAGACTTGAGCTCCATGGAGGAGGATTTGAGGCTCTCCAATCCGGTGGGACATATCACGGAAAAGGCCTGCCCTACCTTCCTGCAGCATGGAATCGAGGATACCGTGGTTCCCTGGAGACAGTCTGAGGCATATTATAAAAAGCTGGTGGAAAAGGCAGGGGAGAAGGGAAACCGGCTGGAGCTTCTTGATCAGTGCGATCATGCGGATGCAAAGCTCTTCGCACGGGAAAATGTAGAAAAGGTGTATGCGTTTATAGAGGAAGTGTTCTC
>CAJUIO010000123.1:0-6443 GCA_910586025.1 uncultured Lachnospiraceae bacterium
GGGGAGGATTATTATGTCCTGAAGGGAACGGCAACCATAGACGATAATCACGAGAGAATCCTTACACTGAAGGAAGGCGAGCACTATTTTACACCGTCAGGAAAGGGACACAGCCTTACAAATCTCGGGGAAGAGGAGCTGCAGGTTATGGCATTGATCATTTATGACCATGAAAGGGAAGGAATTTAAGCTAAGGAAGAAAATCATGCCGGACAAAACATTGGAGGAACTGAAACAAACTGAGGGAGGGATGCTGGCCGCGGGTCTCAGGGCTCAGAACAGGAAGCTGAAGCTCATTTTCGCCGGGCTGATTTTCCTGTGCCTGCTTTATGCCGCATGGCTTCTTTCTCATCACATGGTTTGGCAGAGCTGGCCGTATATTATTTTGAGCTATGCCCTTATTTTCATGATGAAGTCCTGTATGCTGAGAGTTCATGAGCCGCTGAACAGAGACTGCGATCCCTATCTGGCGCAGGAAGCCTACGCTTACTATTATGTAAAGGGAAAAATAGAAAAGCGGCCGAGGAGCCGGGAGATCTATGTTATTCTTTTTGCGAAATGCAAAGCTATGCAGGGGGATACAGAGAATGCGCTGAAGCTGCTTTGCGGGGTTGACAGGAAGAGGCTGACAGGAAGCTGGTTATGTGTCTATTACGAGGTGAGGCGGATCTGCTATGATATTTCCAATGACAGGGAAGCGCTTTTACGGCTTTGCGGGGAGCTTGACAGTATCATTTGCGAGAAAATCATGAGTGGGAAAGCGAAAAGAACGCTGAAAAGAGAGCGGGAGCGCATAGATCTTTCTCTTTCCATGGACAAGGGGGATCTGGAAATCTACCGCAGGCTCAGCGGAAAAAGGCGCTGGAGGAAGGGAACGGAGCTGCAAAGGGTGATCAACCGGTATACGGATGCAAAGGCCTGCGTGATGCAAAATGATTTGAAGGGTGCACGGGAACACTGCAGGTATATAGCGGAGCATGGAGGCAGGCTCGTTTTTGTGGAGCTGGCGGAGAGGATAATATGAACATCTGTATCGTGGATGATGATAAATATGTAGTGGAAAAAATTGTGGAAGGTATGGAGTGGAAGCAGTGGGATATCGACGGTGTGTATGTGGCCTATAACATCAAGCAGGCCAAGGACATACTGAGCACCCGGCAGATCGACATTCTGCTTTCAGATATCGAGATGCCACAGGGAAGCGGGCTGGAGCTGCTTGAGTGGGTGCGGGAGAAAAAGCTTCCCGTAGAATGTATCTATCTGAGCAGCTATGCTCACTTTGCCTATGCCCAGAAGGCGCTGGAACTTCATTCCAAAGGATATCTCCTAAAGCCGGTATCCAATAAGGAGCTCGGCCGCATGCTGGAGGAGCTTGTGGAACAGATGAAGCGGGACGGCGGGGAAAAGGGGAAGAATACACAGAGAGACAAGGAACGTTTTTGGAAGGATTTTTTTCTGGAAAAGGAAGGGGAGGTGCAGGAATTTTATGAGAAGGACTGCCTCACTCTCTGCTTCCTGCGCATTTTTCAGCGGATGGAGCATAAAAAGGCGCAGAACCATTCCGCCTTAAATTTATCACTGACACATATGTCGGAAGAGTTTTTGACTGACCATGGATTTGCACCGGACGTGATGTTGCAATACAGTGACGAGAGTTTTCTGATCGTGTTCAGGAACTGCAAAAAGGACGAGGAGAGCTTCAGAGAGGGGATGGAAGGGCTTCTTTCCTGTCTGAGGGAGGAGCTGGATATTCCGGCCTGTGTCTATGTGGGGAAAAATTCCGGAATGGACAAGATGAGAGAGCAGGTCGCCGGCCTGCGCCGGATGATACTGGAGGGAGTGCCCGGGAAGGAAAGGGTACTGTTCTTCTCAAGCTGGAGAGGGCGGGATGCCGTTTATGTGCCGCCGGATTTTGCCCTGTGGGAGAAGGAGATGATGCGGTCCCAGGACATGGATGCGGTTTCCGGGGAAATTGAAGATTACGTGGACAATCTCTGGGAGAGCGGAGGGGTGAACGTGGGAGTTTTCGGGCGTTTTAAGTCGGATCTGCAGCAGATGATTTTTCACTATATGATGGAAAACAGAATTGCCATGAACCAGATATTTGAAGCCGGAGAGTTCGATTATTATTGTGAAAAGGCATCCTGGACTCTTGAGGATATGAGGGATTTTGTTGACATTTTGTTTAAAAAGCTAAAAGCGGTGATCAAGGCGGAAAACACGGAGGAAAACGTGGTGGAGCAGATCATACATTACATAGACGAGAATCTGGGAGGGGATCTCTCGAGAGCGAAGCTGGCGGCAAAGGCTTATATTTCAGAAGATTATCTGTCTAAGAAGTTCGCAATGCACACCGGAATGAGCATTCCCGGCTATGTTGCCGCAAGGCGCATGGAGAAGGCCCGGGATTACTTTAAGAATACCTCCCGCAGCGTCAGTGAAGTGGCAATGCTGGTGGGCTATACAAATTTTTCCTATTTCAGCAAAACCTTCCGGGATTATGCAGGCTGTACACCAAATGAATTCAGAAACAGATATATTATAAACAATTAACAAAAATCTGACATAGAAAACTGGCTGTGACAGAAAAAGAAAAGCAGGTTGACGAAACTCTGCTTTTTTTTGTTATCTGAAAGACTGAATTTTTATAGAGCTTAAGACCCCGAATCGATAAAATAAAACTCATAAATCAGGAAAATAAAAGGAGGCATATTGATGGGTAAGGAAAAAGCGGTAAGCAAAAGGAGTAACATATGGCATAAACTTTACAGCAATCGGGCTCTGTATCTGTTGCTTTTGCCGTCAGTCATTATTTTATTTCTGTTTACTTATATGCCCATGTATGGCGTGGTGATCGCTTTCAAGGATTTCTCACCGGCCAAGGGCATTATGGGAAGTTCCTGGGCGGGACTTAAGTATTTTAAGCAGTATTTCAATTCGTATCAGTTCTGGCCCACGATCAAGAATACACTGGTACTCAGTATTTACAGTATTGCGGTGACGTTTCCGCTGCCGATTCTGCTTGCGCTGGTCTGCAATCAGATGAGAGCGGGAAAGTTTAAAAAATTTTTTCAGGTATCCACTTATCTTCCCCACTTCATATCCACCGTTGTCATGTGCGGTATGATTATCCTGTTTTTGTCCCCGAGTTCCGGCGTGATCGCAAAGCTTCTGAGCCTTGTGGGGATTCAGATGCCAAACGTGATGGGGCTTCCTTCCGCCTTTCCCAGCGTCTATGTGTGGACCGAGGTGTGGCAGCATCTGGGGTGGGACAGCATCCTGTACATAGCGGCGCTCTCGGCAATTGACCCGTCACTCTATGAGGCGGCCACAGTGGATGGCGCTTCCAAGTGGCAGAAAATGATGAAGATTGACATTCCGCTGCTGATGCCAACGGCAACCATCATGTTTATCCTGCGTATGGGCAGCGTGATGAGTGTTGGGTTTGAAAAGGTGTATCTGCTTCAGAATAACCTGAACACGGCATCCAGTGAGATCA
Organism: uncultured Lachnospiraceae bacterium; assembly: GCA_910586025.1. GTDB lineage: Bacteria > Bacillota > Clostridia > Lachnospirales > Lachnospiraceae > Suilimivivens. The sequence goes on from CAJUIO010000123.1 coordinate 3,500, forward strand.
TCTCAACTTACGTATATAAGATGGGTCTTGTGAGCAGCCAGTACTCTCTCTCGTCTGCAATCGGATTATTCAACAACCTGATCAACCTTGCCTTGCTGCTTGCGGTGAACTATATATCATCGAAAATGAGCGATACATCATTGGTATAGGAGGAGTTATGAACAGTACAGTAAAAAACAGGATCAGAAAATCAAAGGAAGACAAAATTTTTGATTTCATAATTTATTTGACGGCGGCGCTTCTCGTTATAATTACCCTGTACCCCATGTACTTTATCGTGATTGCGTCGATCAGCAATCCCACAGATGTGTCCAGCGGCAATATCGTGCTCTGGCCGAAGGGGATCAACATGAAGGGGTACGAGCAGCTCCTCAACTATAAGCAGCTGTGGGTGGGTTACAAAAATACGATCATCTATGCGCTGCTGGGAACAGGCATGAATCTGATCGTGAACATATCGGCATCCTATGCACTCTCCAGAAAGGATCTGATTGGGAAAAAGCTGATCACCTTTTACTATCTGGTTCCCATGTTCTTTGGAGGCGGCCTGATACCGACGTACCTGATCGTAAAGAATTTCGGACTGCTGGATACCAGATGGGTCATGATTCTTCCCTTTTCCGTTATCACATATTACATCATTGTGGGAAGAACCTTCTTTTCCAATAACATTCCGGATGATCTGTGGGAGGCGGCCCAGATTGACGGCTGCGGGAATCTGACCTTTTTCTTTAAGATTGTGCTTCCCCTGTCAAAAGCGGTGATTGCAGTCATTGCCCTGTGGTCGGCGGTGGGACACTGGAACGCTTACTTCAACGCCCTGATTTACCTGCGCAGTGACGTGCTGCAGCCTTTGCAGATTGTTCTGCGGAATATACTGATCAGCAATCAGACGATGAGCATGATGATGACGGGAACGGCGGCCACCGAGGCGAGGCAGGCGGCGGAGCTGATCAAATACGGCGTGATCGTGGTATCGTCAGCGCCGATCATGTGTATGTATCCCTTCGTGCAGAAGTATTTTAATCAGGGCGTTATGATCGGAGCGGTAAAGGGTTAAAACCCGGAAGAAACGTATAATAGCCACACACTGGCTTATTATAAAAAAGGAGAACAAGATAAGGAGGAAGGAATATGAAGAAGAAAACAGTGGGAAGGCTGCTGGGCGGTATTCTTGCGGCAACTATGGTGATGGGATCTCTGGCAGGCTGCGGGGGAGGCGGCGGTCAGTCGTCGGCGGATAGCGGCGATGCAGCGGCGGATACAGGTTCCCAGGGCAGTGAAGATACGGCGGATGCGGGAGACTCTGACGGGGTGGAGACCTTTACCATCGCAACCGTGAGATGGACGGATGCATGGCCCAACGATTTCATGAATCAGGGAATCATGAAGGAGCTGGAGGATAAGCACAACATAAAGATCAACTGGCAGGTATATTACAACAGCGACTGGACGGAGCAGAAATCTCTGCTTCTGGCATCCGGAGATCTCCCGGACGCATTCTTCGGGTCTATCTGTCTGTCAGAGACGGATATTGCCCAGAATAAGGATTATTTCGTGGAGCTTTCCAACGGGATCGAGAAGAACATGCCAAACCTTACGGCTATCTTTGAGAAGGAGCCGGAGTTAAAGGCGGCGGCTCAGAACCGCGACGGGGAGATCTACAGCCTGGTGAAAAAGCTTCCGCTGCGTCCCAAGGTAGCTAACTCCATGTATATCAATAAGCAGTGGCTCGACAATCTGGGACTTGACATGCCCACAACCTACGAGGAACTTACGGATGTGCTCAAGGCATTCAAGGAGCAGGATGCGGACGGGGACGGAGATCCGAACAATGAGATCCCCTACACCAATGCGGGCTCTCTTTCCGGAGACCTGAGCAATCTGCTTGCTCCCTTCGGAACCATTGTCAGCAGAACCGGCAACTTCATGCAGATCGACGAATCCGGAAACCCGGCGTATGTACCGATCACGGATCATTTTAAGGAAGCCACCAAGTGGGCGCACGAGCTCTATGCTTCCGGCTGCCTGGATCAGGAATACTTCACGCAGGATACTTCCATGGCTACTGCCAAGAGACAGGCGGAGGGCGGCTCCCAGACAGGTCTCGTGTTTGCCTGGACGGCGGATGCGGAGATGGGAGCAAATGCGGAACAGTTTGAGCTCTGTGAGGCAGTGGCAGGGCCGGACGGAAAGCGCTATGTGGAATCCGATCCCACCTATCTGGACATTGCAAACAGAGAGCTGGTTATCACCACGCAGTGCAAGAACCCTGACAAGCTCCTGCAGTGGGCGGATGATTTCTACACGGATCTGGTGTCCCTGCAGACCTACTACGGCTCGATTCCGGATCAGATTCAGGAAAACGAGGACGGAACCTATGAGGTACTGATCCCGGCTGACGGAACAACTCTCGACACTTCGGCATGGTCCTTCTCCATGAGAGATTTCGGGCCCAAGTATATGACGGAGGAATTCCAGAGCAAGGTGATTCTGCCCGAGAGCCAGGGCGACGGCGTGAAGCTGGCACAGGATGCGATAAATGCGCCGCATGCATCGGACATTGCTTTCCCGGTAGTAAGCTATACGGCTGATCAGCTCACAAGGCTCGCAAGCCTGACCACGGACATCAATAACTATGCTTCCTCACAGTATGCCCACTGGGTGGTAGACGGCGGTATTGATGAGGAATGGGACGCTTATCTGGATCAGCTGAATCAGATGGGGCTCCAGGAAGTGCTGGAAATCCACAATGACGCTTATGCGGCATATAAAGCGATCGTAGATTAATTAGTTGACGTGACAGGCAGGAGGGCCGGTATCTGTGGACAAAAGACAGGTACCGGCCCTGTTTTACAGGATTCCCGGGCGGATAATTGGGAATCATGAAAGGAGAAGGAAACATGAAGGAGCGTTATCGGATCGAAACAAATCCTCTTTGCAG
>CAJUIO010000123.1:6543-9377 GCA_910586025.1 uncultured Lachnospiraceae bacterium
TGACGAGCTTGCCGGAAGATGGGTGCAGTACGGAGTCTTTTCGCCTGTTATGCGGCTGCATTCCTCCAACAGCCAATTTAATTCCAAAGAGCCCTGGCGCTACAGGCAGGAGATCCGGGAGGTGATGGAGAACTTCCTTCGGCTGCGACATAAGATGCTGCCCTATCTCTATACCATGAATCACAGACAGTATGAACAGGGAATTCCGGTGGTATTGCCCATGTATTATTTTTATCCGGAACAGAGGTGTGCCTATCAGGTACCGAACCAGTATTTATTCGGCAGTGCTCTCATGGTAGCGGCGGTCACTACTCCCTGCATCAAAAAGCTAAGGATGGCAAGAACCACGGTATGGATTCCGGAGGGCGAGTGGTATGACATTTTTACAGGTCTGCGCTATCAAGGGGGAAGAAAGATGAACTTGTATCGGGACATTACCTCTATACCGGTATTTGCCAAAGCCGGCGAGATCATTCCCTTTCAAGAAGACTGCATGGAGGATGCGCTCAGGAATCCGCAAGCACTCCATCTTCACGTGTACACAGGACAGGATGGCAGCTTTACCCTGTATGAGGATGATAATATCACTGCGGATTACCAAAGCGGAAAATGTGTAAGAACTTCGTTGGAATGGAAGGAGGAAGAGGGAAGCCTGGTGATCCGGAAGGCCATGGGCGACCTTTCCCTGATTCCGGAAAAGCGGGATTATCGAATTACCTTCTGGGGAATTGAAGACGCGAAGGCGCTGGAAGTCCGAAAGGAGGCGGGTCAGAACCCGGCTGCGGTCATAAAAGGGAAGGGAAGAATTGAAATAGAGGTAAAAAATGTTTCCGCGGATCAAGAATCTGTTGTATATTTGAGGGAAAGGAAGTACGGGGACAACAGAGTATTGGAACGCTGTTTTGAGATTCTGGATCGTGCCGAAATACAGATGATACAAAAGGAAGGCGCTCTTGGCATTCTGGAATCCGGCAAGGGTGCGGGATATCTTCTGGGCAGTCTGCTGTCTCTTGGGCTGAATCCGGATCTGTATGGAGCACTGGCGGAGATTCTTACAGCTTAAAGGAAGCGGGCAGTAAGGAGGGGTATCATGAGAAGGACAGGGCGAGAGGAAAAAAATCGGAAGATCAGGAAAAGTCAGCCTATGATGTATATTGCAATACAGTTTATGATACCGGTATGCATGTTGTTTCTCCTTCTCTTTGTCTTTATGTTTGAGAGTGTGGACGAGGCCAGGGAGATGTCCTATCGCTATATGCAGGATATGGCGGCGGCTAACGCCACCAGAGTCAATGAGGATATCAGCAAGATCAACTCGGAGATAGTGTATCTGATCCAGCAGGATAAAGATATTGACAGCCTGCCTTGTGACATCACGCCGGACATGACGGCTTATTACAAGCTGCTGGAGGATATCGTTTCCCTGAACAAAATTCTGCGGATCCGCTATGGCGGCAAGTACTTTTTTTATGAATATGTGGTTTCAGCGGATTTTCTGATACTGGACAACCATCTCTATTTTCCCATGAGTACCAAGAGCGAACTGGCTCTGGGATTGAAGGAGATGATAAAAGGGTATCTTTCCGGACAAACGGAACGTTCCGAATGGAATTTTTTCCTGGTGAGAGATGATATATACCTGTTTTGCTTTTATGAGGTGAAAGGAAAGGTTGTGGGCTGTATCATCAGTCTGGATGATCTGTTTTCAAATTTTAACATCAGCAATCTGGGGTATGAGGGAATTCCCTTTTTTGTCACCGAGAGCGGTGAGGTAGTGATGCAGCAGAAAGAGCAGGAAAAGAGGATGGTGATGCAGGCTCTGGAGAAGGGATTTGCTGGATCCACGGTACATTCCTATCAACTCGGCAGGATTGGACAGCTGAATCTTCTTATAGCGCCAACGGAAGGGATCCTGGATCGGATCGTGATTTTGCAGTTTGTCAGCACGGCCCTTGCAGTCGGCATTATTCTGATTATCATTATGATCGCTTTCGGCTACTACCGGAGGATTCTCACTCCCATGCACCAGTTTGTTAGAAAACTCAGTGATCCTGAGGAGGAGAAATGGCTTCATAATATAGAAGACAACCGAATCATGGAGCTGGAGATGGCCAGTAAGGAGTTTCGGGAGATGATGCGCCAGATTCAGTCGCTCAAGATCGCCGTCTATGAGAAGGAGCTGCTGCACAGCCGCACAGAGCTGGAATACGTGCAGGAGCAGATCAGGCCGCATTTTTACCTGAACTGCATCAGCGTGATTCACGGCATGGCGGAAATGCACCATGCGGAGGACATCCTTGAGATATCCGAGAAGCTCTCCGATTATCTGAGGTATGTGATTAATGATTCCTATGCTTTGCGTCAGATCAGGCAGGAGGTGGCCCATATCAGGGACTATATCGCCATACAGAAGCTCCGATATGAGGATTTCTTCCAGTTTGAGGTGATCATGGACGAAGGGGTGGAGGAATGCCTGATCCCGCCCTTGGTGCTGCAGGTGTTTGTGGAAAATGCCATAAATCATGGAGTGACCTTTGAGAGAACCGTGGAGATTACGCTCTATATTGTGGCGGAGAAGTACAGGGGAGAGGATTATCTCTATATTTGTATTTCGGACACCGGCGAAGGCTTCACAGACGAGGCTCTGTACAAAATCAAAAATAATAAAAGTATTGAATACAATGGCAGAAAGCACGTGGGTATACAGAACACTCTGAAACGTCTTGAGATCATGTATGGCGATAAGGCGGAGATCAATTTTTTCAATATGACGGAGCACTGCGGTGCAGTGGTGGAGATACGGATACCGGCAAAACGGGAATAGCGGAGGATAG
>CAJUIO010000124.1 GCA_910586025.1 uncultured Lachnospiraceae bacterium
TAATAGAAATTCCCCATTATTATACCAAATTTTTGATGATTTGGCCAAAAGACTATAGTAAACGACAAAAATAATTGCCGTTTACTATAGCCCCTCCGGGGGATGCGCACCATTTTTGCAAGGTAAATCTGCGTTTGCACGCAGCAAAAATCGGTGCAGCCAACGACAAAAGGAAAAAACTTTTGTCGTTGACTATAATTGAAGTTAAAACAGATAATAATTTGACATTTGACCGCAGTTATTTTACAATATCTATTAAATGGTCTATAATGATCTAAGAATACATTTTAAACAGAAAAGGAAATGAAAATGAGCGAAGAAAACAATGTGATCTATTGCGGTCAGTGCGGCAGCAAGAATCCTGCCACCTTTAAGTTCTGCAGTAACTGCGGCGCAAAGCTTGAAAAGCCGCAGGAGGATGCCTTTGCCTACGGAAAGGAAGATCCGGTATTCAGCGGGGAGCAGGTGCAGCCGGCTGTGGAAAAGGTAGTGGCGGAAATCGTAAGCGGGGATTCAAAACCCCTTGAGGATGAAATCAATATCAATTATGGAGCGGAGGAGGGGAATTATTCTTCCAACAGTTATGATTCCTCCTCATCCCGCTATTATTCCAGCAACGGCAGTGCGAGTGTGAATTATGAGCAGTCCAACGGAAACATAGGATTTTCCATCGCATCCATGGTGTGCGGTATCCTATCCCTTCTGTGCTGCTGCTTCAGTCTGTTCAGCCTGGTGCTTGGGATTGCGGCCGTGGTACTTGGAATTGTCTGTCTGAGTGGAAAATACGAGGGCAAGGGAATGGCCATAGCCGGAATTGTCACCGGCGGTATCGGAATTTCCGTCTGGGTGATCTTTATGCTGATTGGCGGTTCCGGACTCTTCCTTGATCTCATTGAAGAGCTCGCCTATTATTAAAAGCTTTCGGGATTCATATGAGAGTCAGAGCCGACACTGTATTTTATCAAATTGGAAAAATAGCATGGATTCCGTTTACGGCATTCGGCTTCTGGTTTGCCGGATACGGCTATCATGCGCAGGGAGAGCTGCTTTCATGCTCGCTGCGGCGGATCAGCGGGATTCCCTGTCCGGGCTGCGGCGGTACAAGGGCTTTTTATTATCTCTTTCTGGGAGAATTCGCAAAAAGCTTCCAATATCATCCGGCAGTGTTATACGGTGTTTTTGCTTATGCTCATTTTATGGGATTTTATTTTTTCAGGAAACATATATCAAAGACAAAAAAAACAAAAGAAATTCAGATTCCCTGTTATATCTACGGTGCGGCGGCGGTTATCCTGCTTCAATGGTTTCTTAAGCTGTTCCGGTTAACAGAGATGATGTAAAATTTAAGGAGGAAGTAAAAATGGATGCTAAAACAACAAGTATCGTAGCGTATCTCACATGGGTAGGTCTGATCATCGCCATCTGTGCAGGGGACAAGGAGGGAGCCAAATTTCATATAAACCAGGCTCTTGTCATTCTCCTGTTCGGACTGCTTTCACTGATTCCATGTATTGGCTGGGTCTGGGGGATCTTCATGCTGGTATGCTGGATCCTTGGCCTGATTGCGGCAATCAATCAGGAGGAGAAGGAAGTTCCGCTGATTGGAAAGATCAGACTCTTAAAGTAACAGGGTAATAAATAAACCGCTTAAGAAAATTTCTTAAGCGGTTTATTCATTGGCGCTCTCAGGCTGTTCATAGGTTCCAAGGGCATCGGGAGCATCCCTGCGGAGAATTGAAAGAATATATTGAATGCGCTCATTCGCAAGATCATAATGCTGCTTTGCCGTATCTGCAAGGGCGGGATCATATTCCGCCCCAAACGCCTGGTGATAGTAAGTGACAGCCTGGGTCATATATTCCCCGGCCTCGTCAGCGAGCTGCTCCACACCGGGGAAGTCCTCGGGAACCTCAAGGTCCGCCATCCAGGAGAAGGACTGCGCCATGGAATCGAGCAGCGCAAGCAGCTCCTCAACAGCCGTCTCCGATTGGGGATCGAGGGCATTGATGGAGGAATCAAATGATTTCACGTTTTCATAGAACTGTTCCATATCCGCCCGGTAAGCGGCAAGCTCTTCCCGTTCCTTGCAGCCCGTCAGCAAAAGAGCGGGAATAAGGCAGAACACTGCCGCCGATACTCTGCGCAGAAATTTTTCTTTTGTCCACAAAAGCTTCAAAATCATTCCTCCCTAGTTATTCCGACGATATGTATTTAAGGTATCATAGTTACAATTTTAAGTCAATTCAAAAGCAATAAAAGACGCTCAGGGTGATTGCTTATATCTTTCAAAAGCTGTGTGAGGCAACGCCGTTGATGCTGCAGAAACTTGACACGGACGACGGTCTGGATGTGATTGAAAATATTCCGATTGTATGTTAACATAAAAAGACGAGTAAAAATGAACTTTAGATTTGGAGAGCGATATGAACGCCAGAGAATTCAGGGAATTAACAGAAAACCGGCTTGTTTTTCTGGACGGCGCAACGGGGTCGAACCTCATAAAAAGAGGCATGCCGGCCGGAGCCTGTCCGGAAAAATGGATTTTGGAGCATAAAGATATTTTCAGACAGCTTCAGAGAGAATATGTGGATGCCGGAAGTAATATTATATATGCGCCCACGTTTACGGCTAACAGAATCAAATTGAAGGAATACGGGCTTGAGGACGAGATCGTGCGGATCAATCGGGAGCTGGTGGCCCTTTCCAGACAGGCGGCGGACGGAAGGGCCTGGGTGGCCGCTGATCTTACGATGACCGGAGAGCAGCTGATCCCGATAGGAAGAATGGATTTTGAGGAGCTGATCGATGTCTATAAGGAGCAGATTCGGATCACGCAGGAGGCGGGAGCGGATCTGATTGTGATAGAGACCATGATGAGTCTGCAGGAGACACGGGCTGCGCTGATTGCCGCAAAGGAAGTCAGCTCCCTGCCTGTGATGATCACTCTGACCTTTGAGGCGGACGGAAAGACGCTTTTCGGAACGGATGCCGTCACGGCGGCGGTTACTCTCGAAAAGCTGGGTGCGTCAGCCGTGGGAGCGAACTGCTCCACAGGTCCTGACCAGATGACGGACATCATCCGGAGCATTTCCCGCATGGTGTCCATCCCGGTGATCGCAAAGCCGAACGCCGGTCTCCCGTCACTGAATGAGAAGGGGGAGACTGTCTATGACATGAAGGAGCCTGCCTTTGTGGAGGGAATGCGGGAGCTGATTTTTTCCGGTGCCTCCATATTGGGAGGGTGCTGCGGAACCTCCCCGTCCTATATCCGGGCGATAACGGATGCCTTTGGGGGGAGAGAGGGAGAGCTCCTTTCCATTCAGCGGAAAAACAGAGAATTCAGGAAAGATGCGAGGTATCTTTCCTCTGAGAGAAAAACCGTTTGCTTTGATCTGAATTCTCCTTTTATGGTGGCAGGCGAGAGGATCAATCCCACCGGTAAAAAGAAGCTGCAGGAGCAGCTTCGGGAGGGCAGCCTTGAGATGGTGCTTGATTTTGCCCGGAAGCAGGAGGAGGACGGAGCCAGTCTGCTGGATATCAATGTCGGAATGAGCGGAATCGATGAAAAGGCCGTGATGCTTAAGGTATTGGAGGAAGTGACGCTGTCCTCTGGACTTCCCCTGTCACTGGATTCAAGCCATGTGGATGTGCTTGAGGCCGCTCTCAGAAGATATCCGGGGAGAGCCCTCATCAATTCCATCTCGGCGGAATCCGAAAAAATGGAAAAGCTTCTTACCCTTGCCCGAAAGTACGGGGCCATGTTTATTCTCCTCCCCCTCTCGGACAAAGGACTTCCTGAAAGTATGGAAGAAAAGAAGGCCATCATAGAAAAAATAACCTCCCGGGCGTTTGAACTGGGACTTACAAAGGAAGATATTATTGTGGACGGGCTTGTGGCAACCGTGGGAGCCAATCCGAATGCAGCCATGGAGGTGCTTGACACAATCCGTTATTGCAAAGAGAGAGGCTATGCCACTATCTGCGGGCTTTCCAATATTTCCTTCGGACTTCCGGAGAGAAGCTTTGTAAATACGGCCTTTCTCACCATGGCTATACGGGAAGGCCTTACCATGGCCATCGCAAATCCTTCCTCGGAGCTTCTCATGAACACGGCCTTTGCCTGCGATCTTCTGATGCACAGAGAGGGCGGAGACCTCCGGTATATTGAGCGGATGCAGGATTACCAGATGCGAAAACCGCTTCCGGTTCCCGCAAGGGAAAATGCAGATGCAGGCCAGGTAAAAAGAGAAGCATCAAAGCCGGGCGGTCATGGAGTAATCTATGAGGATGTGCTCAAGGGAAACAGGAAGCAGATCAAAGACCACACGAAGGCCGAGGTTGATTCGGGAATTAAGGCTCAGACAATTCTGAACGATATGCTGCTTCCGGCAATCAATGAGGTGGGAGAGCTCTTTGAAAAGGGAAAATTTTTCCTTCCGCAGCTGATCGCCAGTGCGGAGACCATGAAGCTCTCCATCGAATTTCTGGAGCCGCTCCTTTCCACGGACAGGAAGCAGGAGGAGATGCCGGCCGTAGTGATCGCAACCGTGGCCGGAGATATTCATGATATCGGCAAAAATCTGGTGGCCCTGATGCTCAGAAATTACGGCTTTCATGTAATTGACCTCGGCAAGGACGTGCCAAAGGAAACCATTATAGAAGCGGCCAGGAAGCACCAGGCAAAGATCATTGCGCTTTCGGCTCTCATGACCACCACTATGCAGGAGATGAAGCGGGTGGTGGATTACGCAAAAGAGCAGAAGATCGACGCAAAAATCATGATAGGCGGTGCCGTGATCACCGGCGAATATGCGCGGGAAATCGGTGCTGACGCTTACTCGAAGGATGCGGCGGAGGCTGTGAGAGTGGCAAAGAGTCTTCTTGGATATCAACAGAAGTAGGGAGGAGGAGCCATGGATTACGACACACTGAAACGTCTGATGGAAAAACAGCTTTTTTATTCCAGAATAGCCGCATTTGCGGCGCTTGCTGCGGCGGCTGCGCTGGGAATGTGTCTCGTCGTCGCAATGCCCTCCGTGATGCAGACCGTGACAAAGGCAAACTATGTTATGGATCAGGCCTCCGGCACGCTCCTGCTGGCGGACGAGGCCATAAGAAGCGTGACGGATATGAGCGAGGCCATCAAGGATATGGGAACCAACATGGATTCGTTTATTTCCGAGAACTCGCAGTCCATAGAGGAAGTAATGAAGAAAGTGGAAGCAATCGATTTTGAGGGGCTTAATTCCGCAATTCAGGATCTGGGAGATACGGTGGAGCCCTTTGCAAAATTTTTCAACAGATTTAAGTAAGATACATACTTGGGAAAGGAGCATAGTCATAAAATGATAGGTGCAGATGCAATTGTTAAATGTTTGGAGCAAGAGGGAGTAAAATATGTGTTCGGCTATCCGGGAGTGGCGATCTGCCCCTTCTATAACAGTATTCTCGAATCCCCTATCCGGACAGTGCTGATCCGCACGGAACAGAATGCGGCCCATGCGGCCAGCGGATTCGCCAGAGTCTCGGGGAAGGTCGGGGTCTGTGCCGTGACCTCGGGCCCGGGTGCCACCAATGTGATTACGGGAATCGCCACCGCCTTTGCGGACAGCATACCTCTCGTGTGTATAACCGGACAGGTGAACTCGGAGCTGATCGGAAGCGACGTGTTCCAGGAGGCAGATATCACCGGGGCCGTGGAATCCTTTGTAAAGTACAGCTATCTGGTCAAAAACGCAGAGGATATTCCCAGAATTTTCCGGGAGGCCTTTCATATCGCAAGCACCGGGCGCAAGGGTCCGGTTCTCATAGACGTACCCATTGATATACAGAATGCGGAGATCAAAAAATTCGCATATCCTGAAACCGTGTCCATGCGTACCTACAAGCCCACGGTAAAGGGAAACATGGTGCAGATCAAAAAGGTGGCTGCCCAGCTGGAAAAGGCAAAGAGGCCGCTCCTTTGCGTGGGAGGAGGCGTGCTTTTATCAGAGGCGGAGCAGCTTCTTCGCAGCTTTTCGGAAAAACACAGCATTCCCGTGGTCTCCACCATGATGGGAATTGGCGCAATGCCAACCAGACACCCCCTCTACTTCGGCATGGTGGGAAACAACGGAAAGCCTTACGCAAACCGTGCAATGAACGAATCCGATCTTCTGATCATGGTGGGCGCAAGGGTTGCGGACCGTGCGGTGAACCAGCCGGATGTGATCACGGAAAACAAGGTTCTGATTCACATTGACGTGGATCCGGCTGAGATCGGAAAGAACGTGGGGCCGGCCATTCCTCTTGTGGGAGATGCCGGACATATTTTCGAGGATCTTCTTGCACAGGAATTTACCTGCGGACACCGGGAATGGGTTCAAACTCTGGAAGGCTACCGAACCTCCATGATGCCTAAGCGCAGTCCCAATCCCGATTACGTGGATCCTGCGGCTTTCATCACCATGCTCTCCGAGAGCATGAAGGATGACGGAATCTATGTCGCGGACGTTGGACAAAATCAGATCTGGTCCTGCGGCTATCACATTGTAAAAAAAGGAAAATTCCTGACCTCCGGCGGTATGGGCACTATGGGCTACTCGATCCCGGCGGCCATGGGCGCAAAGCTTGCGGACAAAAGCAGGCAGGTGATCGCCGTGTGCGGGGACGGCTCGTTCCAGATGTCCATGATGGAGCTTGCCACCATGAACCAGCATGATATCCCGGTAAAGATCGTGGTTCTCAAAAACAATTACCTGGGAATGGTCCGCGAATTCCAGCATTATACCTACAAGGACCGGTATTCCGTGGTGGATCTTTCCGGAAGTCCGGATCTGGAAAAGCTGGCGGAAGCCTATCATATGGACTTTGCCCGCCTTGAAAATATGGACAGGGCTAAGGACGTGATCCGGGAGTTTTTGAAGGAAGACAAGTCCATGCTGCTGGAATGTATCATAGATCCCATGGATCTTGTCAAGTAAAAGGCTGCATGAGAAAGGTGGAAAGTCGCAATGAAGAAAATATATTCCGTATTAGTAGAAAACCGCTCCGGCGTTCTCTGCAAGGTGGCCGGGCTCTTCTCCAGGAGATGCTTTAATATTGATTCCCTTGCGGTTGGGGAGACCGATGACAAGGCCGTATCCTGTATGACCATTGTCAGCAGCGGGGATAAGCGGACGATCGAACAGATTGAAAAGCAGCTCAACAAAAAGCTGGATGTCATCAAGGTAAAGACCTTTGACGCAGAGGGCAGCATCAGCCGCGAGCTGATGCTGATCAAGGTGAAATACAACAAGTCAAACCGCAGGGATATCATGGAGATCTGCGGGATCATGGATGCGAAGATCGTGGATATGTCAAAAAACATGATGCTGATCCAGATGTGCGATCTTCCCGAGCGCACCCAGCTTCTGATCGACATGTTTCAGTCCATCAGCATTGTGGAGGTGGCCCGCACCGGCACTCTGGCCTTGCAGAAATGTAATGAGACAGATTAAAAAACATCAACGAAACAGGATAAAATGGTGCAATTGACTTTTGCATATGATGTTGCTAAAATAAATTTTAAATGTTAAGGAGGAAGTTAAGGTGCATAGAAAAGTAATTCAGCTTCTGGTTGACAATACCTCCGGTGTTCTCAGCCGTATATCAGGATTGTTTTCCAGGCGGGGCTACAATATTGAAAGTATTACGGCAGGCGTCACGGCGGATCCCCGTTTTACCAGAATCACCATCGTTACCTCCGGGGATGACGAGATTCTGGATCAGATCGAGAAGCAGGTTGAGAAGCTTGTGGACGTGCGCGACATCAAGGAGCTCAAATCTGAAAGCAGCGTATACCGGGAGCTGGCTCTGATCAAGGTCAGGTGCGGCAGGGAACAGCGCCAGGGAATCATATCGATCTCGGATATTTTCCGTGCGAATATCATTGACGTGTCCCCGGAGGGCCTGATCGTGGAGCTGACGGGAGACCAGGATAAAATCGATGCCTTTATCAGCCTTCTTGACGGATATGAAATCTTGGAGCTCGCCAGAACCGGAATCGCCGGCCTTGGAAGGGGAACCGACAACGTCACCTACCTGTAAACCGATATCCGGAGTCAACAACCCCGCAGCCGGCTGACGGGGTATCAAACTTGCCTTGGAGCGGATCTTGTGTCTGTTCTTTAGAATAATTAACAATGTATGGTCAGGGGAAAGCCTCTGAGGGAAAGGAGTCATAACAATGGCAAATATTTATTATCAGGAAGACTGCAATCTGTCTTTGCTGGAAGGAAAAACAATTGCAGTGATCGGCTACGGAAGCCAGGGACATGCGCATGCGTTAAATGCGAAGGAATCCGGATGCCGGGTTATCATCGGCCTCTATGAAGGCTCAAAGTCCTGGGCGAAGGCCGAGGCACAGGGATTTGAGGTATATACGGCAGCCGAGGCGGCAAAGAGAGCGGATATCATCATGATCCTCATCAATGACGAGCTTCAGGCTTCTATGTACAAGAAGGATATCGAGCCCAATCTGGAAGAGGGAAATATGCTGATGTTCGCACACGGCTTTAACATTCACTTTAACCAGATCGTTCCTCCGAAGAACGTGGACGTGACCATGATCGCACCCAAGGGACCGGGCCATACGGTTAGAAGCGAATACCAGGCAGGCAAGGGTGTTCCCTGTCTTGTGGCGGTTCATCAGGACGCAACCGGAAAGGCTCTTGACAAGGCTCTTGCTTATGCTCTTGCAATCGGCGGAGCGAGAGCGGGCGTTTTGGAAACAACCTTCCGCACGGAGACAGAGACAGACCTCTTCGGCGAGCAGGCGGTTCTTTGCGGCGGTGTCTGCGCACTGATGCAGGCAGGCTTCGAGACTCTGACAGAGGCTGGCTATGATCCCAGAAACGCATATTTTGAGTGTATCCATGAGATGAAGCTGATCGTTGACCTGATCTATCAGTCAGGCTTTGAGGGAATGAGATATTCCATCTCCAACACGGCGGAATACGGTGATTATATCACGGGTCCCAAGATCATCACCGAGGAGACCAAGAAGACCATGAAGAAGATCTTAAAGGATATCCAGGACGGCTCCTTCGCAAAGGAATTCCTGCTTGATATGTCTTCCGCAGGCGGACAGGCTCACTTTAAGGCGATGAGAAAGCTGGCAGCCGAGCATTCCTCCGAGCAGGTAGGCAAGGAGATCCGCAAGCTCTACAGCTGGAACAACGAGAGCGACAAGCTGATTAACAATTAAGGAATATTTTACGGGATATTATTTCATAGGAATAAGGGTGCGCCAAAGGGCGCACCGGGAAAAGACCGTCGGTGTGTGATCCGGCGGTTTTTTCATTGTGTGCCGAGCATGGCACTAACCTTACTGGTGAAAGTCCAGTCACGGGTATT
>CAJUIO010000125.1:0-6154 GCA_910586025.1 uncultured Lachnospiraceae bacterium
AGGTTTGCGGGCAGGTATGTTCTGTTATTGAATTCAGACGGAAAGGATAGATTGAGAGAATGAAAGAGCGTTTGATAGATCGGCTGATGAACCTGGAGTTTGAGCTGGGAGAGATACGGATGAAGGTAGTGGACGCTGCCTTCGTTTTCTGTCTCTTTGTTTTTGCCTTTATGCTCCGTATCAGGCTGCTGCCCATTGAGTCGGCAGACTATTTTGGTTTTCTGGAGAAATGGATGCAGACCATACGAGACTATGGGGGCTATCGGTCGCTGTCAATGGCGATTTCCAATTATACGTCGCCGTATATGTATATCATGACACTGCTTTCCTATTTAGAGGGAAATGACCTCTACGCCCTGAAGCTTGTGTCGGTGTTTTTTGACTATCTGGCAGCCTGGGCGGTGTTTCTGATCCTGTACCGCATGACGGGAAAGGTGAGAAAATCCATTTTCGGAATGGCGGCGGTCCTGCTCTCTCCCACGGTGATAATTGACAGCGCTTACTGGTGTCAGTGCGATATTATTTATTCTGCGTTCCTTCTGTATTCCTTTTACTATTTCCTGAAGGATGACAGCAGAAGGTCGGCCGTTTTTTTCGGACTATCCTTCATATTTAAGCTGCAGTCCCTCTTTCTTCTGCCCTTTTTTCTGATCATGTGGCTGAAAAGGAGAACCATACTGCTTCGCCACTACCTGTATGTCCCCGTCATTTACCTGATCAGCATTCTGCCGGCATGGCTGCTTGGGAGAGATCTGAGAGAGCTGCTGCTTGTGTATTTTGACCAGTCCGGCTATTATCCCTGGGGAACTCTGAATTATCCCAATGCGTACACGCTGCTGGGGGAGGCCATGCCGGATCTGCGTCATGCGGATCAGATCAGCGGTGCGGGAACCTTCATGACAATCATGCTTCTGGGATGCATTGCCTATTATCTCTATACCAGCAAGGTGCGCCTTACGGATGAACTGATGGTAACGCTTGCCCTGTTTACCGTTGCCATGACCGTTTATCTGCTGCCGCACATGCATGACAGATATGGCTTTCTGATCGATCTGTTTGCGGTCATTTACGGAGTGTATAATGTGAGGAGGCTTCCGGTCTGCTGCGGCTTTATGCTGGTGTCGGTGCTGACCTTCATGCCTTATCTGATTGCGGTGAATATCGTTCCGCAGCAGTATATTGCCATCGGTCTTTTCCTTCTGATTCTATTCGTTGGCTATGACCTGTACGGGCAGATCCGGAAAAATATCACAGAACCAGAATCCAGTCCTTCAGCCAGCGAAGCTGCATCCCCCACTCCCTAGAGACGGGAAGGCCGGAGATCACGGGATAGAAGAGTGCGAAAACAATGACGGCGGTTATCATGTAAATGGTGACCGCCGCTTTGCCCGGGCGGAAACGATTCATGACAAAATCCATGGTGTATCCCATCATAAGCATCACAAACAAAATGGCGGGAAAATAGTGATAAATAAAGGTGATGCGCCCTATGCTCATCCAGGGAACGTACTGGGCCGCATAGGCGAGAATCAGAAACCCGGCCTTTTTGTCCTTTTTCACAAGGAAACGGAAGAGCACGAAGAGCGAGCAGGGGATTCCGGCCCACCAGATGACCGGGTTTCCCATACAGCTGACAGAGCTGACCAGGGTTTCGCTTACTGCGTCGTTAGCGTCTAAAAGGGGCATCCAGATCACCGGCCACTCATAGAAGGGAGAGCTGTAATAGTGCTCCGCCACCAGCTTTGAGTGGTAATCGAACATGGAAAAAGAGCCCTTTACCGCTTTGTCTATGAGGCCATTATATTCCGTATGCCCCACCACCGGAAGAAAAGAGAGGGTGTAGACGGCAAGAGGAACCGCGATGAAGAAAACGCAGCAGAACAAAAACAGCCGTTTTATCTGTCCTTTGGGAAAGTGCGTAGAAGTATACCAGATAAACAGGACTCCGAGTCCGGCTCCGGCATAGATGCCGGTCCATTTGGTGGCGATTCCAAAGGCCATTGCGGTTCCGGAAAGGCCAAGGGGAAGCAGCATCCCGGGAGAAAACTTTGACTGAGCCGGCAGGGCAGTGCGTCCGAAGGGCAGCTGCGGCCTGTGAACCGCACTGTCCTTCAAAAAGTATTCATACATAAAATAATACATAAGCAGGATAAAAAAGGCCGCAAAAATATCAATAGTTGCGATACGTGACAGGGTAAAATGCATACAGTCAAAGGCCAGCAGCGCCGTGGTGAGGGCCGCTCCCGCGGTGGTTCCGAAGAGCCTTTTGGCAAACACGTACATGACGGCCAGGATCAGGATCCCGAAGACGGCTGACATGAACCGCCATCCAAAGGGTGTCATCCCAAACATCCGGATCCCCAGGGAGATCAGGATTTTGCCGAAATGAGGGTGCGTGGTCTCATAGGTGGGCAGAGCGTGTATAAACTCATAGGCGGTTCTGCCGTGGTAAACCTCGTCGAACATAGTGCCGTTCATGTAGGTTTTTGCCTCCGGAAACAGCTCCTGCTCGTCAAACAGCTCCGGATAATCCCCGGCATTTACGGGGAGGATCGAAGTACCGTCCGTCTGCAGCACCACAAATTCATTGAACACGGCCTCCTCGTCGGTGGAGACAAGGCCGATATATCTTGTATTGTAATTGATGTCCAGCTTATTCCAGGCAAAGACCGATTCTGCGGCAGCCTCCCCGTCTATGACCTCCCAGCTTCCCGTAACCTCGTTGAAGACAGAGATGGAAAAGTGTCTTGTGTTCAGATTTCCCAGAAAAACATGGATGGAGCCGATATCCAGATAATCCCCGAAATCCAGCACGATATCGCGGTTTTCGCTGGTGGCCTGATAGGAGGACTGGGGAGCATGGGTGTTTCCCAGCCGGAAAAAGGCAAGAACGGTAAAGACAGACAACAAGATTCCAAGGCAGATGTAATCCTTCTTATTCATAAAGCTCATAATTGATGATTCCTCTCTTTTTGCTTTCTACACCCTCGGCGGACAAAAGCGCATGTCACTTTGCCCGCTGAGGGTAGTATAGCAAGTAATTGATTCACTGACAACTGTTTGCGTGAGAATCTTCCGGGATTCCGGTTAAGGCCGGGACAAACTGGATATATTATGGAAAGAAGGAAAGATAAGAGAAAACAGGAGGAATTTTGATGAAGAGCTATATGCAGATTACCAATATCCACGGAAGAGAAATTCTGGATTCCAGAGGAAATCCCACGGTGGAGGCGCAGGTGACGCTCACCGACACTATGACCGGGGAGCGGTACGAGGGAAGGGCGGCTGTCCCCTCAGGGGCCAGCACGGGACGGTTTGAAGCGGTGGAGCTTCGCGACGGCGAGACGAGATACTTTGGTCTTGGCGTAAAGAAGGCGGTTTCCAATATCAATACGAAGATCAGGGAGGCTCTTGCCGGTAAAAACGGCTTAAACCAGATCGAGATCGACAGGATCCTCATGGAAACGGACGGGACGGATAATAAGGGAAATCTGGGAGCCAATGCGGCTCTTGCGGTGTCCATGGCCGTATCCAGGGCGGCGGCACAGTCTCTTCACATTCCTCTCTATCAGTATCTGGGAGGAGCCTACACGAGACTCATGCCCGTGCCGATGATGAATATATTAAACGGGGGACGGCATGCGGCCAACACGGTGGACTTTCAGGAATTCATGATCATGCCTGTGCAGGCGGAGAGCTTTGCGCAGGGGCTGCAGATCTGTGCGGAGATCTATCATTTTCTGAAAAAAATTCTGGAGGAAAAAGGGCTTTCCACGGGAGTGGGAGACGAGGGGGGCTTCGCACCTGACCTTCCCGATGCGCAGGCCGTTCTCGAGCTGATCGTGCAGGCCGTTGAAAAAGCCGGCTACACTCCGGGCCAGGATATCAAAATAGCACTTGACGTGGCAAGCAGTGAATTATACAATGAAAAAACAGGCATGTACCACTTCCCCGGGGAGAGCTCTCTGAAAGGAGCCGAGATTGTGAGGGATACGGCGGAGATGATCGCTTACTATGAGGAGCTCATTGAGAAATTTCCCATCGTGTCCATCGAGGACGGACTGGCGGAGGACGACTGGGATGGGTGGAAGCTGCTCACGGAGAGGCTGGGGAACAGGATCCAGCTGGTGGGAGACGATCTGTTTGTCACAAACACAAAGAGGCTGGATGCGGGCATCAAGCTGCAGGTGGCTAACGCCATCTTAGTGAAGGTGAATCAGATCGGCACGGTCTCTGAGGCCATGGAGGCCATTGAAACGGCACAGAAAAACGGATACCGGGCAGTGATATCCCACAGATCCGGTGAGACCGAGGATACCTTTATCGCAGATCTTGCGGTGGCGGTAAATGCGGGACAGATCAAGACAGGGGCTCCCTGCAGGAGTGACCGGGTATCCAAATATAACCAGCTTCTGAGAATCGAGGAGGAGCTGGGTGCAGTGGCCTGCTACAAGGAACCGTTTAACAAGATATAAACAGGATCAGAACAAAAGAGCGGGAAGGACAGGAACCAATGAAAAAATCAAAAAGAACAGCGGGCATCAGGCTTGCGGCATATCTTCTGGCTGCGGCCTGCGCCTTTTGCATGCGGCCCATGGAATCAAGAGCCGTGAATGCCAGCGGCGCGATCGCCAGGGGCGTGGACGTATCCATGCACAACGGGGCGGTGGACTGGGGAAAGGTGGCCGGCGACGGCATGACCTTCACCTTCATCAAGGTGGGAAGCACCAAGAGCGGCGTTGACCCTTACTTCGCTTCCAACATTACAAACGCCCAGGCGGCGGGACTGCGGACAGGGGTGTATCTGTATTCCTATGCCACAACGCCCCAGGCCGCGGCCCAGGAGGCGGAGCTGGTGCTGCAGTGGATTGACGGATATACCGTGAATTTTCCGGTGGTGTTTGACATTGAGGACAAATGCCACAAAAATCTGAGCGACCAGCAGCTCATTGATATTATTAATGCGTTCTGCACGGCCATTGATGCGGCGGGATATTATCCCATGGTATATTCCAGCAAAAACATGTTTGCCGGAAAGCTGGCGATCTGCGGCTGGGACAAATGGGTGGCGCAGTATAACGACAGCTGCGAGTATGATAACAATGTGTGTTTCTGGCAGTATTCCAGTCACGGGCAGGTAAACGGGTTCCCCACCCGGGCGGATGTGAATTATCAGTACAAGGACTACAGCCAGATCATCATTCCCGAGGGCTTTGTCGAACATAACGGAAACGTCCGCTTCTACCGCAACTGGCGGATGCAGAGGGGATTTGTGGATTACAATGGAACCAGATATTTTCTTGACGGTGCCGGGAATCTTGTCCGGGGCTGGCTGATCGATGCAAACGCCACCTATTATCTTTCCCCCGCAGACGGGAGCATCGCCAGGGGACAGTGCGTGATTGACGGCGGGGAATACTATTTCACCGCGGAGGGTGTCCAGATGACCGGATGGGTGATCTTGGAGGACGGAAGATATCATTATGATACGGCGACAGCACGGCTCTGCCGCGGCTTTTTCAATCTTGGGAACGATACCTACTATGCGGATGATGCGGGACGGGTCGTCACAGGAGTGTACCTGATCGGGGATCAGCCCCATTACTTTGATGAAGCGGGGCTTCTTGTCCGGAATCAGCATGTGGTTCTGGACGGAAAGAATTATAATACCACGCAGGACGGTATCCTTGTGGAGGAGGCTCCGGCTCCGGCACCTGCGGAGGGCGGAGTTTAAGGCGGATGCGGGCAGCGGAGCTGTGAAAAAGTACTTGAAATCTGGTATTTCTTGTGATATACTAGTGCTTGTTTGGCATTAGGAGGTGTGAAATGGCGGTATTAAGGATAGTGATCCAGATCGTGTTTATTTTAATATGTATTGCATTAACCGTTCTGGTATTGATGCAGGAAGGCAAATCGGCAGGATTAGGGGCGATCAGCGGAGCGGCTGAGACATACTGGGGCAAGAACAAGGGACGCTCCATGGAAGGCAAGCTGGTGCAGATCACCAAGTATCTTGCAATCGGCTTTATGCTGATCAGTATTATTCTGAATCTTAATGTATTTTAAGACTTAAGGCATTCCTCATTATTGTGGAATGCCTTTTATGCACAGGGGCGCACAGATGAAATAGTTGCTGGCGCAACGTGCGCCCCGC
>CAJUIO010000125.1:6254-9318 GCA_910586025.1 uncultured Lachnospiraceae bacterium
GTGCGCCCCGCAGAAATAGAAAGGAAAATATGAACTCCAAGTTGTTAGAGAAGAGAAAAGATACAATCTGCAGTCTCGTGGAAAATGAATTTTACGTTCCCATGAAGGAAAAGGAGCTGGCTGTTTTTATGCAGGTTAAGCCTGAGGACAGAGCGGAGCTTAAGCGTGCTCTGGAGGAGCTCCTTGAGGAGGGAAGAGTTGAGATTACAAAGAGGGGCAGGTATCTGAAGGGAGAGGGAAACAGAGAAGGCCTCGTGGGAACCTTTATCGCGAATTCCAGAGGCTTTGGATTTGTGGAGATCGAGGGAAGAGATCAGGATCTGTTTATTCCTGAGGATAGCACCGCCGGGGCCTTTCACCGGGATAAGGTGCAGGTGGAGCTGTTAAAGAGCCAGAGAGGAAAGCGTCAGGAGGCAAAGGTGGTAAAGATCCTTGAGCGCGGCCTGACCCGTGTGGTGGGAACCTATGAGGCATCCAGAACCTTTGGCTTTGTCAGGCCTGACAGTGAAAAGCTGGTTTCCGATATTTTTGTTCCCGCAGAGCGTTCTAAAGGGGCGGTGAACGGGCATAAGGTAGTGGTGGAGCTTACCGATTACGGGGATCAGCGTCATAAGCCTGAGGGAAAGGTGACTGAGATTCTGGGACATGCGGATGAACCGGGAGTGGACATCATGTCCGTGGTCAGAGGCTTTGATCTTCCTGTGGAGTTTCCGGAAAAGGTTCAGCGGCAGGCGCAGCGCATGAATAAAGAGGTTTCGGAAGCGGACATGGCGCTCCGAAGGGATCTGAGGGATGTGAAGATGGTCACCATTGACGGGGAGGATGCCAAGGATCTGGATGATGCGGTTCATGTGACGAAGGAGGGCGGCAGATACCGCCTGGGCGTTCATATTGCGGATGTGACTAATTATGTGCAGGGAAATTCCGCTCTTGACAGGGAAGCGTTAAAGAGAGGAACCAGCGTCTATCTGGTAGACCGGGTGATTCCCATGCTGCCCCGTGAGCTGTCAAACGGAATCTGCTCCCTGAACCAGGGGGTTGACCGTCTTGCCCTGAGCTGTCTTATGACCATTAACGGCAAGGGGGAGGTGACGGATTACGAGATTGTGGAATCCGTTATCCGTGTGGACAGAAGAATGACCTACACGGCGGTCGGCAGGATCCTGGAGGATCAGGATGAGGAGACCATCCGGGAGTATGAGGATCTGGTGCCCATGTTCCGGCTGATGCAGGAGCTTTCCGTAATCCTTCGGGAGAAGAGAAGAAAGAGAGGCTCCATTGATTTTGATTTTCCTGAGAGTAAAATCGTGCTGGATGAAAGCGGCGTTCCCGTTTCCATAAAGCCCTATGAGAGAAATGCGGCTACCAGGATCATAGAGGACTTCATGCTTCTGGCAAATGAGACGGTGGCGCAGCATTTTTATTGGCTGGATATTCCCTTTGTATACAGAACCCATGCCAATCCTGACCCGGAGAAAATCCTGAAGCTCGGAACCTTCATCAACAATTTCGGCTACAATATAAAGGTAAAGAGCGGGGACAGCGAGATCCATCCCAAGGAGATTCAGAAGCTTCTCGGCAAAATTGAGGGTACGGACGAGGAGGCTCTGATCGCAAGGCTGACGCTGCGGAGCATGAAGCAGGCCAAATATACCGTGGACTGTACGGGACACTTCGGACTTGCGTGCGAATATTACTGTCACTTTACCTCACCCATCCGCAGATATCCGGATCTGCAGATCCACCGGATTATCAAGGAGCAGCTTCGGGGAAAAATGAGCGATGAAAAAATCCTTCATTACAGGAATATCCTGCCTGAGGTTGCAAAGCACTCCTCGGAGACAGAGCGCCGCGCCGACGAGGCGGAGCGGGAGACCGACAAGCTGAAAAAGGCTCAGTATATGGAAGAGCGCATTGGAAATACGTATGAGGGCGTGATTTCGGGAATCACCGCATGGGGGATTTATGTAGAGCTGCCCAATACGGTAGAGGGAATGATTCATGTCTCCAAGATAGAGGGAGATTACTTCTTTTACAACGAGGAGACCTACGAGATGACAGGCACGGACACGGGAAAAACCTTCAAGCTTGGAGAGAAAGTGAAGATTGTGGTGAGCGGCGTGGACAGAATGTCGAAGAGCATCGATTTTGTGTTTGCCGACTGACAAAGAAGGGAGCGTGGAGGAAAAGTGGCAAAGGAAGATATGAAGCTGGTTGCCAATAACAAAAAAGCCTATCACGATTATTTTATCGAAGAAAAATACGAGGCGGGGCTGGTGCTGCACGGAACGGAGGTAAAGTCTCTGCGCATGGGAAAGTGCAGTATCAAGGAAGCCTTTATCCGGATTGAAAACGGAGAGGTGTATGCTTACGGGATGCATATCAGTCCTTATGAGAAGGGGAATATTTTTAACAAGGATCCCCTTCGCCCCAAGAAGCTGCTGCTGCATAAACAGCAGATCCGAAAGCTCATAGGGAGCAGCGCCGAGAAGGGATATACGCTGGTACCCCTGCAGGTATATTTCAGGGACGGCAGGGCCAAGATCGAGATCGGTCTGGCGAGAGGAAAGAAGCTCTATGACAAGCGTCAGGACATTGCCAAAAAGGATCAGAGGCGGGAGGCGGAGAAGGAGCTGAAGCTGCGTCTGCGGGTTTGAAAAATTCCTGGTTGATATTTTGGAAATTAATGATATACTAACAGTAGAAGTGTTTTTATAAGGGTTAGTAAAGGTTTCGACAGGGGCCTTGCAGCTGGAGAAGCTATCCGCAGGCGATGCGTCAAATCGCAAAACTAAATATAAACGCTGAAGACAATTTAGCATTTGCTGCCTAATGGCAGCTGTCTGACTTAGTGCACCTGCACATTAAGACCCAGGCATCGACTATGCAGGAAACGACACAGGCTAAGCTTTGCACCTGTGGGCGTATTATGAAGCTACTGAGCGGATCAGGGTGTCAGCTTCCTGGTTCAGGAGGGAATGAGGGTTTCCCGCAATAACTGACTATGATAGTAGAAGGACAGGGAATGGGTCTTTGGACGCGGGTTCGACTCCCGCCTAATCCA
>CAJUIO010000126.1 GCA_910586025.1 uncultured Lachnospiraceae bacterium
CATAAAGGAACTTACCTTTAAGTGCAGTATCCCTGAAGGAATTGATATGATCTGGACATTGGGATATGGGAGTGATAGGGCAGAAGCAGCGGCAGAAGGCGGCTATGAACCTACAGAGGAGGAAAAGCTTAGGAATAAAGGAGAAAGTCATTTACATCCAATGAGAGTTTACTATACTGGAGATACTTATGATGAATATATTAACAGCTATCCATATTGGGGAGATTATGGTGTAGAATGGATAAAGCAATAAAAGGATACTTGTAACATGGGCTGAATAAGAAAAGTGAAAATGGCGCCAGACTTGAAAATACCGCTTTGTGAAAACATGTAATACACAGAATAACGTACAAAATATTGACAATGCTGTGGGTGAAGGATATACTAAAGCCCAAAGGAGAGCGAATGTATGATTTGAATATCTCTTAATCGAAGCGGAATAAAAATAACTTATGAGGACGGACATGAAAAAAACAATTATTGTGATGCCGGTGGCAAATGAGGAAACGACTATGGGGCGGATCCTGGATGAAATTCTGGCTCTTCCCTATGATAACCTTTATATTTATCCTGTGATCGACAGCTATTCCAGAGACCGGACAGAGGAGATCATCCGGGAGAGGGAGAAGATCAGCTCAAAGGTCAGGTGTATTTTTTACCGGGGGTCAAAAGGCGTGATCTCCTGTTATCTGGAGGGCTTCAGGCAGGCGCTGAAGGACGGGGCCCAGCGTATTATCGAGATGGACGGGGGCGGAAGTCATCTTCCCTCGGAGATCCCCGGGTTCATCCAAAAACTGGAGGAAGGCTACGAGTGCGTCTGGGGCTCCCGGTTCATTCCGGGCGGAGGAATCAGCGATCAGCCTCTGTACCGGAGGATTCTCAGCAGCGGAGGCACTTATCTGGCGAACTTTGTCCTCGGTACCAGGCTTAAAGATATGACCAGCGGTTTTGAGGGATTTCAGCGACATATTCTGGAGCAGATGAATCTGGATCAGTTTCTTTCCACGGGACATATGTACCAGACGGAAATGCGGTATTACTGCAGAAATTTCCGCACCGTGGAGGTGCCGATTCACTATATGGGCAGCTCGTCCAGCCTGAAGGGCAGCTCGGTGACGGAAGCCCTCCGGATTCTTTTTCAGCTGAAAAAGCATGAGGCAAAGGTGAGAGCAGTGCCGGAAAGGTAGTAATCTGGAAGTAAACTTCCAAACTTTTTAGTGATGCAGTATCGCAGGCGGGGCTTGTGATATGCGGGGGTAGAGGTATGGAATATACAAAATATGTGATTCTGGGAGCCGGTCCTGCCGGCCTTGCTTTTGCGCAGGGGCTTAAGGATCAAGGGCAGGACTCCTTTGTTATATTGGAGAAAGAAAAGACTGCCGGCGGCCTGTGCCGCTCTGCCTGTGTGGACGGCAGTCCTTTTGATATAGGCGGAGGTCATTTTCTGGATGTGAGACGGCCCGGGGTGGTACGGCTTCTTTTCCGGTTTCTGCCGCAGGAGGAGTGGCAGCTTTATGAGCGTGACAGCCGGATCCGGTTCAGGGATATGACCATCGGGCATCCCTTTGAGGCAAATATCTGGCAGATGGATATGGAAAGCCAGATATCTTACCTGATTTCCATAGCGGCGGCAGGGTGCAGTAGGGGACTGCCAGCCCCGGAGCGCTTTGTGGACTGGATCAGATGGAAGCTGGGAGAGAGGATTGCGGAGGATTACATGCTTCCCTACAACCGCAAGATGTTTGCGGATGAGCTTGACGAGCTTGGTACATACTGGCTTGACAAGCTGCCCGACGTAAGCTTTGAGGAAACCTTGAGATCCTGCCTGTGCCGCAGGCCCTATGGAACTCAGCCGGGTCACGCTTCCTTTTATTACCCGAAGAAATATGGTTACGGGGAGGTCTGGCTGAGGATGGCCGGAGCCATGAAGGAGCATATTTTATATGAAAAGCAGGTGTGCGGGATTGACTTTGACAGCAGACAGGTGTGGACGATGTCAGGGGAAAGCTATGGGGCTGAAAAAATCATCACGACTGTTCCATGGGCGGAGTTCGGACAGATAAAAGGAATGCCCGAAGAACTGGAATCGAATCTGAGGCGGCTTAAGCACAGCTCTGTCGAGACAAGATACGTGGCGCAGGAGCTGGATACGCAGGCTCATTGGATCTATGAGCCCGCACCGGAGATCCCCTGGCATCGGATTCTGGTCAGACATAACTTCTGCCCCGGAAGTAGGGGATACTGGGTGGAGACCAGAAAGGAGAGGACGTCGGGCGGCGACGGAGACTCCTTCCGCTATATGAACGAGTACGCATATCCCTTAAACACGGTGGATAAGCCAGAGATCATGGAAGGACTCCTGCATTTTGGAAGAAGCAGGGGGGTATATGGTCTTGGAAGATGGGGAGAGCACTCCCACTACAATTCCGATGTGGTGGTGGAGCTTGCGATGAAGCTTGCAAAGGAGCTTTTGTAATATGAAAAAAGAGTATTTCAAAAAGGGCATCTGCCTTGTACTGGTGTTGATGATGTTTGCAGCGGTCATGACGGTTCTTTCCCACCAGGTCAAAAACGGACGAAAAACAGATGTCCTTCTCCCGGTGGTGGAGGATATTCCGGTCTATGTGGAATGTGAAAAGGGAGAAACCCTGGAGGTTGCGCTTCTTCCCAAGGAGGATTTTGAGGCGGGCGGCCTGTGGCTTCTGCTTGTAAATATTTCCGGAGAAAGCAGGGGAACCGTACATGCGTCTGTGAGGGATGAGGAAGGAAATGTTCTGACGGACCAGGTAATTCCGGTGGAGACCATCACGCCGGGAGAATGGTTTGAGATTCCTGCCGGGATGAGCCTGCAGGCAGGCCGGACCTACACCTTTTCCTTCACGGCGGACGGGAGCGAACCCTATTTTATGCGGATTCCCATGGAAGAGGCCGCAAAGGCGCTTCCCCTGGAAGAGACAGTGATCCGGAAAGGAGAAGTGCTGGAGAGCGGAATCTCTCTGGGAATCAGCAGGGTCACGCCGCAGGCAGTGACCTTTGGACAGATTTTCTATTTTTCCGTGCCTGTGAGTGTTATGCTGCTTGTTCTTGGCGTGATTCTGATTCTTTTTGGAAGGGAAAGGGTACGAGGATGGACGGACAGGGTTCCGGCTGCGGCTTTTTTTGCAAAATACGGAAACGACCTGTTTCTGATTCTTCTCTTTGCGGGAATCTGTATCAGCATATATTCCAGGGCTTATTTGAAAGGTGTCTATATTACCTCGGATTCGGCGGGATATCTGCGGGAGGCGGTGAATCTGGTAAACGGCAACGGATTTTCCTATGACGGCCTTGCGGGGTATGATTCCTGGTTCGCAAACTGGCCCATCCTGTATCCGGCCATGATAGCAGCTGTGATGAAGATTACAGGCGGGGATGCATATCTGGCATCCAAGATACTCTCCATGGCAGTGGTAGGAATGATTCTTCTTCTGCTTCGGCGCTGCTTTAAAAAGGATGCCTGGTTCTATGCCCTTTGTGTGACTAATATCGGATTTCTGAGCCTGACCTATTATACATGGAGCGAGATCCCTTTCATGCTTTTCCTGCTTGGCTTCAGTCTTACCCTTGCCAAGATCCTGAAAGAGGAAAGGCCGGGGCGCGGGTGGTATGTGCTGCTTGGCTGTCTGGGACTGATGTGCTTCCTCACAAGGTATTACGGAATTTTTGTCTGGATTGTGACAGGAGCATATCTGCTTGTTTTGCTTGGAAAATACAGGAAGGAGAGAGAGGTGCGGACACTGAAAAAGGCCGTGTGCCTTGCGGCATCGGCCCTGGTGTCAGGGTGTGCCAGCCTTGCCTATCTTCTGATGAACAAGCTTGCAAACGGAATGGCCTCCGGAGTCAGCAGAAGTATGTGGTGGGATGACTATGAGAAGCTGACCAATGATCTGATCGAATCCCTGCTGGTGGAAATCTTCAATGTATTTTCCCTTCAGGTGCCGGCGCTTGTGGAGGAGTTTCCCTACAATATGAAGGTGCTTTTCCTTGCGGTGGTTTTTGCGGTGCTGATTTCCTTCATTTGGAAGAATCTGCGTATCTTCACCAGAGAGTCGGTTCTGATCACCATGGCTGTCTTGTACTACGTTATTTTTATCGGAATCCGTTATGTCTCCTCCATGGATACATTTTATTTCCGTTTCTTTGAGCCGGGCAGCTTTCTGTTCTGTATGGGCATGGCAGGCCTTCTGCTCCCATATCTTAGAGGAAAGAAGGGCTTTTACTGTTTTGGCGGTGCGGTGGGAGCGCTGATTCTCATTGCGGTCGTCTCCGTGTTTGAAAGCGGCGGCATGGACACAGGCCGTTCCTACTATGAGAGCCTTACCGGAAATTGGGATGCGGCCTATGAGGAAATACCGCAAAAATCGGTCATAATATTTAATGATATTGATTTTCGCTCCTCCTATTACCGTCCGGACGTGGTGGACGGCACCATAAATCCGGAGGATACCTTTGAGGGGATTAAGGACAGATACTACGGTTCCGATTATCTCTGCATCCGGTCTGACTTCGCCAGAGTCATGCTGGAGGAGGGAGAATATGAAGAGAGCGTCAGGGAGAAGCTTTCCGAGGGGCTGGAAGGACTTGGGGAAGAGGCGGAGTTTGTGATAGTTTCTCTTGGAGAGAAAGAAGAGTGAAAGCGGACATATGAAGTATTCGATCAGACAGCAGCTTGCGGCAGTCTTCTGCCTTTTGATGATGGGCACGATACTGTTGTGCTGGTTTATCAATAACACCTTTCTGGAAAAATATTATTTAAACGATAAGTCCAAGGCGCTGCTTAAGGTATATCAGGTGCTGAATGCGGCTTCCAACGAGGGAAAGGTCGGCTCGGATGAATTTGATATCGAATTCCAGAAACTCTGCGGAAAATATAACATAAACTTTATTCTTCTGGATGCGAAATCAAGAACCCTGAAAACCTCTACCTATGATTATGAATATCTGAGCAGACAGCTCCTTGGAAATCTGTTCGGACAGAAGAATTCTCCGGACGTGCGGATGATCAGGCAGGAGGAGGAGTATGAGATCCGGATTATCATTGAGGAGCGAATGAAAACGGAATTCGTGGAGATGTGGGGGGTTTTGGATAACGGTAATCTTTTTCTGTTTCAAAGTCCTCTTGAGAGCATCAAGGAAAGTGTGAGCCTGGCCAACCGTTTCCTGGCCTATGTGGGGATTGGTTCCGCTCTGCTCAGCGCCCTTATTATTCTGTGGGTTTCCAGAAGGATAACCGTGCCCGTGCTTGAGCTTGCCCGAATCTCCGAGAGGATGGCGCACCTTGATTTCGAGGCAAAATATCAGGGAAGCAGCAGCACGGAGCTGGCGGTGCTGGGGGAGAATATCAACAGACTTTCCTGTACGCTGGAAAAAACTATTTCCGAACTGAAGAGTGCGAATAACGAGCTGCTTCGGGATATCGAGAAGAAAAATAAGGACGAGGAGATGCGCAGAGAGTTTCTCTCCAATGTATCCCATGAGCTGAAAACGCCTATCGCCCTGATCCAGGGCTATGCGGAAGGACTTAAGGAGGATATCACGCAGGATAAGGAGAGCAGGGATTTTTACTGCGAGGTGATAATGGATGAGGCCTCCAAGATGAATAACATTGTCAAGAAGCTTCTGACCTTAAATCAGCTGGAATTCGGCAATGGCACCATTTCCATGGAGCGGTTTGATATCTGCGATCTGATTGCAAATTATCTGCAGTCAGCTGCAATTCTGTGCAGACAGAAGGAGGTCAGAGTGATCATGGGCGAATATCCCCCCGTCTATGTATGGGCGGATGAGTATATGGTGGAGGAGGTTTTCGGAAATTATTTCAGTAATGCAATGAATCATGTTGCAGATGACAGGGTAATTGATGTAAAATTGTCCGTAGGGGAAAAGGCAGTCCGTGTTTCCGTGTTCAATACAGGACGTCCCATACCGGAGGAATGCCTTGACCATATATGGGAGAAATTTTACAAGGTGGATAAGGCCAGGACGAGAGAGTATGGAGGCAGCGGTGTGGGGCTTTCCATTGTCAAGGCGATTATGGAATCCATGAATCAGAAATATGGCGCGGTCAATTATGACAACGGCGTGGAGTTCTGGTTTGAATTGGAGGCGGCAGGAGAGCACAATGAACGGTTTAAATAGCGAAATAAAAGAAAATTCGGGTTTTTCGGACCAGAAAGAGGAAGTCAGAAGCTATCTGGAAAAACTCCTTACAGTTTCACGGGATCCGGATTATGACAGATATGTGAGACAGATGATAAGGGATTTGGAATCCGGTAAGGCCAGTCCCTTCCAGGTCAGGAGAGAGGCCGAGAGGACCTTCCGGCTTTATCAGCAGAGAATGGGCGCACGGGGTGCGCCGGCGGGAAGAGATACGGTTGAGTTTAAGGTGGGAGCCGGAATATTCAGCGTGATCGGTGCGGTATTTGTTCTGGTGGCTTTTATGATCTTCGGGCTGAATTTCCTTGACGGAATCTGGCAGGGAGTCTGCCTGTATGTGTCCGCCCTGCTGGTAACGGGAATTTCCCTGCTTTTTACGAAGCGGCTTGGCAGGCGCTTTTCCCTTATTATCATGGGAATCGGAACAGGAAGCCTCTTTCTCTCAACAGTGATAAACTATCTCGTTCTGAAAACAATAAACGAGGCCGCGGCATGTGTGATAACCCTCGTGATATCGCTTTTTGCAGTCTTTGTCAGCCGCAGAAGGGATTCCTCCTTCCTGCGTCTTATCTGCATCCTGGGATGCTACATCAGTTTTTGGCCTATAGAAAGCTTTGAATCAGAGCTCAGCTTCCTGTTCATGACAGGAATATTTCTCTTTGTCAATCTGGTCAGCGTCCTTTTGCCGAATCAGAAAAACAGGATAGTGGTGGATGCCGTTCATATGGTGCTGCATCCCCTGTTTTCCGTTTATATAGCGGTTTCGGCCGTGGGTGAGGGAATCAGCCCGGTTTATCCGGCCTGCTTTGTGCTCACCTCCGCTGCCGTGGTCAATGTGATTTTCTTAAGACACAGAAGGGATGTGAAGGCGTGGTTTGCGGCCCTTTTCTCCGCGTCTGTTGCCATCACCGTGATCACGCTTGCGGCCCTGACAGGATTTCGCCACGGAAATGCGAATGAAATGCAGATGCTGTACTACAGGCTGATTACCGAGGTCGTGGCGGTCATGGCTGCCATGGTGTTTTTCATCCTGTGGGAAAAGGAAAAATACAGATGGATCCAGTATTATTATATAGTGGCGGTGGTGGTGCTCCTTAATGGTTTTAGTTATTTCCGTCTGGAAAAGGCCATAGGAATTATAACGGTTTTTCTGCTGACCAGAATTTTGTCCGGAAAAAAGAGGCTCGGAGTGCTTGACTGTATTTTGACAGTTCTGGCGGTGCTTGAGGGAATTGCCGCATCCTCATACTATTGCGAGACCAGCCGTTATATAGTGCTGTTCTTTGCGGCATTTTTGCTTTCGGTTTTTTTCATAAGACAGAATGCGGTGTTTCACGAGATTGCAGTCACGGTATTTTTCATATTCTGTATC
Source organism: uncultured Lachnospiraceae bacterium (assembly GCA_910586025.1). Lineage (GTDB taxonomy): Bacteria > Bacillota > Clostridia > Lachnospirales > Lachnospiraceae > Suilimivivens. The sequence continues at coordinate 7,568 of CAJUIO010000126.1, forward strand.
CTGTTTGAGTTTGACGGCAACTGGGTTTATCTAGGCTGCGTGGGGCTTTTGCTGGTATTGTTCCTTCTCTTTAATCATCTGCCGAATTTAAAGGGCTTTAACCAGCTTCCTTACAATATTGTGAATCTGGTTTTTGCAGGTTTATTTTCCTTGACAGTGTGGTTTTGCTTTGACTCTGTCATCAGTTCTGTTACAATGTTAACAGGAGCAGCCGCTATTGTGATGATGTTCCGGAAGAGATACGGAATGACGGTTCCGAGAAAATATCTGACTGCGGCGGGCTATCTGACTTATATGATCCTGACGGCACATTACGAATCGCCGGTGATTGTGAGTATCTTTCTCATGATCATTTCCATTGGCTGTGTGGGAGCGGGCTTTCGGCTCCGGGATAAGGTGTACCGCATCAGCGGCTTATCCATGGCGGTCTGCGTCTGTGTCAAGATGATCGTATATGATTTCAGAGGGCTGGATTCTCTTTTGCGGATCATCCTGTTCTTTACGGTGGGAGTGATTGCGCTGGGCATTTCTTTCCTGTATATTCATCTGGAAAGAAAGGAAGAAAAAGAAGAGAAGATGGCGGCCATTGCACAGGAGATTCCGGCACAGGACTTTGTGCAGATAAAGGATACGGAAATCTATAAGGAAGGAATAAGTGAGGAATGAAAAAGTTAATCTGTTTGAGTAGTCTGTTATTTTCAGCTTCAATGCTTTTTACCGGATGCAGCAATGAGATTCCGGCAATGAGCCAGGGGGAGCAGGAAGCGGTGGTGGAATATGCGGCTAATATCGTATTAAAATATGACAAGAGGCAGGCGGCAAGACTGAAGGAAGTGGAGGAGGTTGAGCTTTCCGGTCTGCAGGAGGATGCCCCTCCGGACGCGGCCGCAACGCCGGAGGCATCCACCATGGAGCCGGACCCTGAGGTGGAAATCGTAGATCCCTTTGGAGAGAGCCAGGATTCGGGACCTTCCGAGTTACCGCTTGAGGACTTTCTTCAGGTAGAAAATGTTACCTTTACCTATGGGGGATATGAGATTGCGGATTCTTATCCGGAGGCGGGGGAAGGCGTGTACTTTACCATGAATGCCACACCGGGAACCTCTCTGCTGGTAATGAAGTTTACGGCGCAGAATACCGGGACGGAGACGGAAGAGGTTGATCTTCTGAGTCTGGGAGCAAGATATAAGGTGACCGTAAACGGAGAAACAAAAAATGCGTTGTCCACCATGCTGCTCAATGACCTTGCCTCTTATAAGGGAACCCTGGAGGCGGGAGAGAGCGCAGAGCTGGTGGTGGTTACGGAAATACCGGGAGAACAGGCATCTGCCGTGGATTCGGTTTCCCTTATTGCCAAAAATGCAGACACAACATCTGCAATTTCAATAAATTAAAGCATTAAAATGTAAAAACAGGAAAGTGACATACGGAAAAAGCCCATAAATTGGGCTTTTTCTGCTTCTGTAAAAAATGTTCTTCAAATTTCTACAATTTTTTGGAAAATAGTGTTGACAAGAAAGGAAACCAATGGTATAGTACATATTGTTGCGAGCGACGCAACAAAAAAACTTCAAAGAACCTTGACAAATGAACAGCAATGCAGCCCTGAAAATTCCGAAAGGGGGAGGCC
>CAJUIO010000127.1 GCA_910586025.1 uncultured Lachnospiraceae bacterium
TCTTTCAAACGGCAGGCAGATGCGGGGAAATCCGTATCTGCCTGCCGTTTCCTGCGGGAGCGGTCCGGCAATTAACAGATACTGCATGACCTCTGATCTCTTTTTTACAGGTTAACATTCTACACTTCGTTTGTCTCGTTCATATTCAGGAAAAAATCACTGTCAGGGACTTCTTTTCCGTGCTTTAGACAGATTAATTTTCCGTTCAGCTCCCTCAGGTCAGAAACGGAAGAGGTCAGAATAATGATGCAGCATCCCCGGCTCTGTAATTTCTTAATCATGGATATGGTAATGTCTCTGGTGGAAAGGTCGGTTTCCAGGAAAGGCCTGTAAAAAAAGACTGCGGCCGGAGCCAGAAGGATAATTTTAGCCAGTGCGATTTCCTGCCTTTTTGTGATGGAAAATTCGGTAACTGAGGCGTTGGGATCGCTGATGGCGAGATTATCCCGGATATATTGATCAACATGGCTGATAAAGGACGGATTCAGATGTACTTTTCCGGACTTACTGGAAAGAACGGATAATAAATTGTCCCTGACAGAAAGACTGTCAACAAGCAGATTGACATAGGGAGATTCCGGACACCAGAAAATATCTCTTTTATAAATATAATTGTCAGATGAAAAGATTGTTTTTTTGCCGAAAAGCCTTGCGGTTCCACTATAAATCGGGGTCTGCCCGGATATGAGCCTGTACAGTCCGTCAAAGGAATACTGGTCATAGGAGAATAATTTGATAAGCTCCCCTTTATATATTTGAAAGCTGATATCTGTTAAGTCCTGTGTGTAAAGATGTAAAAGAGAAAAGACAGGAATCCTTTGATATTCCTGTAAAGCTGGTTTACTGTCGTCATGGTCGGCCTTACCGGATAAAAGATAGAGTCTTATTTTTTCATAATCGATAAAAGAGGATTCAAAGCAGGCCAGCACGGTGTTGTTTTTTATAAGCATGAAGTCATCTGCCCAATCGAAGAGATAAGGCTGAAGGAGGTCAATGATAATGAAAGAGAGACCCTCCTGCTTAAGCTGATCAATAACTTCAAAAATTTCTTCCAGATCACCGGATGAGAGATATTGGGATAAATCAACCAGAACGATGATTTTTTTCCCTCTCATGTATGCCTGAAGGATTGCGACAATGACAGATTCTTTGGAGGTAAGATCAGCAGGGTAGGCATTAAGATTTATATCAACTTTAAACCGTGCCGTCAGCTGCCCGGCCTGTTCCTGGATTGCTTTATGAGGAATGAAGAGACTGTCCAGAAAGGACGGACAGATATTTTCAGCCACGGAAAGAGTGGAAAGCAGGAAACTGTCGCCTTTAATAACGGAAAAATACTGTCGAAAGCTGTTGGACGATAGGAAGCGCTGGATTGTTCGGCGGGAAAAACGTATAGCTCCGTTGATTGCGCATTCACCGCTTAAGGTGTCAACAAATGTGTTTTTCTGGCTGATCGTATCACATGTGACGGCAAGTATTTTCTTTTCATATATGTGAAGATTTACATTTAAGAGGGAGGGGGAGCTTTTCCCCGGCTGTGTCAGCTCGGCTCTTTCTAAAGCAAAAAGTTCTTTTTTCATTTATGAATGCTCCGGTCTTGTCAAGGGTAAGGTTATATCCACTTTGGTTCCGATTCCAATGATACTGCTTATATGAATGCCATACTGCTCTCCAAATAACAGCTTAATGCGCCGGCAAATGTTTTTCAGGGCGATTCCGGCATTCTTATCTTCGCCGTGCGAGCTTGCGGAGATGCGGTTCAGGCTCCGGTTAATTTCAATCAACTGTTCTTCTGCCATACCCACTCCATTGTCACAGACACTGATCAGGAGGTCGTCATCCGCTTTTTCAATCAGTATTTTTATCATTCCCGCCTCGCTTTTTTCTTCTAATCCATGAAAAATAGCGTTTTCCACGATAGGCTGGAGAAGAAGCTTGGGACATTCCGCCTGAAGAAGATTATATCCGTCATCAGGAATATCGACATGCATGGAAAGCTTTTCACCAAACCGGTATTGCTGTATTGAGAAATAGTTAGACACATTATCCAGCTCGCTTTGAAGGGTAACCAGGTTTTGCGTATCGGTTATAGTGTACCGGAAGAAGCTGGAGAGGGCTTCGGTGGTGTCGGCTATTCCCTGAATGCCAAAAGCCAGAGCGTCGCCGCGGATGGAGTCCAGCGTATTATAGAGAAAATGAGGATTGATCTGATTTTGCAGTGCCAGAAATTCAGCCTGTCTGGTGGACAGCTTCAGAGTATCCTGCTCTTTCAGAAGGCTGTCAAGCCGTTCAAAGGAGCCGCCGATTCCGGGAAAAAGATCAGGGATTTTTTCAAAAAACTTCCTGTGGATTTCCCCGTTGTTAAAGCTCGAGCACAGTCCCAGATAAAAATAGTACGAGGGCATAATTTTGAAAAAATATATTATTATTGTCATGCAAAGAAGGATACCAAGAATAATAAAAAGGATCATGCCCGCAGGGGAAATTTTTCCATCTGTCACAAGACAGGCCCCAATAACAATGAGACAGACGGAAACGCCTAACATTAAGAAGCGTATTGTTTTCAATAAGGTATTAATATAATAGTTTTTTTTCATTTTTTATCAGCTATATAATTTGCGGAATTTAGTGGGTGTCAGGTGAGTTGCGCGTTTGAATATCCGAACAAAATATTTCAAATCAGTATAACCTACGGAGGCGGCAATATCAGAAATATCCCGGTCTGTCTGAATAAGCATTTCCTTGGCATGAGTGATTCTGATATCAGTCAGATAATCCATGAAGTTTTGGTTCGTGGATTTTTTAAACAGGGATGAAAAGTAGGCCGGGTGGAAGCCTGTAATCTTACTGACCGTTTCCAGAGTAATGGATTCATTGTAATGCTCCTGGATATATTTTTGCGCAAGGCGGATTGGCCTGCTGTTTTCAGACAGTTTGTTTTCTTTATATCTGCAAAGCCAGGAAGCGCATAATGCGGTCATGTAATCGAAGGCGGCATCGAAATGTTCATAATAATCTAATCCCTTAAGCAGCATGGCCGCATCGGGACGGGTTTCCGGTTCGGTTACGGGAAGCATTCCAAAGCCGAACAGAATTGTTTCCGCTAATATGGAATAATGTTGACACAGCGTATCTCCATAAGAAAGCTTCTCGGTCAGACGGTTTCGAATGCGGATCATGGAATCTGTAAATCCTTCTATATCCAGCAACTCTATTTTCTGAAGCAGTTCGTTTTTATCCGCCTGCAGATTCAATGAGGGATTCCCGATTCCGGAAGTCTGGTAATCCTCCGCAGCCATGAGTAATTGATTTATCTGCTGAAATCTGAGCTGTATGGTATGGCAGGCGCTTGAATAACTGTCGTAAAAATCGGCAAAGGAATCCGCACGTCTGCCCAGAACCGCTTTGACGGATAACTCCGGGTAGATACTCCGATAATTCAGGATACGCAGTTTCAGCTTCTGTAGCTGAGAAATTATTTCCTTTTCCATGGCTTGATTGTAGTTGGAAAGGAAAATTATTTTTTCGTTATAGATAATACTGAAAAGCTCGCTGCAATATCCGGAGATAAGTTCCCCCACCGCTTTCTGCAGGCGGGGAAGGATATACTGATATTCCTCGGAGGGCGAAGCGTCAGGCGGGCAGATATTACAGAAGACATAAAAAATGATACAGCGGAAGGAATCTCCGGAAAATTCACAATTATATAATTCTTTAACGGCGGAATTTTCAAGAGAGGCATGTTTAATCAGGAGATCCGTTAGAAGCTGTGATTTCACCTGATGCTCATTTTTAGACAATGTATTGAGGAGCCGTTCTACCTGCAGAGAATTCTCATGGGCAATATTGTTTTTGGATATAATTTTGGTGAGCGCCGCATCAAGGTCATTCTTTTTGATCGGTTTTAGAAGATAATCCTCCACGCCAAGCTTAATGGCCTGCTGGGCGTATTTAAAGTCACTGTATCCGCTTATGATGATGAAGTATGGGCACAGCCCCGCGGTCAGTGTTTTCTGAACCAGTTCGACTCCTGTAAAGTTGGGTATGCGGACATCCGTGATTACGATGTCCGGTTTCTGCGAGAGTATGAGGCTTAACGCAGTTTGACCGTCATTCGCAGTGCCGGCAATTTCCATATCATACGAAGACCAGTCGACCAGATAGCGGATCAGCTTTATTATTTTATTTTCGTCATCTACGATAATCACTTTTAACATGTAAAGTTCACTTTCATATAATTAAACGCTTATAGTTGGATAAAGTATATCTTATGCATTTTTAATTGTCAAATTGTTGAGATTGCACAACAAAATATGACAAAACACCTGAAAATCGTCCCCCTTTTTACAAAGACAGTGAGTTTTTTATATTTAATTATTCGCCTATTATAAAAATGTCAACAATAAGGTATTGGATAATGTAGAAGATCAGGAGGGTGCTATGAAGAAAAAAGGTTACTTGTTTTTACCGCTTGCCATGGCGGCGGCAATGGCTGTGGGATGTGCAGGCGCATCGGCTTCCAAAGAGGATGGTAAGGCTGATGGAAAGAATGCGGTCGATGAAAGAAAGACAATTGCATACTGCACGCTTGGCGTGGATTCGGATTATTGGTATCTGATGGAGCGAGGCGTGGCAAAGGCGTGTGAGGATCTTGGATACGATTATATTATGCAGGATCATAAGGAGGATGAGGCGCTGATGGTATCAACCTGTCAGAATCTGTTAAATCAGGACATTGACGGTTTAATCGTCTCTCCGATTAAGCCCGAGGCGCTTCCGCCGATTGTGGAAAACGCCCATATGAAAGAGATACCGGTGATTATCGGTGACATGGGCGACGGGGATTCTGATGATGACGGGCTGATCATGTCTGACAATTATGCGGGCGGAGTGATGACAAGCAGCTATATAAGGGATCTTTTTGAGAAGGAGGAGCCTGCAAGCAGGGATTATGCCGTGGTCAGACTGCAGCCGGAGGCGGCTATTTCACAGTTCCGCTGTGACAGTGCCATTGATGTTATGACAGAAGCGGGTTATACATGCGTGTCGGACAATTACAGTAAGGGCGGGACCACGGAAGAGGGGCTGAGTATTATGCAGGATATCATTGCTGCACATCCGGACATTTGCGCAGTGTTCTGCGGTAACGACAGGCTTGCGGTAGGGGTGGCTCAGGCGGCAAAGATAGCCGGACTGAACGATATTAAAATTGCCGGGTTTGATGCGGATGAATCGGGAATCGAAGCATTAAAGACGGAAGCGATTGCATGTACGGCGCAGCAGTTTTCTTACGATATCGGATATGAATGCGTGGTGGCAATCGATAAGCTTATCAGAGGTGAAGCGATCGAGTATGACGATGAGGAGAAAAAGCAGATTCTGGTAGACTGCGCAATGATTACAAAGGATGATATTGTTGAAAATCCGGAGGATCAGATTATTTCTTCCACCGGACTGACAAGAAAAGAAACGGATTAGCGGCTGCGGCAATATTGGCTGAAACTGACTGGTATGCAGCCGGCATGTATTCGCCGGCTGTATACAACGGGGAGAAAACATATGGATGAAATTTTAGAGCTGGAGAACATATCAAAAAGATTTTATGGCATCAGGGCACTTGATGCGGTGAGCATGAAAGTAAAGCGGGGCACTGTACATGCCGTCGTGGGAGAGAACGGGGCCGGAAAAAGTACGCTGATGAAGATTCTTGGAGGATTATATAAGAAAGACAGCGGACTGATTAAAATAAAAGGAAGGGAAATAAAAATTAACAGCGTGCTGGATGCCGAGAGGCATGGGATCAGCGTTATTTATCAGGAATTTAATCTGGTTCCATATCTGACGGTGGCAGAGAATATTTTTTTATCCAGGCTTCCGAAAAAAGGCGTGGTGATTGATACCGTAAAGCTGTTTGAGCAGACAAGAAGACTTATGGAAAATCTCGGCATCAATATTGACCCGGGTAGGCTCGTGCAGGAGCTTGCCGTCTCGGAGATGCAGATGGTGGAAATTGCGAAAGCGATTTCTTATAATTCCGAGATTATTATAATGGATGAGCCCACGGCCGCATTGAATGACAAGGAGGTTGAAAATCTGTTCCGGTTGATCAGACAGCTGAAGGAGGAAGAGAAGACAGTTATATATATTTCCCACAGAATGAAAGAGATATTCAGTATTACGGATGAAATTACCGTACTGAGGGATGGAAAGAAGGCTGCGGATTTCGACACGAATCAGATTACCGAGGAAAAGCTGATCGGTTCGATGATCGGAAGGGATATCAAGGATTATTATAATGGCGGAGGCCATATCAGAAATGCGGAAAAGCAGGGAGAGGTGTTTCTCAGGGTAAACAGCCTGACCAAAAAGGGTGTCTATGAGGACATCAGCTTCACGGTTCATAAAGGTGAGATTCTGGGACTTGGAGGATTGATGGGATGCAGAAGGGAGGAGGTCGTCAGGACGTTGTTCGGACTTTTTTTGCCGGACAGCGGGGAGATTGAGCTCAAAGGAAAAAAGCTTCAGCTGAGTAATCCCATGAATGCCATATCCAACGGAATTATGTATGTAACGGATGACAGAAAAGGCGAGGGGATTTTTGCGGGTATGAGTGTCAAAGACAATCTGTCAGCGGCGATTCTTGACAAGCTTAGCGGGAAGGTGAAGGGAATTATTGACAGACACAGGGAGGAAAATATCGTCAGATATTATACAGATTATATGGATATCAAGTATTCCTCCGTGTATCAGACGATCGTGAATTTAAGCGGGGGAAATCAGCAAAAGGTACTGCTCGCAAGGGCGCTTGCCACGGGCTGCGAGGTTCTTATTCTGCTTGAGCCTACGAGGGGGATTGACGTGGGCGCTAAGGCCGAGATCTACAGACTCTTGCGTGAGCTGGCGAAAAAGGGAATGGCAATTATCCTCGTTACGTCCGAAACAAATGAGCTGATAACATTATGCGACAAGGTGATTGTAATTTTTCAGGGCCGTATATCGGGAGAGCTTGTTCCGGATAAAGGCTCGCAGGCAGAGCTTACGGAGGAAAATCTGATGTTCTGCTCAACAGGAAACAAGAAAATTTTTTATTCTGAGGTGTCTGCATGAAATTATTAAAGTTTTGGAATAGGATGGGTATTTTTGTTCTGACCATTATCGTGGTTCTGGCGTGCTGGATGATATTGGGTAACCGTTTTGTATCAATTTTCAATATCAATAATGTCCTTGTCCAGGTATGTCCGACAATCATTGCCGGAATTGGTATGGTTTATGTGATCACGGCAGGAGAGATTGATATGTCAATCGGCTCCATCTATACCATCACAACCATTGTGATTGGTATAGGGCTGACACGGCTTAACGTGGGGATTGCAGGCTCGATCCTTCTGGCTGTGGCGGTGGGGATCATATGCGGACTGGTTAACGGGATGCTGGTGACAGGTCTCAGACTGCCGTCTTTTATTGCCACATTGGCGAGCATGCTCGCCTTTAAGGGAGTTTCCTACATTATTTCCGGTGGAAAGGACATTTTGTATCTTTCCAATGAAAAATTTCAGAAAATGTCATCTATGCGCTTCCTGAATTTTTCACTTCCTATATGGGTTATGCTGCTTCTGACGCTTTCCGGCATTTTTATTTACAAAAGGACAAGCTTTGGAATCTATGTAAGATCAGTGGGTTCAAATAAAGAGGTTACGGCGATTACCGGAATCAACGTGAATCTGATTACGATTATTGGATTTGTGATGACAGGAATATTTGCGGTATTCGGCGGAGTGATAACTGCCTCCCAGACCTTGATCGGGACAAGCACGGCAGGTGCCACATATAGTCTTGACTGTGTATGTGCCACGGTTCTTGGCGGTACAAGCATGACAGGAGGAAAGGGAAATATTCCCGGCATGATATGTGCGGCAGTGCTGCTTGGATTTTTGAAGAATGCTCTCAATATGCTGAATTTACCATTTTATTATCAGTATATTGTGACAGGAGTTATACTGGTTTTTGCGTTGGTTATGAATAATCTGCAGCTGCTGTTATCGCAAAAGTATATGGGAAACTCTTTGAATTAGCAGAAAGACAGATAAAACGACTATGGAGGAATAAAGGTGAATAAAACATTTCGTTTTATAAAGACAATAAGGAACAGATCCATTGACGTATCAATCTGGGTCGTGCTGTTCGGGCTGGTATTTATTTTATTTTTTGCCAATGACCAGTATACCAATATAAATAATTATATGAACATATTGAGAGAGGCTTCGTTCTTGTGTGTGGCGGCGTTGGGAATGACGGCGATTATTATCACCAAAAATACAGATCTGTCAATTGGAACGATGATAGCGCTGATCAGCGTGATAAGCTTTAAAATTATGCCTGTCATCGGGATATGGCCCACGATTCTGAGCGCGGTCTGCCTGGGGATTTTATTTGAAATGATAAATGGGTTTTTTATTGTATATCTCAAAATATATGCATTTATTCTTACTTTGGGAATGCAGTATATTTACCGCGGAATTGCGTATATCATCACGCAGGAAAAGGTTCTGCAGGTTCCGGTAAAAGAATATACAAAGATTGGCAACAGCAATTTGTTTGCTTCGGGAAGCTTTGACGGGATTCCTCTTCCTGTAATCCTGGTCATTCCGCTGATTGTATTCGCCTACGTTCTGCTGCACAGAACAAGCTTCGGGAGAAAGGTTTTTGCGGTAGGCAACAATGAAAAGGCGGCCCTCCTTATGGGAATCAAGGTGGAAAAGACCAAGTTTCTTGCGTATGTGCTGCTGGGATTTTTCAACGGGATTGCGGCGGTAATGATTTCCTCGAGACTGTGGATTGCAAGCGCCGAGATGAGACCCAATTACGAATTTGACGTGATTACAGTTGTGGTTATCGGCGGCTGCGCTCTTAGCGGAGGCAAAGGGAATATATTGAATACCATGGCGGCTGCGGTTTTTTTTGCAATGATATCAAATATAATAAATCAGTTCAACGTGGATCCTTATATGCAGTATATTATTCGGGCGATGCTTTTGGTGATGGCTTTTTCCATTCCCAAAATTAAAACAGTCGTGTCAGGAATTGCTGAGAAGCACAGGTATAAAAACATGATTGATAACCAGAAAG
>CAJUIO010000128.1 GCA_910586025.1 uncultured Lachnospiraceae bacterium
ACCGTCTCAATAATCTCGGTCGGAAGAATCTCCTCATTCTTATAAAATGCCGCAAAGCATCCCTTATCGGATTTCCACTTTTCCACGCCCGGCAGCTCTATGTCGTTCCGGAAGGGAATCTTGCATAGAAACTCCACCGAATGAAGACCTTCAAAGTTCTTCCGCACCTCCTTCAGCTCTCCGTCCACGATCAGCTGTCCGTGATTAATCAGAATAATTCTCTCACACACCTCCTCGACATCCCGCAGGTCATGGGTGGTCAGCAAAACCGTTGTTTTTCTCTCCCGGTTGATCTTCCGGATCATCTCCCTGATCTGCTTTTTTACCACGATATCAAGTCCGATGGTAGGCTCATCCAGAAACAGAAGCTTAGGGTCATGGAGCAGTGCCGCACAGAGCTCCGCCCGCATGCGCTGTCCAAGAGACAGCTGTCTCACGGGCTGATTCAAAAAATCCCTGATCTGGAGACATTCCACATACGAATCCAGATTCCGGCTGTAAATTTCATCCGGAATTTTATAAATCCTTTTCAGAAGCGTATAGGTATCTATCACCGGCAGATCCCACCACAGCTGAGATTTCTGCCCGAACACAACGCCGATATATTTTGCATTTTCCCTGCGGCATTTATAGGGCTCCCTTCCGAGAACCTCCACGCTTCCCCTGGTAGGATGCAGGATCCCTGCAAGCATTTTGATCGTCGTGGACTTTCCCGCCCCGTTCGGACCGATAAATCCTACCGTTTCTCCCTCTCCAATCTCAAAGGAAATACTCTTTACGGCAGAAATCGTCTTATGACTGCGTTTTCCCAGAACAAAATTCCGGGCTTTCTTGTCCGCAACGGAATAATCCCTGCTCAGATTACTTACCTTTATGATTTTATTCATTCCGATTTCCGTCCTTTCCACAGCTCAGCCTCCCGCCCCCGTATACCGCTTTAATCCCGTCCGGAATACGGCCATTCCCAGAAGAAACCACAAAACACCCACAAAGGGCGCAATCATCCCCAATACCGTTTCATACACTGTTATATTCTTTCCCGTTATGAGAAGAGTGGGGTAATAATTGATAAAGGCCCACGGCAGCACAAAGGTTAAGAAGATCCGCAGCGCTCTGGGATAAAGCGCAAGAGGATAGTTCGTCATACCGCGCAGGTCATAAAACAGCAGATCAATCAGCGCACCGGATTTCATTGTCCAGAAGCTGAAGGATCCGAACAAAATCATGGATCCGGTCTGCAAAAAAATTCCGCCCACGATGGCAAGCACAAGATAAAATACCATTGGCAGACTGAGTCTTTCCGTCCGCTGCGCAAATGCGGCGCAAAGAAAGATAACCGTGACAAGAATCTGTCCCAGAAACGTGTCGCCGAATCTCCGGAATATCATCTGCCTGATCAGCCCCTGCGGACGCAGCAGCATGATATCCAGCTGACCGCTGATAATCAAATCCTCCAGCGAATAAGCGCTGTACCAGATCAACGTCCCGGAAATGGAGTAGGTGATAAGTGACAGACCGTACAATATGGATAAGTCCGAAAAATCCCACCCCTCCACAGTGTTCACTCCGCTTGTCAGAACCCAGTAGCTCATGTAAGTAATAAAATAGCAATAAAAATTGGATGCCATGCCAAGGACAAAGCTTGTCTTATACTCTGCCCGGGATTTGAAAAAAGTTTTAATATAGACAAGATATGTTGACAAAAAATCTATCACCGCAATCCTCCCGTTCCGCTCTGTGCCAACAGCCGCTTACCCCTGTGTCTCTTTACCCGCCCTGCACAACGCACCGCAGCAGCGCCCGCCGGTATGCCAAAAGCATGATGCCCGCCATCACAATGTCCCACACGATCAATATGGCAAAATGCAGTCCCATGCCCTCACACGCTCTCCCTTTGAGGATCACCTCAATGGGAAAGGAATACAGATACTGAAAGGGCAGCAGCCGAATCGGTGTCTGCATCCACGCGGGAAACAGCGCAATCGGCAGAAAGCATCCCGAAAAAAAACGTATGGTATCGTTCATCAGTCTGCAGAAGGGCCATATCACATAGAATCGGAAGGCCAGAAAGCCGATCACGGTAAACAGCATCATATGAAACAGAAATGCCAGAAAAACGGCCAGGATGCCAAGCAGTGCATAAACCGGGTCAATCATCCGGACAAGTCCCCAATAGTTGCCAAAAAGAATCAGGCAGATGGGGATCCCCCTCACAATCAGCTCCGCCGCCGTCTCCCCCACCGCTTCACTGAAATTCAGTCTCAGAAAACTGACCGGGCGCAGCAGGTCTATGGCAAACGTTCCCTTATAGACCTTATCCTCAATACAATTTGCGTAGCGGTTGGAATAAAGAAGAGAGATCAGGCTGGATAAAATGGCGTATACCGTCATATATTCCCTCATTTCCATATTTCTCCGGTATATATACTGCCACATAAAAATGATGGAGACAGTGGACAGCAAGCTTGCCATAATACTGAATACATTATGCCATCTGTAATGCAGCATTTTTTTAATAGAGATTCCAAAATAGCTCATGTCTTTGCCTCCCTTCTGTGCATCAGGATCACATCCTCCAGTCCGGGCCTTACGATATTCATCTGTGTGACCTCTGTCTGCGCCGCAACATGATTGATAATCTCCAATGCTGATATCACATTTTCGTCGTATCTGAATTTCATCCGGTTATGCTCAATGCCGTATCGGATCAGGGGAAGATCCTCCATATCCGGAAGCATACCGCAAAAAGCAATCTCCATCTCATTGACCGGGGCATACCGCCTCATCAGCCGTTTTCGGCTGCCGTAATATAAAAGCCGTCCCACATCCAGAAGAAGAAGCCTGTCGCAGACCCTCTCAATCTCCGTCATGTTTTCGGAAGCTATGAGTATGGCAGCGCCCTGCTCCTTCTTTTTCTGTAAAAGCCTGGCAAAAATCTCTTTTCCCGATTCATCCACTCCCACGGTCGGTTCATCCAGCAGGATCAGCCGCAAATGATCCAGCAGTACTGTGGCCAGCTCCGCCCGCCGGAGCTGCCCGAGGGAAAGCTGCCGGATCTCCTCTTCCTCATACTCCTTAAATCCAAGACTTGCGGCAAGCCGCTCATATTCCTCCCGGAAACCTCTTCTATCCAGACGGTAGAGTGCGCACAGTCTCCGGAATTCAGACCGAATCGTGCTGTCCTCCCGAAACAGCGGATATGAGGAAGAAAAAAAGCCAATGGCAGAGGCGATCTGTCTGCGCTTTTTTACGGGATCCCAGGAAAATGTCCTGACATTGCCTCTCTCACAGGCAAGCAGTCCACAGGCAAGGCGCAGCAGCGTCGTTTTACCGGACCCGCCCGGTCCGATCACGCCTGCGGCGGTGCCCTCCGGAATGCAGAAGCTGATATCGGACAATATGAATTTACTGACGTTTTCAAAACTTACCATAAAAGCCTCCGCAAAGACAAGCCCGCCCGTATGCTTAACCGCCGTTCGGGACTTTTGATAAAAATATATCCCTTATAATTTCAAATTACAAGGGATTGTGACAAACAGCCTCTATTCAGGGATAAAAACCGCAACGCAGAAGAATCCGTCCATCTCATATACGTCATACATGCCGTGACAGCTCTCCGCAATTTCCTTTATTCTCAAAATACCGATTCCATGCGCCTCTCCCTTCTCCTCTTTTGTGGACAGCAAACCGGGATTTTCCTCTAATACGGATTTGGAGATTCTGTTTTTCACACAGATCGTCTCGTAACCCTGTTTCTTGGAGATCAGAAGCTCCAGGTGTCTTGCACTTTCCGCTTCCCGCAGGCTCGCCTCAATGGCATTATCCAGCATATTGCCAAGCAGTGCCGCAAGATCCATGCTGCTCATCGCCGCAAAGGAAAGGTTTTCAATTTCCGCCTTGATCTCAATCCCCCGCTCTCTCGCATACCGGAACTTCTCATTAATGATATGATTTAACAGCGTGTTCCCCGTCTCGATATAGCTGTGCATGGCATTCAGCTTATCCAGTATTTCCGAGGAGTATGCCCTGGCCTCATCATAATTTTCCGATGCAAGATAAGAGGAAAGCACCATCAGGTGATTCTTCATATCATGCTTCAGTCTTCTGCCGCTCTGGTGCAGTGCATATACCTCCTGACTCTGCTGCTCTCTCTCCGCCAGCTCCTCCTGCGTCTGCCGGTATTGATATGCAAGCTCCAGGTGCTCTTCATACAATCTGGCATACTTACAGCTCAATTGTTCATACTGCTTCTTTAACTGTCCGTATCGACTCATAGCTCAAACATCCATGCCCGTTCCATCGCAGCGCTCCGTCTGCAATCTTGGCCGCCTTCCCCGCCTCATCTCATCAGCGTTCTCATATACTGCAGAATCTCTCTCCTGGCCGTATCCGCATATTTCTCTCCCAGAGGCAGTTTATCATGATTCACCATCTCCAGCTCCTGACTTCCAACCATACGCACCGCGGACCGGTTCACCAGAAAACCCTTATGAATCCTTATAAATCCGTCCGCCCCCAACTGCTTCTCCGCCGCCAGAATCGTGCTCCGGAAATGATACTGTCCTGACGCGCCGCAGAGCCTTATATAATTTCCGTCCGCCTCAAGATATAAGATCTCTGAAAGCAGAAGCGCCGTCTCCTGTCCGTTCATCCGAAAACAGAAATGCTTCTTTTGGAAGTTCAGCTCCTTCCGGCAGTCCTCCAAAATTTTTTTGATCTCCGCATCAAAATATTTCTTTCGTATAAACCCGAAGGGATGGTATTGAAAGCTCTCATAAACCAGCTCGTCATGATTCGTCACAAAAACAAGCAGCGGCTTGTGATCCAGGCTATTGAGCCAGTACGCAATCTCCATTCCGGTCCGGTCGGGAATATCAATATCCAAAAAGAGAATATCACAGGGCCTCTCTGCAAGAGCGCGCATCAGCGCCCCGCCCGTATGAAAGACCTCCACCGTCCCTTCCGGCAGACAGCCTCTGATTGTGGCAGATACCATATTCAGAATCTGGACTTCATCATCACAGACATAGATTAACATCTTTTCAAAAACCTCCCTCATGCACAGGATCCTTTGTCTGTGGTGCGGCGGCCTCCAGCCGTTCCTTCAGCAGGGTATTTCTTTTCGTAACCGTCACATTGCGGACGGCATAGGACAGGGCCTTTTTCGTTCCCACCATCACCAAGATTTTCTTTGCCCTGGTAATTCCTGTATAAATCAGATTTCTCTGCAGCATCACATAATGGTTCATCAGGATCGGCATGACGACAATGGGATACTCCGAGCCCTGGGACTTATGAATGGTCGTCGCATAGGCATGCACCAGCTCGTCCAGCTCTGTCACATCATACTCGATCAGGCGGCCGTCAAAATTCACCTTCAGCGTCCGCTCTTCCACATTTACGGACGCAATTACCCCGATATCTCCATTGAACACTTCCTTGTCATAGTTGTTTTTAATCTGCATAACCTTATCGTCCAACCGGAACGCAAAGCCGCTTCTGCGAAGACAGTCCTTGGGAACCGTCACCTCACCTCTTCCCCGCATATAAATCTCATGCTCTGCGGGATTTAATGCTTCCTGGAGGGCGAGGTTCAGATTCGTCGCTCCCACCACGCCCCGCTGCATGGGTGTCAGCACCTGAATCCTGGCAGGCTCCACATGATAATACTTTGGAAGCTTTGTCCCGGCCAGCTCCACGATCTGACGCACCGTCTCTTCCGCATCCTCGTTTTCCATAAAGAAAAAGTCCGTATTTTTTCCGTTGGATATGTCCGGCAGCTTCCCCTCGTTAATGCGGTGTGCGTTCATAATGATCCGGCTCGTCTGTGCCTGTCTGAATATTTTGGTGAGACGAACTACGGGAAAAACACCCGAATCGATCATATCCCGCAGCACATTCCCGGCACCCACGCAGGGGAGCTGGTCAATGTCGCCCACCATCACAAGGCGCATGGCGGGCGGAATCGCCTTAAGCAGCGAGTTCATCAAAAGCACGTCTATCATGGAGCACTCGTCCACAATCAGGACATCCCCCTCCAGGGGATTCTCCTCATTCTTCTGATATCCTTCCGGCGGCTTACATTCCAGCAGCCTGTGAATCGTCCTGGCTTCCAGGCCTGTCGCTTCCGTCATCCTCTTTGCCGCGCGGCCCGTGGGCGCTGCCAGAAGAATTTTCAGCCCGTACGCTTTATATGCGGCGATAATCCCATGGGTGGTGGTCGTCTTACCGGTTCCCGGTCCTCCCGTCATCACCATGACCTTTGCGGCTGCGGCCTGGCGGATCGCATCTGCCTGTATTTCGTCGTAGATCATCCCGGTTTTTTCCTGTATGGCTTCCACATTCACGGAAAGTCCCGGATTCCCTGAATTCTCTCTCGCCTCCAGAAGCTTCCTGTAGAGCCTGTCGCCTGCCGGTGCCAAGGCCAGCTTCTTAAGCTTGCCCGCCACTCCCGTCTCCGCATAATAAAAAGGCGGCAGATAAACAGCCGTTATGGGATTACCCGCTTCATCTGTCTTTACGATTCTGCGCTCTCTGATTAACTCCTCCTGCCTCAGCATTTCATCCATGGTCATGACAATCGTTTCCGGCGACGCCTCCAACAGCTCGGATGCCTTATCGACCAGCTGCCGCTTCTCCGCATACACATGGCCATCGTTTGAAAGCTCTGAAAGGGTATACATCAGGCCGCTTCGCAGCCTCACATATGATTCCCTGCCAAATCCCAGCTTTTCCGCAATCTGGTCAGCGGTCTTAAATCCAATGCCCCAGATATCATCCGCAAGCTTATAGGGATTTTCTTTCATCACCGCGATACTTTCATTTCCGTACTGCTTGTAAATCCTGGCAGCGAAGGAAGCGCTCACCTGGTGCTCCTGCAGAAACACCATGATGTTCTTGACTTCCTTCTGCCGCTCCCATGATTCGGCTATCATCTGTATCCGTTTTCTTCCAATGCCCTCCACTTCCACCAGAAGCTCTACATTGTCTTCGATCACGACAAAGGTGTCTACGCCAAACCTCTGCACGATCCTCTTCGCAAACTTGGGCCCAACGCCCTTGATCAGGCCGGATCCCAGGTACTTTTCCATGCCGTAAACAGTCGCAGGCAGAGTCTCCTCCCAGTTTTCCGCCACGAACTGCCTCCCGTATTTGGCGTCAACCTTCCAGCTTCCCTCGGCAAGAAGCACGGAACCCACATTGGCATCCAAGAGGTTCCCGACCACCGGGACAAGGTCGCTGTAGTCCTTTATCCTGCATTTCAGGACGGAATAACCGTTTTCCGGGTTCTGATATGTAATTCGCTCTACCACACATCGGATTTTGACCATTGCTGCCTCCTTTGTCCTTAAGCGAAATCATCTGCTATCCTGCAGACGCAGTCATAAATTTCAGAAAACATCCCGAATTCCGTGCGCATTTCCTCCACGCCCGTTTCAACGCCATTCCTGTCACAGGAAATTTCCATGCTGTCAATAGGAATGATAATATTTGCGAATTCTTCCTTTTCCTGCCATGTCGCAATCACACATACATGATTATCCTCTCTGATCTCCTCCATAACTGAAGAAAAGTAACCTGTTTTCTTTAGTCTTGAGACAAAAACGGAAGCGGATTTTAAGTCCTGCGCATTATCATACGCATCTACTTCCCGTACCGTTTCCTTTGGCACAAATACGTCTCTAGTAGAAAGGATTTCACCCTTGAGTATCGCCCGGATCTGTTGATGCACCATATCCTCCATCCGCTTCACACGCCAGGGCTCAAAGTCTTTATTCCCTCTAAAGGAGAATTGGAATCCCTGCAGACGAATCAATTCCCTCCTGATCTCAGATGTCAGCATTTCCTGCCCCACTCTCGTAAAATCGCTTCCGATTGCCGGGCCATAATCCAAAAGCTTTGTTCCAATCTGTTCGAACTCTTCCTTTGTCACATAGGGAAGCATGGACAGGTTAAAATCAAAATTGGGTGCAATCCCAAGAGGTTTCTGCATGACATTATCTACAAGCACGCCAATATTTCCAAGGTGCCTGTCCACATTGAAAGTTACGGCATCCAGGACAAGCATTCTCTGAAATTGTTCCCTGCATTCCAATGCATCAAAAAAATCCAGCAGTTTCTCTAAAGTAGTACGGCGGTCCACTAATTTCCTTAACGGCACAAATCCCACATCCTCATTCGTAAACGCTTTGCATTTTGTCGCCGTTTCCCCATGGAGCCTGAGCACAGAGTATACAACGCTTGCCGGATCCGCTTTATGGATAATTTCAGAGGCAAGCGCTTCGCAATAGGGTTCCAGCCCTGCGTTATAAGCGCCCGAAATTCCCCTTTTGTAAAGATAAATTACTCCATCCTCCTTTTTCCAACATTTGCGAAAAGAACCGTCCGTAGTAAGCTCCGGGGAAGTGCTGCTCATTTGCACGCCATATAAACCAAGTCCTTCAAAGGCCAGCTTTGAAATGGTATCGTTAAAATCGTTCCGGTAAAATGAAATATCATCCCAGGTTACATCTTCATTTCTTTCCTTGATCCAGAACGTATCATTAATAGAAGCGGCATGCGTGATTTTGATGAATCCTTCCGTAGTTTCGCATCCGCAGTCTATCATAAGCTGCTTTAAATGGCGGTTATGCTTGTAAGCTTTTCGATCTTCCAGCCATTCGTTTATCTCGAATCTTCCAAGCGGAAGCCTGGAATTCTGTTGTAAGAGAATCCAATTGTTGTTCTTTTTGTCAAAGGATGCAGCGATCATATCCTTGTTCATCAGATCATACATGGAAAACGCACCTCCTCCAGGTACTTTGCCTGCCGCGGTATTCGTATTCCGGGCTATCGCCCTACCTACTCATACCGGCTTGCCCGCCCAATGTCCATGTGGCTGTGCGTGTAAACACGCCCATCCCCATGGCCGCTGTCCGGGGCTTTCATAGTAATTATATCAAAGAAACGCCTAAAAAGCAAAACCCTGCGG
>CAJUIO010000129.1 GCA_910586025.1 uncultured Lachnospiraceae bacterium
AGCAGAGGACTGAAAATCCTCGTGTCACTGGTTCGATTCCGGTTCTGGGCATTATTTTATGCCCATTTCTGCGGGCCACTAGCTCAGGTGGTAGAGCACTTGACTTTTAATCAAGTTGTCCCGGGTTCGAGTCCCGGGTGGCTCATTCAGAAAAACGACAGATAAGCTCAGTAAACAGGGATGTTTATTGGGCTTATCTGGTTTACGGAAAAAAATAAGTAAAAATTAAAAAACAATTTGTATCTTTTTATGCATTTATTTCGTTTTATATGATAAAATAAATAATTGAGGCAGTAAAATCTATGTTGTAAAGGGATGTGGAAATGAAAAGCTATAAAGAGAGACATCAAAAACGACTGGAAAAGTATAAAAAGCAATATGATGAGAGAAGAGAATTCTACAGAATGCTTCGGGAATATGCCGCTGATATTATTGATTCGAGAAACTTCCGAAGTACAAGAAAATTTATTCAGCATGGCACTATGCCGGTACACAGACATTGCCTGGATGTGGCAAGCCAGAGTATAAAAATCAGTAAATGGCTGGGAATTCCCTGTAGTCAGAGAGATCTGATCAGAGGAGCTCTATTGCACGACTATTTTCTCTATGACTGGCATGATAAGAACAGGGAGAACTATCAGATGTTGCACGGCTTCTACCACCCTGGTATCGCACTGAAGAATGCGGAGAAGGAATATCGGCTGTCGCCGAGAGAGAAAGACATCATTAAGAAGCACATGTGGCCGCTCACAGTTGTGCCGCCGAGGTGCCGGGAGGCGTGGATTGTGACAACGGCAGATAAATACTGTTCTCTTCTTGAAACCTTGAAGCTGCATGGAAAGCCCGGTAAAGCGGGGATGGGCCTTGCCAGATGAGAAGAGGCCTTTTTGAAGAGCTTAAGGAGTACAGTGCAGGAGATTACTATCCTTTTCATATGCCGGGACACAAGAGGAATCCGGAGAGCGGGCCTTTGGCGAAGGCTTACAGCTTTGATCTCACAGAGATTGACGGGTTTGACAATCTTCATCAGGCAGAAGGGATTCTTAAAAGTGCCCAGGAATATGCGGCAGAAATCTATTGCTCGCAAAAAACCTATTTTCTTGTAAACGGAAGCACGGCAGGAATTTTGAGCGCTGTCTCGGCTCTTTCAGGCCGGGGCCGTAAGCTTCTGATTGCGAGAAATTGTCATAAAGCCGTATATCATGCGGCTCTTTTGAATCATTTCGAAATTGATTATCTTTATCCGGAAGAAAACAAAGCGTTTGGAATATCGTGCGGAATTACAACGGAGCAGGTTCAGGAGAAGCTGGAACAGATTGAGCGGGAGGAAAAAGTTTCAGCTGACAACTGCCGCGTGATAGCAGGGATCGTGCTTACATCTCCCACCTATGAAGGGATTTTATCCGATGTCAGGGGTATTGTCGAGACAGCCCACCGGAGGGGAATTCCCGTTGTTGTGGACCAGGCCCATGGCGCTCATTTCGGTTTTCATCCAGGCTTCCCGGAGAGCGCGGTCAAAGAAGGTGCAGATCTTGTTGTGCACAGTGTACATAAGACGCTGCCGGCACCGACGCAGACGGCTCTGCTTCATCATAACGGTACTCTCATAGAAAGAGAGAATGTCGAAAAATATCTGAGAATCTATCAATCTTCCAGTCCGTCCTATCCTCTGATGGCGGGGATTGACTGCTGTATGGAGCTGCTGGAACGGGAAGGAAGAAGAAGACTGGAAGCCTTGCTCATGCATCGCAGAGAGCTGGAAAGGGAGCTAAAGGGACTGAGGCATATCCGTATTTATCCTTCTTCGGAGGGAGAACGGCAAAATGAGGAAGAAACAAAGCGTTTTGCAGCGGATGTGCAGGAAGCCGGAAAGCTTTTGATTTCCGTGAGAGGGACATGGGTTACCGGACATGAGCTTTACGAAATCCTGAGGAGGGATTACAGGCTGCAGATGGAAATGTGCGGTGCGGATTATGTACTGGGAATCCTGACTATGATGGACCGGGAGGAGGGCTTTATCCGGCTGCGGAAGGCTCTTATAGAAACAGATGAAGTATTTTGTGTGAAGGAACATAAAGCCGAAGAAATATTTTTGCCGCACTATCAGAACAGGCAGCCTAAGAGTGTGCTGCGGATTGACGAGGCTTTTGTGGCACAGAGCGAGTACGTTCCGCCTGATGCGGCGGAGGGAAGGATAGCGGCGGATTTCGTGAATTTATATCCCCCGGGGATACCGGTTCTGGTTCCGGGAGAACAGGTTGAGAATCGTATTTTACAGATGATAGGGGAATACGTGCGCTGCGGTTATACCGTACAGGGACTTGGCGGAGAGAAAACAGGGCAGAGGCATTGCGTAAAGGTTATCAGAGACAATATGGAAAACAAGTAGTCAGGAAAGGATAGGAAGAGCGCGGGATGCGCGGAAATGAGGTTGAAATGAGAAAAACAAAAATTATCTGTACAATTGGACCTGCATGTGAGGGCGAGGAAAGGCTGAGGGAGTTAATGCTGGCGGGAATGAATGTCGCGCGTTTTAATTTTTCCCATGGAAGCCACGAGGAGCACAAGGTCAAATTCGAGAGGGTTAATAAGATCAGCGGCGAGCTTGGGCTTCCGGTGGCAACCCTTTTGGACACGAAAGGACCGGAAATCCGTCTGAAAACCATAGAGAATGGAAGAACGGAGCTGACGAGGGGACAGAAATTTGCCCTGACAACGGAAGAGGTAATTGGAAACAGCGAGAGAGTATCCATCACTTATAAGAATCTTAAGAATGACGTGTCGGTGGGAACCACTATTTTAATTGACGACGGTCTCATTGAGATGGTGGTGGATGAGATAGATGAAACCGATATAATATGTACAGTGGTAAACGGCGGTCCTATTTCCAATAATAAAGGGGTGAATGTGCCGGGCGCTTCTTTGTCCATGCCTTATATCAGCGATGTGGACAGAAGTGATATTATGTTCGGCTGTGATATGGGGTTTGATTATCTGGCCGCATCCTTTGTGCGCTGCAGGGAGGATATTCTGGAGGTACGCGGAATACTGAAGGAATGCGGCAGTAACATGAAGATTATCGCCAAAATAGAGAATATGCAGGGAATACGCAATCTGGACGAGATTCTGGAGGCCTCGGACGGTATCATGGTGGCCAGAGGAGATATGGGCGTGGAGATACCGATGGAGGAGGTTCCCGTGGTTCAGAAACGCATGATCAAGAAGGCGGAGGCTCTGGGCAAGCATGTGATTACGGCTACGCAGATGCTGGAATCCATGATTAAAAATCCCAGGCCGACCAGGGCGGAGACCACGGATATCGCCAATGCAATTTACGACGGGACTACGGCAATCATGCTTTCGGGAGAAAGTGCGGCAGGCCTTTATCCGGTGGAGGCAGTCAGAACCATGGCGAGAATTGCGGAGCGCACGGAACAGGACATTAATTACAGGGGAAGGATGAAAAGCAGAACGGAAATTGACACCATGGATATCACCACGGCAATTTCCCATGCGACCTGTACCACTGCCATGGATCTTCAGGCGGCCGCAATTATCACGGTGACGATCTCGGGCTTTACGGCGGGAATGATTGCGAAATATAAGCCGCAGTGCCCCATTATTGCCTGCAGCGTCAGTCCGGGGATCTGCCGACAGCTGAATCTTTATTGGGGCGTTACACCTGTCTGGATTAAGAGGGAGAACTGTGCGGAGGATCTGTTTGAGAAGGCCGTGCATGCGGCGGAGGAAGCCGGATATATTAAAAAGGGAGACCGGGTGGTTCTCACTGCGGGAGTTCCTCTGGGAGTATCGGGAAATACGAATATGATTCGTGTTGTAGAGGTTTAATTTTCATGGGGAAAATGATATACTTAATGGGGAAGAGCTCTACGGGGAAGGATACAATATATAAAGCGCTTTTACAGGATGAGTCACTTTCCCTGAAAAAAATAATTCCCTATACGACAAGACCGGTCCGGAGCGGTGAAAAGCCGGGCGAGGAATATTTTTTTACTGATGATGAGGGCTTTCTGGCATTGCGTGGACAGGGAAAGGTGATCGAGGCCAGAGAGTACCATACATATCACGGCTTGTGGAGATACTTTACAGTTGATGATGGAAATATAGATTTGCAAAATAACAATTATCTGATAATCGGAACGCTGGAGTCTTATGTAAAGACGGCGGAGTATTTCGGAAGAGATTCGGTGCTGCCGGTGCTGCTTGAGGTGGATGACGGAATAAGGCTGCAGAGAGCGCTGGATCGGGAACGCACACAGGAGAATCCGAAATATCAGGAGATGTGCAGGAGATATCTGGCGGATGAGGAGGACTTTTCCAGGGAAAAGGTGAGAGAGGCCGGGATTTCGCGGATATTTTCCAATGAGAATCTCGAAGAGTGTCTTTCGGAAATCGAAAAATACTTGTTCGGGTCAGTGAGAAGGGCGGGTGATGGTTATGGACATAAAGGTGAATCAGGTAAGTCAGGTTGTCCAGCCGGAGGCAGCGGCACCGGTGAGGGAGGCGGATGGTAACTTTAAATTCACCCTGGTAAGCCATGTGGAGGAGCAGGAGCTGCAGGCAAGGCTTACCACGCTGATGGAAGAAATTACCATGCAGGGCGATAAGCTGGCCAAGAAGCGAGATGTGCGGGACATGAAAAGATACCGCGGGCTTATTAAGGAATTTATGAACGAGATTGTTAACCGTTCCCACTCTTTCAGCCGTGAAAACTTTCTGGACAGGAAAGGGCGGCACAGAGTATATGGGATCATTCGTCTGGTAGATGAGAATCTGGATGAGCTTGCAAAGGAGCTGATGAAGGAGGAGAAGGATCATCTTGCCATACTTTCTAAAATCGGAGAGATCAGAGGGCTGCTGCTTGATATTTTTACGTAAGGGGGATAAGCTATGAGTAGATTCAGGGATATAGTGGGACAGGAGCAATTAAGGGAACATCTGGAAAATGCAATACGCTTTAATAAAATTTCTCATGCTTATATTATCAGCGGAGAGCGAAATGCCGGTAAGGAATTTATCGCAAAGACCTTTGCCATGGCGCTGCAGTGTGAAAACCGCAGTACGGATCAGGGACAGGAGGCGGAGCCTTGCGGAGAATGCCGTTCCTGCAGACAGGCTCTTGGTGCAAACCATCCTGACATCATCCGCATCACTCATGAAAAGCCCAATACCATCGGAGTGGATGATATCCGCACGCAGATTAATAATGATGTGGCGATTAAGCCCTATAGCGGGTCTAAGAAAATCTATATCATAAATGAAGGGGAAAAGATGACCGCGCAGGCCCAGAACGCTCTGCTCAAAACGTTGGAGGAGCCTCCGGAGTATGCGGTTATTCTGATACTCACGGCAAATGCAAGCGCCCTTCTGCCGACTATTTTGAGTCGGTGCGTGCTTCTTGCAATGAAGCCGGCAAAGGACGATCAGATAAAGAAATATCTGATGGAAAACATGGAGATTCCCGATTATAAGGCAGATGTGTGCGTGGCCTTTGCAAGAGGCAATCTTGGAAAAGCAAGGCTTCTTGCCAAGAGCGAGGAGTTTGACAAGGTAAAGGAGGAGGCGATCACTCTCCTCAAATATATAGGCGATATGGAGGTCCATGAGATTGTTGCGGCGATTAAACGGATAAATGAATATAAATTTGAGGTGGGGGACTATCTCGACATTCTTTCCATATGGTATCGGGACGCACTTCTTTTTAAGGCGACCCACGATGCAAATCATCTGATTTTCAGAGAGGAAATCCAGAGTGTCAGAAAGGTTGCAGACAAGAGCACGTATGAGGGGATTGAGAAAATTATCCGTGCGTTGGAGATGTCAAAACAGCGCCTTGCCGCAAACGTGAATTTTGACCTGACCATGGAGCTTTTACTGCTAACGATTAAAGAAAATTAGCCGCGGTGGACGCGGCGGCAGAATGAGAGGAATATATGATAAAGGTGATTGGTGTACGCTTCCGGACAGCGGGTAAAATTTATTTTTTTGACCCGGGGAAGCACAGAATTAAAAAGGGCGATCATGTGATTGTGGAGACTGCCAGGGGAATCGAATACGGCACCGTGGTTGGGAACCCCAGAGACGTGACGGACGATAAGGTGATTCAGCCTTTGAAGCCGGTCCTGCGCATCGCGACGGAGAGAGACAATGAGCAGGAGGCAGCCAATAAGCTCAAGGAGAAAGAGGCTTTTAAGATCTGTCTGGAAAAAATTCAGAAGCACGGGCTGGAAATGAAGCTTATTGATGCGGAATACACGTTTGACAATAACAAGGTTTTATTTTACTTTACGGCTGACGGAAGAATTGATTTCAGAGAGCTGGTAAAGGATCTGGCATCCGTTTTTAAGACGCGTATTGAGCTTCGTCAGATCGGAGTGAGGGATGAGACGAAGATCCTTGGCGGAATCGGGATCTGCGGAAGAGAGCTGTGCTGTCATTCTCATCTGTCAGAGTTTGTCCCGGTATCCATAAAGATGGCGAAGGAACAGAATCTTTCTCTGAACCCCACCAAGATTTCCGGAGTTTGCGGCAGGCTGATGTGCTGTCTCAAGCATGAGGAGGATACTTACGAGGAGCTCAACAGAAAGCTTCCGAATGTGGGGGATCATGTGACAACCTCTGACGGGCTTAAGGGCGAGGTTTCCAGCGTTAACGTGCTCAGACAGCTTGTAAAGGTGATTGTGGACGTGGGTGATGAGAAGGAGATTCAGGAATATAAGGTAGAGCAGCTCAGATTCAGGCGGAAGCACAAAAATCATAAGGTAGATGTTCAGGACGAGGAACTCAAGGTGTTGGAAAAGCTGGAAAAACAGGAAGGAAAGTCAAAGCTAAATGACAACTGATGTATTTCTCAGGGAAAATGAGAGAGTGGATGATCTGCAGAGGAATCATTATAAAATCATTCAGGATAAGGAGCGGTTCTGCTTTGGAATGGATGCTGTTCTTTTGTCCGGTTTTGCCAGGGCCCAGGAGGGGAGCGGAGTTCTGGATTTAGGAACAGGAACGGGTATCATTCCGATCCTTATGGCGGCAAAGACAAAGGCGGCCCATCTGACTGGCCTTGAGATTCAGGACGAGAGCGCTGATATGGCGCGGCGCAGTGTGAAGATGAACGGCCTGGAGGAGAGGATAACAATTGTCACGGGAGATATCAAGGAAGCGGTCAGTATATTCGGGGCTGCTTCTTTTGATGTTGTCACCTGTAATCCGCCCTATATGACGGAGCATCACGGACTGACGAATCCGGAGGCCCCCAAGGCGATTGCCAGACATGAGCTTTTATGTACTTTGGAGGATGTGATTAGCCGGAGCGCAAAGCTTCTCGTGCCCGGCGGGAATTTTTTTATGGTTCACAGACCCTTCCGTTTGACGGAGATTTTCGTGCTTTTACATAACTACAGGCTGGAACCGAAAAGGATGAAGCTGGTGTATCCTTTTGTGGATAAGGAGCCCAATATGGTGCTGATCGAAGCCAGCAGAGGCGGAAAATCAGGGATGAAGGTTGAAAAGCCTCTGATCGTTTACCGCAGTCAGGGGGTGTATACGGATGAAATCTACGATATCTACGGATACTGAGCCGGCATCAGTCTTCTGCAGAGGAAGCATTTTAAGGCTGCTTGGGCCGTGTCTATTTGCGATACTGTCTGTGGTGGCAATGACGGGCTGCGGGGAGAGTGCAAAGGCGAGGGAGGTTTTTGCGCGGCAGAGCACGGAGAATGTGCAGGAGGAGCAGGATGATGGAGAGGCTGCGGGGAAGTCCGCGGAAGCAGAAGATACCGAAGAGGAGCAGCGGCCTAAGGTAAAGGGGATTTTTGTCACAGGACCCACAGCCGGAACGGAGAGAATGCAGGAGCTGATCGAGCTGGTGGAGGAGAGCGAGCTCAATACCATTGTCATGGATGTAAAAAATGACGAGGGCAGGATCGTCTACGACATGCAGCTTCCTGTTGTTCAGGAGCTGGGAAGCGGTATCAATTACGTGCGTGATATGGAAGGGCTGATACGGAAATGTAAGGAAAAGGATATCTATCTGATTGCGAGAATCGTGGCGTTCAAGGATCCCTTCCTGGCGGAGGTGAAGCCCCAGTGGTGCATTCATAATGCGGATGGAAGCGTATTTCGGGACAAAGGGGGGCTGGCCTGGCTGAATCCCTACGAGAAAGAGGTGTGGGATTATCTGCTTGCAGTGTCCGGAGAAATACTGAAAATGGGATTTGACGAGGTGCAGCTTGATTATGTCCGC
Organism: uncultured Lachnospiraceae bacterium; assembly: GCA_910586025.1. Taxonomy (GTDB): domain Bacteria; phylum Bacillota; class Clostridia; order Lachnospirales; family Lachnospiraceae; genus Suilimivivens. The sequence continues at coordinate 8,264 of CAJUIO010000129.1, forward strand.
TTTTCAACAGACAGCGGGATGGAACAGGCGGATCTTGGTGAGGAAGCGGACAAACGTGACAGACAGGAGATCGTGGCAGAATTTATAAAGTATATTTCAGAGGGGATACATGAGGCGGGTGGCCTGATCTCCGCAGACGTGTACGGCATGGTGATTGACAGCGAGGTGGATCAGAGGATTGTGGGGCAGAACTATGTGGAGCTGTCAAAATACCTGGATTATATCAGTCCCATGATTTATCCTTCGCACTATGGCCCTTATAATTATGATATACCGGTTCCGGATGCGGAGCCTTACCGGCTGGTGCTTACGGCGCTTCAGGCATCTAAGAAGGTTCTCGCAGGCATTCCTTGGCGAACGGTTTCCGGAAATGATGCCGGGGCGTACACGAAGGAATATCTTGCCGCCCTTTCGCCCATGGAGGGAGTGCGGGCACAGGTAAGACCCTGGCTGCAGGATTTTACGGCTTCCTGGGTAAAGGGACATATAAATTACGGACCCGGGGAGATCCGGGCTCAGATACAGGCGGTCTATGATGCGGGATATGAGGAATGGATTTTGTGGAATGCGTCCAATCATTATACTGAGGATGCGCTCCTGCCCGCTGAGGATTCAAAAGAAGGACAGAAAGAGGAAGGGACAGGAAGATAGACATGGCGGGAACTCTGTTTTTGTGTGCGACTCCCATAGGAAATCTGGG
>CAJUIO010000130.1 GCA_910586025.1 uncultured Lachnospiraceae bacterium
ACGTCCACATATTTCATCAGGTTTGTCATGACCTTCTGGGCCTTCTCGGAGGACCACAGCTTCTTGCGGAAGTTCAGATCAACGGAAACCTTCACTCCGTGCTTTCTGGCGGCAATCAGAGCCTTCTCGGTGAGCTCGGCCGCACTGTCGGATACCGCGGGAGTGATTCCGGTGAAATGGAACCAGTCCGCACCCTCAAAGATCGCGTCAAAATCAAAATCCGCCTCCGTGGCTGTCGCAATGGAGGAATGCGCCCTGTCATAGACCACCTTGGAGGGTCTCATGGATGAGCCGGACTCGAGAAAATAGATTCCAAGTCTCTCGCCGCATCTCGCGATATGGCCGGTTGCCACATTGTACTTCCGAAGAGCCGCCACTGCACACTCTCCGATCTCATTGTCAGGAACCGCCGTGACAAACTCCGCGTCATGTCCGTAATTTGCCAGCGATACCGCCACATTTGCCTCGCCGCCGCCGTAATTTACGTCAAACTCATCCGCCTGGATAAATTTCTCGTTGTTGGGGGTAGATAATCTGAGCATGATCTCGCCCATTGTGATAATTTTTGCCATTTTTATACCTATGCCTTTCCCGTATGAGCCTCTCCCATGCGGGAATAGGCCCAAATACGCAGATTGAAAATTTCAATTTTCAATCTTATACCTATGCCTTTCTTCTAATCAGCGTCACCGCCGTCTTATTTCTGCACCAGATGAACGGCAAATCCGCCGATTTCCTCTTTCAGATAAATCGCCTTCAGCGCTCCCTTTGCGTCCTTCTTAGCGGATTCCTCATTGAACTCGACCCCAAGGACTGTGGACAGATAGTTGACCGCCCTCTCAATATAATTGGTTCTGACTGCAATGTGTCCGTTCCTGCCAAGATAAGGGCTCTTCATCACTTCCAGAGCCGTTCCTGCGAATATGGAGCTCGTCCCCGCCTTTGCGGGCATACCGAAAATAAAGGCAAAGCGGTTTGCCGCCTTTACGGCCTCCTCCTCGCTCTCGGCATTCACTCCCACGTGGGCCAGCTCAAAGCCAAGCATAGTCTGAACCGCCTCCCTGGTGAGCTGCTCGATTTTGTCCCACTCTCCCGCATTGATCAGGTCGCCGGGAACCATCCAGGAACCGCCGCAGGCAATGATTTTGTTAAAATCGAGATAAGAGGTCAGGTTTTTGGCGCTGATACCGCCTGTGGGCATAAATTTCATATTCACGTAAGGAGCCGCCATTGCCTTGATCTTTGCCAGACCGCCGGACTGCTCCGCCGGAAAAAACTTCACCACGTCGAGTCCCAGCTCGATCGCCTGCTCGATATCGCTCGGGCTTGAGGTTCCGGGCGTAATGGGGATATTTTTTTCCACACAGTATTTTACCGTGTTAGGATTAAGACCCGGACTCACAATGAATTTTGCGCCCGCCTCCACTGCCGCATCTACCTGGGCCGCATTCAGGACCGTTCCCGCTCCCACGCACATATTCGGAAAATTCTCCGTCATGATTTTGATCGCTTCCGCCGCCGCATCCGTCCGGAAGGTAACCTCTGCGCAGGGAAGACCGCCCGCACACAGCGCCTTTGCCAGAGGAAGTGCGTCCTGTGCCCTGTCAATCTTCACAACGGGTACGATACCGATCTTACTGATCTTCTCTAAAACTGCGTTCATAATTCTCTCCTTTTCGGTTATCTTTCAAGCTCTAACAGCCGAGAATCTCTCTCACACAGGCGGCAAGCCTGTCGCACTTACAGTTCGCAAAGAAATACTCCCTGAATTTTTCACCGGAAAGAGCGCCCTTTACCAGCTCTGCGTCAAGCCCCTTAAGAATCGTCTCCATATCCGTGTGAGTAACCTCCTTCACCTGATCCAGAATCTTCTTGTTTCTCTGCTCGGGCTCCACTCTCTCCTTGGGATATCCGCCGCCTCCCGGCGCACAGAACAGCTTTTCAAAGATGTACTGCAGGTTCAGCTCTCCGCCCCATCCGAAGTTCTCCGCAAAAGGAAGAGCAATACAGTTACCGTCGTTTACCTGTGAGAACAGATAAGCGTCGAGGGGAGAGGTGATATGGCCGCAGAGCACCCTAGGGAAGGAATTACATGCCAGCATGGCCCCCTCGCCGGTGCCGCAGCCTGTGATTACATAGTCCGCCGCTCCCGAATTAAGGAGAACCGCCGCCAGAATCCCGTTCTGCACGTAGGTGAGAGAATTGGCATCCTCCGCCGAATACATCCCGTAATTGAACACCTCATGTCCCATGGGCTCCACCACGCTCTTTAAGGTATCGCAGATCAGACTGTTCTTTGCCGCCTGACTGTTTTCGTTTATCAGTGCTATTTTCATTTTTCTTATCCCTTTCCTTTTATTATTTACGATGTTGGAAATTGTCACCGTACCTTTTTATGCCGCAAGGCCGGTCTTTCGGCCCTGCGGCATTTTTCGTGCCTGTATTTTTATTATGGCTGCTTTCCGATGTATGCCAGAATACCGCCGTCCACATACAGAACATGTCCGTTCACAAAGTCGGATGCCTCTGATGCCAGGAATACCGCAGGGCCCTGAAGGTCCTCGGTCTCGCCCCAGCGCGCCGCAGGGGTCTTGGCGATGATAAACTGGTCGAAGGGATGTCTGCTTCCGTCCGGCTGCTTCTCGCGCAGAGGAGCCGTCTGAGGCGTCGCAATATAGCCGGGCCCGATTCCGTTACACTGAATGTTGAACTCGCCGTACTCGGACGCTATATTTCTGGTGAGCATCTTAAGACCGCCCTTTGCCGCCGCATAAGCGGAAACCGTCTCGCGCCCAAGCTCGCTCATCATGGAACAGATGTTGATGATCTTTCCGTGTCCCTTTTTGATCATGCCGGGAATCACGGCCTTTGCCACGATAAAAGGCGCATTCAGGTCAACGTCGATCACCTGGCGGAACTGGTCTGCCGTCATTTCCAGCATGGGGATTCTCTTGATGATGCCCGCATTGTTTACCAGGATATCAATCACGCCCACTTCCTCCTCGATCTTCGCCACCATGGCGTTCACCTGCTCCTCGTTTGTCACGTCGCAGACATAGCCGTGAGCCTTGATGCCCTTTTCCTCATATGCGGCGAGCCCCTTGTCAACCAGCTCCTGCTTGATATCGTTAAACACGATAGTCGCTCCCGCATCCGCATAGGCGCTTGCAATGGCAAAGCCGATCCCGTAGGATGCCCCCGTTACCAGGGCTACCTTGCCCTCCAGTGAAAACTTAGCCGTAAAATCTCCCATTTCGTCTCTCTCCTTCTCTCTCTTTAAATTATAGGTTAAACCGCAACAGATTACACCAGCTCCTGGTTTGCCACATGATCCATGTCGTCAAAATCCTGATTTTCTCCCACCATGCCCCAGATAAAGGTGTAAGCCTTAGAACCGCATCCCGAATGAATCGACCAGCTGGGCGAGATCACCGCCTCCTCGTTCCTCATGACAATGTGTCTGGTCTGTGTGGGCTCTCCCATGAAATGCATCACGAAGGCATCCTCCGGCATTTCAAAGTAGAGATACACCTCCATCCGTCTGTCATGGGTGTGGCACGGCATGGTATTCCAAACACTGCCGGGCTCCAGTCTCGTCATACCCATGACAAGCTGACAGCTCTCCACCTGCCCCGGGAGGATATATTTACAGATCACCCTGTGGTTTGCATCCTCGAGACAGCCGCACTCCACCTTGTTCTCGTCCTTCACAATGACCACGCCCTCCTGCGGCGTTCCCTCGGGCCTGATCAGAACCGTGGGATACTCCCTGTGGGCCGGTGCGCTGTTGATGTAGAATTTCGCAGGCTGTGCGGCATCCACGCTGTCAAACACGATATCCCTGCTGCCCATTCCGATGTACATGCCTTCCTTAAAACCCACCTCGTATTTCCTGCCGTCAATGGTAATCACGCCGGCCCCGCCGATATTGATCGCGCCCATCTCTCTCCTCTGCAGGAAATATTCAGCCCTCAGCTCGTCCCCTGCAGTCAGGGTAAGCGGTGATACCGGCACTGCCGCACCCGTAATGATCCTGTCGATATGGCTGTACACCAGTTTGATCTCACCGGGCGTAAACAGGTTCTGAATCAGAAAATCCTCTCTCAGCCGTTCCGTCGTGTAGTGCTTCACGTCTCTGGGTGAAGCCGCTGTTCTCAACTCCATATTGTGATCCTTCCTTTCCGCTGTTGTTTACTACAGTATACTATATAAAATTATCTATGTCATTTCAAAAAGGAAGAAAAACCTTGCAAATCTTGTACTCTTCCACTATAATTAGGCTATATTTATGTAACCTCTTACATTTTTGACAAAAGGTGATCCCCTATGGAAGAATTGTACTCCTGCAGACAGGCGATTGAGAACTGTACGCAGACTCAGACCTTCGCCATCGCCCATTTATATAAAGAAGAAAACGCCATGGACATGCACATCCATGACTGTTATGAGATCTACTATTCCATCTCCGGAGGAAAGCAGTTTCTGATCGACAATAAGTTCTACAGCATTGAGCCGGGCGATCTTTTCATCATCAATCAGTATGAAAGCCACAAGATCACCCAGGTGGATAAGATGGTGCACGAGAGAATCGTGCTTTCGATTCATCCTGACTTTACGAAAAAGCTTTCCACCCCCGGAACCGACCTGGATGCCTGCTTCTCCAACCGGCCGGAGGATTTCAGCCACAGGATTCCCCTAAGCCGCGAACAGCAGGCCCGCTTCCTCTACTACATCAACAAGATCACCGGTGCGGAGGGCTACGGTCATGATATAATCGAGCAGTCCGCCTTCATGGAGCTCATGGTTTTGATCAACAACACTCTGCAGACCAGTGCGTCTCATGCGGCCGGCGGCTGCGTCTACAGCCAGCAGGTGGACGACATTCTCTCCTATATTAACCGCAACATCGCCTCCTCCATCACCATTGAGCAGCTCTCCGGCGAATTCTTCTTAAGCGAATCCTATATCTGCCGGATCTTCAAGGCCGCCACCGGGACCACCATCAACAAATATATCTGCGCAAGACGCATCAGTATCGCCAAGTCTCTGCTCAACGAGGGGAGCAGCGTCACGGAGGCCTATGAGAAGAGCGGTTTTACCGATTACAGCAACTTTTTCAAGGCCTTTACCAAAGCCGTTGGAATCTCCCCCAAAAAATACGCCCAATGCAGCGTTCTTTAGCCGCAGAGGGCTTTTTTATCTATTTCCCGCAATAACCCGGGCGCCAGGCCTGTATAAGGATTCACAAGTATAAATGCAACACAAAAAAAGAAGCCCTCTTTCTCGGGCTTCTTTCCGTGCAGGAAAAGAGACTTGAACTCTCATGGTATTGCTACCACACGGACCTGAACCGTGCGCGTCTGCCAATTCCGCCATTCCTGCGAACAACTGAAAGTATATCTGATTTTTCTTCCAATGTCAACAGGTTTTTTAAAATTTCTCCAAAATATTTTGCCCGATGTTTTCCGCCAGGATCTCGAACAGGGAATGGATGATCTTCTGGATGGCCTTTCTGGTGTCCTCGTCCACATTTTTCGCAGCCCCGAATATGCTCTGCATACTCTTTTTCAGATCCGCCCCAAACTCAAAGACATTGGAAGCCTCGGAGGCGGACACCACCTCGTACAGCGTGTCCACGAAGGCATGCGTCTCCTCCTGCGAGAGGGAGAGAATCCACTCGTTCATGGCCCGGTCCATAATGAGCTTGCCGCTTCTCATGTTTTTGGCCCGGACAAATGACGTTCCCTCAATCTTCCAGCTGTAGGTATTGTGCTGAAGAAGCCCCACTCCTCTGCTCTCCACCACCTCGTAATCACTGTGATCCTCCAGAATCATTCCCACCACCGAGGATCTGGGGATATATTTGGAAATGCGGTCCGCCACCGCCTCATAATTCCCCATCCTGCGTATCTCGGGGCGAAAGCCCGGGCCGTCATTATTATAGATGTGAAGAAGCCTCTCCCTGGTCTCTTCGCTGCAGTTCATGGCCCCATAGACGGCAAGATTGCCTCCCTTGGAATGCCCTCCCACATAAAGATCCCCCTTCACCAGCCCCGCCACCTTGTCCAGATATCTGACGCTTAAGTACTGACTGTTCAGCGGCTCGGAAAAGGCAAGATTCAGATCCTCCTTCCATCCCACGATAGTGGCATCCGTACCCCTGTAAGCGACGTAGCAGCTCCCGTCCTCAAGCAGATACGTCATGGCGCAGAACTGGGTCTCGCCCTCCTTGTGAATTACATTTTCATAGTAATTCATTCGCAGGGAGCCAAACCGGACGGACTGTGCCGCTACCGCGAACAGCTCCTTGTTATTCTCCCGATACCAGTAATCATCCAGAATCCTGTCCCTCTCGGGATGACTGTAGATCGTCTGAATGTCCACCGGCCCGCCATCCTCCATAAGCCCCTTTACAAAAGGCCCGTAATTGAGATAGACCAGCTGGCACAGCACCAGCGAGTCCACCTCGTTTAAGGGTCTGTGCCTGAATGTATATTTCCCGTGCTCACTTATATAATCAATGATATTTCCCATAAAGCCGATTACTTCCTCATTTCCATATTCTTTCCCTATCAGTATACCCTTTTTCAGGAAAAAATGGAAGCTCAATACAAAATGCCGTCATAATATCTGAGCAGGAGATCCACCACCCGGCTGTAGCTCACTCTGCCGTCCTCCACTCCGTTCAGCACCAGCGCGGTCTCCGTAAAGGTATTGGAAACCTCCTTCACCGTCTCCGTGCTGATCAGCGCCGTCTCCTCCACCTCCTCCCAGGTTTCGCCCGTGAGAAAAATATCATCCCGGAGAACCAGCTCACTGATGGCCGGATGAGACTGATAAACCTCCCTGTCCTTTCCTGCCGCCTGATAAAAATCGCGGTCCAGATACCCCAGGACACTGAGATAGGCGCTGTACCTGAAGAAGTCATCCTCCGAATCCACGCATGCAAGATAGCCGATAAAGTTGGCCTCGTCCTCAAGAATAAATCCCTTCAGATGGGAAAGCTCGTGGCACAGGGTTGTGGGAAGATTGACCACATACATGATATCATTGTAATTGGCCTCCATGGAGAAGGGGAAATAATAACCCATAATATACTGCTGGCTGAAAAAATCGGAAGCAAGCAGCGGCTTTGGATCCGGATAATATCCCTTCAGGGTGTCAATCCGTCCACTGAGCCGACCCATCTGTTCCTTCGCCTCCCGGATCATATCCCCCTCATAGACCAGATCTCCCTCCCCGTCCCGACTCATCAGGGGGGCAAGGGCGTTGGCCTGCTCCACCACGTAATCCCGAAGAGCCGCAATCTCCGCAGCGCCATATCTCTCCCGCCCCGCCCCGCCAATCTCGTACCTCTCATAGACAGGCGACACGTGATAGAGAAGAAAGCAGTTTAAGGTCATGACAAGGCACACCACCCCCGTGATCCAGAAATATACGGTTCCGTAAATTCCAAGGGCCACAGGAAGCCTTTTATTTTCAGGCGGCTTCTTTCCCCCAGGGCCCCTCCGGCATCTTCTTATCGCAGCCCTCACAAATGCGGCGCTGCTCCACAGCGCCAGAACCGCCGTCAGAACTGCCGCAAGATACAGCATCCTTTCTCCCACGGAAAAGGGAAACAGGCCTGTCAGCCGCCCGTAGGTCTCCACCCACACCGGGAAAATATGGCGGGCGTAAAAATTACAGAAGCTTCTGCTTATCCATCCCGCCAGATTCAGCAGAAGGGAAAACGCGATCAGAAAGGCCGGCACTGCCGTTTTCCACTTTTTCTTCAGGTACATTCTGATTTTTATCATATCCTCACTGTTCCTTTACTATATTAATAACAAGCAGTTCCACCCAAAGGAAACACAAATCCATGACTACCTTTCTTTCCGGCATGAAAAGTATAAACGAATTTCTCTGGAGCGGTCCCCTGCTTTTTCTTCTCATGGGAACTCATCTCTATTTTACCATAAAACTTCACGTTCCGCAGAAAAAAATTCTGGAAGCGATCCGCCTGTCCGTGACACCGGAAAGCCAGGAAAATACTGGGAATCTCTCCGTGTTTGCCACCCTTGCCACCACCCTTGCCGCCACCCTGGGAACGGGAAATATCATAGGGGTTTCCACGGCCATCGCCCTGGGCGGTCCGGGCGCTATTTTCTGGTGCTGGATCACCGGAATCCTGGGAATGGCCACGGCCTATTCGGAATGCTTCCTCAGCGTCCTTTTCCGCAAAAAAAACGCCGACGGCCAAAACCGCGGCGGTCCTATGTATCTGTGGGAAAACGGCCTGCGCAATAAATCCGTCGGGAAATTTTACGCCCTCCTTACCGTGGTAGCCGCCTTTGGAGTCGGCTGCACCACCCAGTCCAACTCCATCACGCAGACCACCTCCGCAAGCTTCGGACTCTCCCCTCAGATTGCGGGCTTTCTTGCGGCTGTGCTGTGCGGCTTTGTGATTGTGGGCGGCATTAAGTCCATCGGTAATGTCTGCGTGAAGATCGTACCCTTTCTGGCCGTTCTGTTCACGGCTGGCTGCATTCTCCTGCTTTTCCTGAACCGGGAAGCCCTGCTGCCCGCCCTTCGCCTGATCCTGAAAAGCGCCCTCTCCCCCAGAGCCGCCGCCGGAGGCGGAGTGGGGGCCTGCCTCATGCTCACCATCCGCTACGGCATCGCCAGGGGCCTGTTTACCAATGAAGCCGGCATCGGCACGGCCTCCATTACCGCCGCCGCATCCGCATCCCAAAACCCCCGGAAGCAGGCCTATGTGTCCATGACCGCCGTATTCTGGGATACCGTGGTCATGTGTCTCT
>CAJUIO010000131.1 GCA_910586025.1 uncultured Lachnospiraceae bacterium
GAATACGACAGGGAGGTAAGGGCATGAGCGCATCACTCTCCTATATCAAAAAGGATTCCCCCATACACAGGCTGTCCGGAAGCACCAAGTTCATATTTTTCCTGATCTGGAGCATTGCGGCAATGACCACCTATGACACAAGGGTGCTGGTGACCATGTTTGCTCTTGGAGTGGTGTTTTTCGCGGTGTCAGGGCTGAAATGGAAGGATATCCGGTTCGCGTTTTTGTTTATGATGTGGCTGATCATCATGAATCTGATCGCACTGTTTGCCTTTGCGCCGGAGCAGGGCGTGGAGATCTACGGGACCAGGCATGAGATCGTGCACCTGTTCTGGAGATATTCCGTTCTCTGGGAGGAGCTGTTTTATCTGTTCAATTTCATGATGAAATACCTGGCAGTGATTCCCGTGGCGCTTCTGTTCATTCTCGCCACAAATCCCAGTGAATTTGCGGCAAGCTTAAACAAGATCGGAGTAAGCTACAGGGTGGGATATTCCGTGGCTATTGCGCTGCGGTATATTCCCGATATCCAGAGGGATTTCCATGATATTTCCCAGGCCCAGCAGGCAAGAGGGATTGACCTGAGCAGAAAGGACAAATTCACGGACAGACTCAAAAATTCGGCGGCAATCCTGTTTCCGCTTGTGCTCTCAAGCCTGCAGAGGATTGAGGTGATCTCCAACGCCATGGAGCTGCGGGGATTTGGCAAAAACAAGAAAAGGACCTGGATTGTGGAGCGGCCCTTTGGGCGGGCGGATTTTGCGGCCATTCTGGTGGCGGTGATCATGCTGGCAGTATCCATAGGCTTTATGGTGCATAACGGCGGCAGGTATTTTAATCCATTTATCTAAAGAAACCCTTAATTTATTGCAAATTTCATTTGATTCATTACAACTAAAATACTTCTTTCCAAAAAACTGCCGATATATATTTGTATAAGAATGAGCGGTTAGATTTGGAGGGGGGCTTTTGAATGCTTCAGATTGCGGTATGCGACGGCGATGAAATCATGGGAGAAAAGCTGAAGCAGTTAATTGAGCTGCGGCTGCAAAAGGAAGAGGGATACAGGGTATGGGTATTTGCCACCGGGCGGCAGCTCCTGGAATCAGGAGTTTCGTTTGACATTTTTTTCCTGGACATTGATCTTAGGGACATCAACGGCATTGACATGGCAAGGCAGCTGCGGCAGGAGTCCGAGGCTGTTATCGTGTTTGTCACAGCCCTGAAGGAATATATTTTTGACGCATTTGACGTACAGGCCTTTCAGTATCTTTTAAAGCCCATAGATGAACAGAAATTCTTTCAGGTTCTGGATAAGGCGGTGGCGGAGTGCAGAAGCATGAAGGAGGCGGAGCCGCTTGTCATCAGGGTGAAGGGGGTTCACAGAAACGTGCCGAAGGAGAATATTCTGTATGCGGAAAATGATGCGAGAAAGATCATTCTGCATTTGAAGGGCGAGCAGATCGCCTACTATTCCAAGATGAGCGAGCTGGAGGGTCTTTTGGGCAGACGGTTTTTCCGGTGTCACCGGGGATATCTTGTCAATCTGGGCGCTGTGAAGAGCTATGATACCGGCAGCATCCAGATTAAGAACGGTGAAACCATTCTTATGGCAAAGCAGAAATACGGCGATTTTGTGGCCGCCTATATGGATTACCTGAGAAAAAAGTGACACGGCATCCCGGCACGTTTATTGCAGAAAAACACCTTTTTATTACATACCTATTATGTATTTTGAGGGCAGGTACGATAATTAATGTAGATGATCATTCGGATGGGCAGGCTTTTATCCATGGTTGTGTGCCGCAAAGCGGCGTATGAATATTTAGAAAAGGGCGGTGACAGGTTATGCAGCATAATACAATCAGTCCTCTTATCACACAGAACAGGCTCCTTTCCCGTGCAAAAAGCGGGGCGAGGGCGCAGTCGGCGGCGATTGGATCTGCGATACAGAGAACAAATAATAATAACAAAAATAATTCCAGTTCTGTTAACAGCAGCAGCGAGACGAAGAAGAATAACAAGCTTATGGAGGAATCCAGGGAGAACTTTACCGCTCTTAAGAAAGCGGCGGAGGAAATGAAGGAGCGCGGCAGGAAGCTGCAGGATATCCTTGAGAAGGATACCGGAAATATGACAGAGGAGGAGGCTGCAAAATACAGGACCACTGTGGAAGAGAGAATTACTGATTTTGTGGACGGTTACAATTCTCTCATCAGAAAGCTGGATAAGGAAAACAGCGGTGCGAACGGAACCTATCTGAAACAGATCAAGGAGTATTTTGGCCGTTCCTCGTCTCTTTTGGGCGATATGGGGATTAAAGCTGACAGTGACGGGATTTTGTCGGTGGATAAGGAGCTTCTTAAGTCTGCGGAGCTTTCTGATTTGAAAACGGCCTTTGGAGGAAATGGCTCGTTTGCCGGTAAGGTCAGCGCCCGGGTTGAGGATATTATAGCCAATGCCCAGACGAATCTTGCGATTTTGAATAAAAGCCTGAATACTGGAAATTATAGCTACAACAGAACAGGCAGCGATATCTACGATATACTGAACGGAAGCGGTAAATATGACGCTTCAAGATGACGGCTGTAAGGCAGTGTTTTATATACTGACAGGATAACCCGGGAAAGTGATTTCCCGGGTTATTTTTATGCGCAGCCTTGCGAAGGAAGCGTCCTGGCTTCTCAAAAGTGCATCCTGGCGCTTTCCCTATTGCCAGGGGAGTGAAAGCTGTTAGAATAAAGGCACACAAACAGGAAAGGAAAAGTCGGATGAAATTGACATTGAATAAGATTTCGGAGGGTGAGGAGGAAATTATCATCCGTTACCGGGAAATGACCGGCAGAATCGAGACGGTTATCGGGATCCTTCAGGGAACGGGGCAGAGAATCAGCGCCGAATTCGAGGGAGGAAGGGCGTTTCTGGCGCCGGAGGAGATTTTATATCTGGAAAGCGTGGACGGAGCCGTCTTCGCCTATCTGAAGGACAGGGTGTGCAAAGTGGCGCAGAGTCTGGAAAGGCTGTCCGGCGTATATGCGGACAGGGGCTTTTTCCGGTGTTCCAAATCCATGGTTATCAACATATACAAGATCAGTTACTTAAAGAGCGAATCGGGGAACCGTATCCGGGCAACCATGGAGAATCAGGAGGAGGTCATGATCTCCCGCAGGTATGCAAAGCGGTTAAGACAGATTCTGAAGGGAGGGGAGAGCCGTGAACCGGTTTAGAGAGAGATTTGAACAGTATCTGCGCAGGGAGATTTCCATTGATTTTAAGACCTGCGCCTATCTTTTCTGCATTGCCTTTTTTTATTGCTGCTACCGTATCAGCCAGGGATCCTTTCTGGCAAATATTCTGCATCTTTTTGAGATGACGGCGGACGCTTATGTTGTGGGATATCTGCAGGTTTACCTGCTCGGCAATTTTGACGAGGCGAACAGGCTTGGAAGGCTGGAAGCGTTTGGAATAGCGCTCTGCAGTCTGTTCCACGGAGCGGCTTCCTTTATCCTGGGATGGTTTGAGGGAAAATGGCAGGTGTCAGTCTTTTTGGCGGTATTTATGATGAGCTGCTATATTACCGTCTTTTTCTGCAACAAAATAAAGAGAAGAGCCGATACGGAGAATCTGAACAGAATGCTGGCGGAATTCAAGAAGGGGGAAACATATGGAGAAGAATCCGGACAAAAATTATGCGATTGAGATTTGTAATCTGACCAAGACGTACGGGAAAAAAAGAGGAGTAAGCGGCATATCCCTTCAGGTGGAGGAGGGCGATATCTTTGGATTCCTGGGGCCGAACGGCGCAGGAAAGTCCACGACCATACGGAGTATGCTGGGACTGCTTCACTTTCAGGCAGGAGAGATCAGACTGCTTTCCATGGATGCGTCACACAGGCGCAGGGAGGTTCTCGCCGGGGTGGGGTATATGCCGTCCGAGGCCATGTTTTATCCCTCCATGAAGGTAAAGGATGTGATACTCTTTGCGGCGGGGATCAGGAAAAAGGACTGCGGGAAGGAGGCGGAGCGGATCTGTCGGCTGCTCGGGGTGGATACGGAAAAGAGAATTCGGGAGCTTTCCCTGGGCAACCGGAAAAAGGTCAGCATTGTCTGCGCCATGCAGCACAGACCGCGGCTCCTTATTCTGGACGAACCCACGTCCGGTCTGGACCCGCTGATGCAGGAGGCGTTTTTCGGGCTGCTTCTGGAATATAACCGTCAGGGAACCACCTGCTTTCTTTCCTCCCATGTGCTCTCGGAGGTAAAGAAATACTGCCGGAATGCGGCGTTTATCAAGGACGGGAAAATTATCCGGAGGGACTCGGTCGAGGGGGCACCCCTGGATGAGCTGTTTATGCATTATTATGAGGAGGATAAGGATGACACTGCTGAAGCATGAGATAAAAAGTAATCTTAAGGCCCTGCTCATCTGGGCGGGCTGCGTGGGATTTGGCTGCCTGGGCTGTCTTTTGCTGTTCGACGGGATCAGGGATGCCATGGAGCCTATGGCGGAGGTGTACGGGGAGATGGGAGCTTTTTCGGCGGCGCTGGGGCTTGACAAATTGAATGTGGCCGATATAGAGGGATATTTTGCCACGGAAATCGCCCTGATTTTCGCGGTGGGCGGAGCCATGTTCGCGGCCATGACAGGTGCCGCTGCGCTCTCTAAAGAGGAGGAGGGCCATACGGCGGAATTTCTGTATACACTGCCCGTGGACAGGCTCTTCGTGGTCCTGTGGAAATATGCGGCTATGGTTGTGCTGATTGTTTTGTTCCAGATAATCTGTATCCTGTGTATTTTGGCGGGCTTTGCGGGGGTCGGCGAGATGCCGGATGCAGGGAGCCTTGTCCTGTTTTTCGGGACACAGCTTTTGATGCAGCTGGAGGTGGGCAGTGTCTGCTTTTTCGTCTCGTCCCTGTCCGGAAAAAAGCAGATCGGAGCAGCTGTGGGGTTATCCGTTCTGCTTTATGCAGCAGACGTGATGTGCAGGGTGGTTCCGGATCTTGAGGCGCTTAAATACATTACTCCCTTTTATTTTTCCAATGCCGCTGACATTTTCGTGAATGGACGGGTGGAGAGAGGGCCTGCGCTGACGGGTATGCTGGTTCTTGTGATTTCCGGCTGCCTTGCCGCAGTTATCAGTCAAAAAAGAGATTTCAGCGCATAATTTTGACAGGTAAAAATCATACTAATCCTGAAGGATGCGATAACGGCGCATGATAAGCTGACGGCATCAAAGAAGGAGAAAAATTATGCAATATATCTGTGAAGTGTGTGGCTATATTTATGATGAGGAAAAGGGTGAGCCCGAGAAAGGGATCGAGCCCGGAACCAAGTGGGAGGATCTTCCCGAGGATTACATCTGCCCTCTGTGCCAGATGGGAAAACAGTTTTTCAAACAGGCATAGAAAGAGGGGGATGTGATGGAAGGCGGAAGCAAAAACAAGAAGGAGGACTTCTGGCGGACGGAGGAATACTATGAAATCCGTTTGGAGAGTATCGGAGGTCTGGGAGCGAATCTGTGCGGAAAGATGCTGGGAGAGCTGGGTGTCAGGTATCTGGATCTTAACAGCACAAGCTTTTCCAGCTACGGGTCGGAAAAGACGGGAACGCCGGTGAAGGGATACATCCGCTATTGCAATAAAAATAAGGAAATCAGACTGCACTCACCGGTGGAGCATCCTGATCTGCTGGTGATCTTTCACCAGGCTCTCATGAAGGATCAGGGGGTTTGGAGCGGCTGCGATGAGAATACGGAGGTGATACTGGCCCTTGAGGATGCGCGGGAGGAGGTTGTGCTGCCCGTGAAGGTGAAGAGCTGCTATGCGGTTATGGCACAGAGGATTGCCATGGAGACTCATTCCAGAATCAATGTGGTTATGCTGGGAGCCATAGCGAGGGCTGCGGGTTTTGTGAAGCTTTCTGATGCGCAGAGGATCTGCGAGGATGCCCTTGGAGGAAAATACCCGGATGCTCTTTCGGGGAATCTGAACGGAATCGAGAGAGGGTATCAGGAGACGGGCCGGATCAAGGTGCAGACGCAAAAAGAAGGGAGCGGACATGACTGCCGCGGGGCGGAAAGGGACGGAGAGATGGCGGCTTTGGACTGGGGATACGACACGGCCCCCCTGGGAGGTATTAATCCCAGGTTTGGAAGCACAGCAGCGGCAGATCTTTCTCCGTCCAGACAGGGCTATATTCCTGTCTTTATCAAGGAGAGATGTATCAACTGCGGGCAGTGCGACACCACCTGCCCGGATATGGTATTTCAGTTTAAAAAGGGAGAGTACAGGGGAAGGGAAATGATGGTCAATCAGGGTCTGGATTATTATCACTGCAAGGGCTGTCTGCGCTGCGTGGATGTCTGTCCGGTAAATGCGCTTGTGAGGGGGCTGGAAGCGGAGCATAAGGAGAAGCAGTACTTTCTGCCCAATCAGGATATGGTACGCTTTCCGGATTACTACATTAAGGCCGGGGCCGACGGCTATATAACCTCGGAGTCTTACCTGACGGAAAAGAGGATGGAAGGAGGAGAGGTGTGATGGAAAAGCAGGTAATGGAGTTTGCAAGCGGAAATGAGATGGCGGTTATGGCAATCCGTCAGATCGGCTATGACCTGATGGGATATTATCCCATCACGCCCTCCACTCAGATAGCGGAAAACCTGGATCGTCTCCGGGCCCAGGGGGATACGGATCTGATCATGATAGCGGCGGAGGGAGAGCACAGCGCTGCGGGGATCTGCTATGGAGCCAGTGTCGGCGGGGGCAGAGTGATAAACGCCACAAGCGCAAACGGCCTTATGTATGCTCTGGAACAGTTCCCGGTTCAGTCCGGAACCAGGTATCCCATGGTGATGAACGTGGTCTGCAGGACCATTTCCGGCCCTTTGTCCATAAAGGGAGACCACAGTGATATCATGTTTCTTCTGAATGCGGGATGGCCGATCCTCTTTGCCCATTCCGTGCAGGAGGTTTATGACTTTAATATCATAGCCCTTAAGCTTGCGGAGACGGTGCGTCTTCCGGTGGCAGTGGCCTATGACGGATTTTTTACCAGCCATCAGAAGCGCAGGTGCATGCGGTTTGAGGAGGAGCGTGTGGTAAAGGATTTTCTTGGCGGGAAAAAGGAAGAGTACCCGTTTCTGGACCTGGAGCATCCCATTACCGTGGGCTCCTATATGAACGAGCCGGATCTGATCAACAACCGCTATCAGCTTCACCAGGCCATGAGGGATGCGGACCGGGTTCTTACGGAGCTTTTTGCGGAGTATGGAGAGCTGTCGGGCCGGTATTACCAAAAGGTGGAGGGCTACAGAAGCGAGGATGCGGACACGCTTCTGGTGCTCCTTGGTTCCTCCTATGAGACCGCGATGGAGGCGGTGGACGAGCTGCGGGCCAAGGGTAAAAAATGCGGTGCTGTGACAATCCATGCTCTTAGGCCCTTTCCGGAGAAGGAGCTGGCGAAGGCCTGCAAGGGTGCGAAGGTGGCTCTTGCGGCGGACAGACAGGACAGCTACGGTGCGGGAGGAGGAAATCTCTCCCTGGAGCTTCGGGCGGCGCTCCATAAGTATAAGAGCCGGATTCGAGTAAAGACCCTGATCTACGGTCTCGGGGGCAAGGACTTTTTCGTGGAGGATGCGGTGAAGATGTTCCGGTGGGCGGTAAAGAGGGATACCTCGGATTTTGCCTACTACGGAGTGACCGGTACGGCCAAACCCCATGCGGAAGAGAGGGATAATTTCTTTGAACCTCTGTCTGCGGAAAAGACAGGGCTTGGACTGACGAAGGCGGAGGAAGCGGACGGCAGGGTAAAGGTGAGCGTCGGGAGCCTGAACGCCACCACGGCCATGCCCAAAAGAATCGCACCGGGACACGGAGCCTGTCCGGGCTGCGGGATTCCGGTGAATCTGAATCTGCTACTGCGTGCGATCGAGGATCCGGTGGTGCTGCTGTTCCAGACCGGCTGCGGGATGATCGTGACCACGCCTTATCCCAGAACCAGCTTTAAGGTACCGTATCTTCACAATCTGTTTCAGAACGGGGCGGCCACGTTAAGCGGCCTTGCGGAAATGTGCAGCAGAAAACAGAAGAAGGGTGAGATGCCGCCCGGCGATATAATCTTCATCATGGTCAGCGGGGACGGCGGAATGGATATTGGTATAGGGTCTGCGCTGGGGACGGCGCTCCGGGGCCATCGGCTCATATTGTTTGAGTACGATAACGGCGGCTATATGAATACCGGTTATCAGCTGTCGTATTCCACGCCAAAGGGAGCCAGAAGCGCGACATCCCATGTGGGGAAGGCACAGTACGGTAAAACCTTTTTTCACAAGGACATGCCGCAGATAATGGCGGCAACGGGAATTCCCTATGTTGCCACTGCAGCGGAATCAAATTCTGCAGACTTCATGAAAAAGGCGGCAAAAGCGGCGTTTTATGCGAAGACCACGGGTACGGCTTATGTGAAAGCGCTTTCTGCCTGCCCTCTTAACTGGAATGATAAGCCTGCCACGGAGCGTAAGGTTATAGAGGCTGCGGTGAATTGCTGCTATTTCCCGCTTTACGAGGTGGAACGGGGGATCACGACACTCAGCTACGACCCCTCTGCAAGCGGTAAGAAAATACAGGTGGCCGAATGGCTTTCCATGATGGGAAGAACCAGACACCTCCAGAAGGAGGTCTATGGGGACGTGGTCAGCCAGCTGCAGGAAGAGGTGGATCGGAGGTTTGCGGTTCTGAAGGCAAAGGCGGATAATCCGGTCCTGTAGCTTCCCCGGGCGGCACGCCAAAGAGG
>CAJUIO010000132.1 GCA_910586025.1 uncultured Lachnospiraceae bacterium
ATGTTTTGTTCATGTCACAGGCACAGTGGTATGAAAATCAGAATGCTTAATAGGAACGTATAATATGAAGAAAACAGCTGTTTTACTCCCGCGGGCAAGGTACACAGGCCGGGGGAATGGGAAAAGAATTATATAGTGAACGACAAAATAATTTGTCCTTCACTATACCCCTCCGGGGGATGCGCACGATTTTTGCAAGGTATATTCTGCGTTTGCACGCAGCAAAAATCGGCGCAGCGAACGCCAAAAACAAAAATTTTTGTCGTTCACTATACAATACATACCTGATGGCAAAAAGCGGTTTTTGATTAGCCCGACAAATTGCCGGGCTTCTCTTTATGCGATATTTTGCAAAAAGGAGGGGGTTATCCGTCATTTTTACCATATCAACACTGGCTTTGCATCAGAGGGATTGTGGAGCTGGAATGAAAAAAAGGCGGAAAATGAAATATAAATGGCAAAAGTGTTGACAACTTGGTAATATAAGATTATACTTAGGATATCTTGAAAGCGTACACGTATACGCAATGCTTAAACATGTACATATTGCATAATAAGGAGAAAGCTCAGTATTTTGCTAAGCTGTTTTTATTTTCATGATTGCGTACACGTGCACGCAACGGATATGTATGCAGCGAAAGCGGGGACGTTTTCGGGAAATGACAAGCAACAGCGGAAATACCGCGGAAGGAGAGGAAATTAATGAAAAAGAAACTTGCAGTACTTCTGACTCTGGCAATGACAGTCGGGGCGCTGACGGCGTGCGGCGGCTCGGGCGATAAGGGAGGATCGGCTTTGTCAGGTGAATCGGCTCCGGCAAAGGAAGAAGCGTCAGGCGATACGGCGGATGATGCGAAAACCGAGGATTCTGCCGGATCAGAGGCAGCCTCTGGACCGATCACAATCGATTTCTGGAACTCTTGGACAGGTCCTGACGGCGACACTCTTGTGGCAAAGGTAAATGAATTTAACGAGACAAATCAGTGGGGAATCACTATCAATATGGATATCAGCTCCGAGTTCGGCGAGAAGCTGGCCACCACGCTTCCCACCGGAGACTGCGCACCCCTTATCCTGATGGGAACCGGCGACAGATTCCGCTACGGCGAGTATCTGCTTCCCATTGACGATCTCTGGGATAACACGACCCTTGCGGAGGCGGATTTCAATCCCAATGCGATCGAGGTATGTAAAACGGACGGTGTTCTGTATGCGCTTCCTTTCCAGAACTCTCTGTACTATATGTACTGGAATAAGACCCTGTTCGAGCAGGCGGGCCTTGATCCGGAGGCTCCCCCTCAGAACTTTGAGGAGTGGGCGGAATATGCGGCCAAGATCACTAATCCTGATGCAAACGTTTACGGTTCAGGACTGTTCCTTTCCTATGGCAATCAGGAAATGTGTGTGATGGGCATTGAGGGCGGCTGGGCCGTTAACAAGGCGGATGATGGAAAATGGTCCGTAGATATCGAAGGAAATCAGGGCTATATTGATTATCTGACCTGGATGAAGGAGCTGTACAACAATGAGGACAACCCGGTTGAGAACGAGATTGATTCCATGTTCAAGGCGAACCAGATCGGCATCATGGTAAATGGTCCCTGGCTTGCGGCGGGAGCTGACGAATCCGGTGTTAATTTCGGTATGTGCAAGATTTTTGGAAACGAGCCTCAGGGCGATGTCGCAGGATTTTTTGTGACAAGCGGAGCTACCGAGGAAGAGAGAATCGCATGCGAGAGATTCATGCAGTGGTGGTATACAGGCAATGAGGGAACGGACCTGACGCAGACCGGCGCAGGCGCATGGTCGCTGAGTATCGGATTCCCTACCGCTTATCTGCCCCTTGCCGAGACGGAAGCTTATACCAGCAATGAGAGACTGAGCGCTCTGGCTCTGGATGATACCAGCAAGGATTCTCTGTGGATCACTACGGATCCTGATTTCCAGGGATGGGGAGAGGCTGTTACCGCTATGGGCAACCTGAAGCAGGCGGTTGTTTATGACACTCCCATCGAAGACGCACTGGCAGCTACGCAGGCTGAGGTGGAAGCTCTTGTCAAGACCTATGAGGGTGAGGATGCTCTTGCTGAATAATTCAGTCTGAGAACTTTCTGTTGTCATGAATGAACTTGTCATAAATGACGGGGAGAACCGAGAACTGTTTTGGTTCTCCCTTTTTTAACATTATGCCAATAGGATTCGGGTGTCAAAAGCCCTGGCTGCACAGTGCGCCCTACAATTTGCACAAAAAGGTTGTGCGCCTTCCATTGTGCGGAGCATTCCGGTGAGCCTGCGAAAACGTAAATCGTGTTCAGCAGAGGCTTCCACGATTTATGAGTCTCACCTCCGTCGCACAAAAGTCAGTTCCACGAACATTTGTTGTGCCAATTGCCGGGCGCACTGTGCAGCCAGGGCTTTTGACACCCGAATCCCAAATTATGACCAACTTATAAAGGAGGTAATAGAAAAGTGAACAAGTTTCAGAATATTCGTTCCTATTGGAACAAACCGCAGCATGCGGCGTATCTGTTCATCCTTCCGGCTGCCATTTTGCTTATAGTTTTCAACGTGATTCCTCTGCTGGCTTCATTTTACATCAGTACTCTGAATATGAAGATTTCCTTTGACAACGCTACCTTTGTGGGGCTGGCGAATTATAAGGAAGCGCTGACGGATGCCAGGTTTTTGAACAGTATCAAGGTCACGGTTGTCTTTACTCTGATCGAGGTGCCGATTCAGATGGTCATGGGACTTGTGATGTCCGCTCTTTTGACCAAAAACACATTTACAAACAAGCTGTTCCGCAGTATTTATTTTATACCGATCATCTGCAGCGCCACTGCAATCGGCATCATGTTCCAGATCATTCTTCATTCCAACGTGGGTCTGATCACCTATTGGGTAAGGCAGATTGGAATTGGGAAGGTTAACTTTTTGAATACGCCGGGGCTTACCCTTGGCGTTGTGATTGCCGTATCTGTTTGGAGGACCTTTGGTATTTCCACCATCATTTTGATCTCCGCCATGCAGAACGTTCCCACGGACTATTACGAGGCCGCGGAGATTGACGGTGCGGGCAAGATCAGACAGTTTTTCTCCATTACGCTGCCCTGTATCAAGCCCTCGTTCTGGTTCCTGCTTATGACAAGAATCATCGGTTCCATGCAGGTGTTCGATCTGATTTACACACTCACGGACGGCGGCCCGAATTTCAGCACGGAGACGCTGGTTGCTTATGTGTACACGAAGGCTTTTGATTCCGGAAGCCGTATGGGATATGCAACGGCAATGTCCGAGTTCCTGTTTGTCTTTATTATGATCATTACGCTGATTCAGTATTATGTAATGTCAAAGACAGAGGATTAGAAGCGAGGCTTCATGAGTTTGGCGTCACACCGCGGTGACAGAATGCGAGGAAAAATGAAAAGAAGAAGATTAAAATCAACGTTAATATATATTCCGATTATGGCCGTATTCATATTTCTGGCTCTGGTGATGCTGGTTCCCATTATCTGGCTGCTGCTCGGGGCATTTAAGCCGGATGCTGAGATTATCGCCTATCCGCCAACTTTTTTCCCGGCCGAATTCACGCTGAAGAATTTTACGAAGTGTATGCAGCGGATCGATATCATTCAGTATATGAAAAACTCAATCATTTTTTCTGTGGGAACCACAATTCCCGCACTGTTTGTAAACACGCTGGCGGGATATGCCTTTGCCAGATATGAGTTTAAGGGAAAAAATATTATTTTCGTGACCTTTCTTGCAACAATGATGATTCCCTTCCAGGTAATCATGATCCCGGAATTCCTTGAAATACATATGTTTGGGATGTATGATACTTATTGGGGACTGATCATACCCAAGATTGCGTCTGCCTACTGGATCTTCATGATGCGCTCGGCCTTTGCGGGGCTTCCCAGAGAGCTGGAGGAAGCGGCCCGTATCGACGGACTCGGCGAGTTCGGGATCTACTCCCGGATCATGCTGCCGCTCATTAAGCCGGCTCTTGTCACCATGATTATTCTCGGCATTAACGGAAACTGGAACGACCTGCTTTGGCCTCTGATTATGACAAGCACCTCACAGATGAGAACTCTGGCTAACGGACTTGCCATGTTTGTAGGGGTGAGAACTATTGAATACGGTGCGGCTTTTGCCGGTGCGAGCATTTCCCTGATCCCCATGCTTCTCATGTATATTTTCGGACAGAAGTATTTCGTGGAAGGTCAGGCCACCAGCGGACTTAAGGGCTGATACCGGCACAGAAGAGGGAAAGGGGTATTTTGGTATGAAGAAGACAAGGGTGACGATTCATCCCGACTTTCGGGCGGGGGAGATAGACAGGCGGCTGTTCGGGGCCTTTCTGGAGCCGATCGGGAGCTGGGTCTATGGCGGAATCTGGAATCCGGGGCATGAAAAGGCGGATGATCTGGGATTTCGAAAGGACATCCTGGAGCTCACAAGGGAGCTGGGGATTACGGCGGTAAGGCTGCCGGGCGGAAACTTTACCTCGGGATGGGAGTGGAAGGACTCCATCGGGCCAAAGGAGGAGAGAAAGGCGCATCTGGACCTGGCCTGGAGACAGTATGAGACAAACGAAGTGGGCCATGACGAGTATCTGGAGTGGGCAAGACGTGTGGAGACGGATCCGCTCTACACCATCAACATGGGAACGGGAACGGTTCTGGATGCCATGCACTGTGTGGAATATACCAGCCTCCCCAAAGGAACCTACTGGTCTGATCTCCGCAGGAGGAACGGCTATGAGAAGCCTCATCAGGTGAAGACCTGGTGCCTTGGAAATGAGATGGACGGGCCCTGGCAGATCAGTTCCTTTGAGAAGGATCCAAAAGGGTACGGGATCAAGGTGCACGAGGCCTCCAAGACGGTAAAATGGATTAATCCCGAGGCGGAAACCGTGGTCTGCGGCTCCTCAACGCCCAACAACAGGACGTACCCGGACTGGGATCTTGAGGTGCTCAGGGAGTGCTACGAGACAGTGGATTATCTTTCCCTCCACTATTACCACAATGCGCCGGAGGGAAATCTGGCGGCTTTTCTGAGTGCGTCCAGAGTATTTGAAGATTTCCTTGAGACGGAGATTGCAGCCTGCGATGTGGTGCAGGCCATGCTGCGCCATCCCCGGAAAATGATGATCGCCTTCGACGAGTACGGCTGTAATTTTGCACCGCAAGGACAGGTCACGGTGGGCAGGAGCGGTGCCATTGATCACGGCGTTTATCCGGAGTTTTCGGCTCATATGGAGAGGCCCCTTCGCTTTAACGATCCGGAGAGGCCGGAAAAGCCTGCTGGAAAAGAGAGCCAGATGCTGAATACGCTGTCTCTCATGTCCGTGCTGATGATGCTGGTGCGCCATGCGGACCGGGTGAAGATTGGCTGCATGACAGGCGGATTGTTCAACATCGGCTATGATGAGAAGAGGGTCTGGAAGCAGATCGGGTACTATCCCCTTGAGATGATGATCCGCTTTGCCAGGGGAATTTCCCTGTACCCTTCGGTGGACGGCCCTGGATTTGACGCGGAGGGCTACAACCTCAACGATTTCAACCAGACTCCGGCATACCGGGATATTCCATACATAGAGGCGGCGGCCAGTATGGACGAGGCGGCGGGGGAGGCGGCCATATTCGTAATCAACCGGAACTGGGAGCAGGATATGGAGGCTGAGATTGATGTCGGCGGCTTTGGGGAATGTGGGCTGATCGAGCACGTGGAGCTGTTTACGGAGGATCTGTATGCGGTGAACACGGGCGATAAGCCGGATGCGGTGGCACCTTGCGCAAATGAGGATACAAGGCTTGTCGGGGGCCGGATCAGCACACGTCTTAAGAAGCTTTCCTTCAACATGATCCGCCTTTCTCTGAAAAAGTAAAAGCGCAACAGAAGGTTTGCGGCATGGAGGATTGAGATGAAAAATTATTGTGTAAGAGATACCCTGTTCGAGGAAAACGGCGGCGTGCGGCATGCCTGCGACGAGAGCAGGATTCTGCTGAAAAAGAGGTATTCCAGTGTGGTTTACTGCCCGAAGGCCGACGAGAGAGCGCCGGGAGCCATGTATCCCCGTGTAATCTGTCTGGAACATAATGGTGAAAAGAACGGCACATTGCTTTCCACATTTGAGTGCTATACATATGATACGCCTGTATTTCCCATCTACGAGAGCACGGATGGGGCCAGAAGCTGGCATCTTAAGAGCAGGATAGAGGATAAGGAGAAAGGACTGGGCTGTCGTTTTCAGCCTCATCTGTATGAGCTGCCCGTGGATTTGGGGGAAATGAAGGAAGGGACGATTCTGTGTGCGGGTAACATCATACCGGATGATTTCTCCTCCAGCTGCCTTCATATTTATAAGAGCACGGATGGGGGAGAGAGCTGGGAGTTTATGAGCGAGATCGTATCGGGAGGAAAGGCCCTGGTGGATCCTGAGGAGGAGGATGGGAACCGCCCGGTCTGGGAGCCGTTTCTCACCATAACGCCTGATAACAGGCTGATCTGTTTTTACTCGGACGAGAGATATGCCGCACAGAAGGGATATAACCAGATGCTGGCCCACAAGGTTTCCTGGGATGGGGGCTATACCTGGAGTCAGGAGAAGATAGATATCGCCTTTCCGGGAGGGGTGCTCCGCCCCGGCATGCCAATCGTTGCGGCTCTGCCGGATGGAAAATTCGTGATGGTTTATGAAATGGTGAATCAGGATAGAATTCCGGTTTACTTCCGGATCTCGGATTCCATTGAGGACTGGGGAGATGCGGATTTTATGGGAAATCCCGTGGTGTGTGAGGATGGAAGCTATCTTACAGGCACTCCCTATGTGACCTGGATTCCCCAGGGCGGGCCGGAGGGCACGATTCTCGTTTCCGGAAGAGGCTTTTCCCATATTCTGGCCAACAGTAACGGGGGAAGAGGCTTCTGGGAAAAAATGGAATGTCTGGTGCCTGTTGACAACAGATGCACCTTTACGGGATACAGCCAGTGCATGCTGCCACTTGACGGGGGAAAGCAGATTCTGAATCTTTGCCCCAGGCAGATTTCCGACAGGCTGGCTCTGATCGAGGCGGCAGTGGCTGATGTTTATGTGAAGGCATGAGAGGATGGAGGAAAACTGGCATGAAGGAAGCAAAAGTCATCTTTGACAGAGATTTTGTCATCGGGGATGTGGACAGGAGATTGTTCGGATCCTTTGCGGAGCACCTGGGAAGGTGCGTGTACGGCGGAATCTATGAGCCGGAACATGAAACCGCGGATGAGAACGGATTCCGCGGTGACGTGAAGGAGCTGATCCGGGAGCTTGGAGTGACCACGATCCGCTATCCCGGCGGAAATTTTGTGTCGG
Organism: uncultured Lachnospiraceae bacterium; assembly: GCA_910586025.1. Classification (GTDB taxonomy): domain Bacteria; phylum Bacillota; class Clostridia; order Lachnospirales; family Lachnospiraceae; genus Suilimivivens. Next base: position 7,361 of record CAJUIO010000132.1, read on the forward strand.
GATATGACTGGAAGGACGGTGTGGGTCCCAAGGAGCAGAGGCCTGTCAGGAAGGAACTGGCATGGAACGTGACAGAGACCAACCAGGTGGGAACCAATGAGTTTGCGGCTCTCCTCAAGGAGCTGGACGTGGAGCTGATGATGGCGGTGAATCTTGGCACCGGAACGTCCAGGGAGGCCGGAGAGCTGGTGGAATACTGCAATGTACCGGAAGGCACCTGGTGGAGCGACAAGCGCAGGGAGCACGGTGTCCCTGAACCCCATAATATCAGGCTCTGGTGCCTGGGTAACGAGATGGATGGAGAGTGGCAGATCTGCATGCACACGGCCGGGGAATATGCCCGGCTGTGCAAGGAGACCGCAAAGATTGTGAAGTGGCTGGATCCTGCGGCGCAGACAGTGGCCTGCGGGAGCTGCACCAACGAGATCGGCCATGCGCCCTTTGGAGACTGGGACAGGGAGGTGCTTGAGGAATGCTATGATTATATTGACTATCTTTCTCTGCACCGCTATTTTAACTATAATCCGAAAAAGCAGCTTGCCTACAAAATGTATGACACGGAGGCGGATATTCCCTTCTTTTTCCGGGATCTGCAAAATTACCTGGACACCGTGATCGGAGCCTGTGATTTTGTGAAGGGAAAAAGGCGTTCGGAAAAGACCGTGAATATATCCTTTGACGAGTGGGGCGTGATCACGGATACGGGAGCGATTCCCGGCGGTGTGAGTCAGGAGTATGGCTACGCCAGCTTTAAAGAGATGGATGCCATGATCTACGGCGGCATTCTGTGCACGTTTCTGAATTATGCGGACCGGGTGAAAATTGCCTGTCAGTCTCTTCTGGTGAACGAGGGGGGAATGATCACCACGGATCCGTCCGGAAGAGCGATCCGCCAGGTAACCTTTTATCCATTCCAGGATGCGGCGAAATTCGCCAGGGGAAAGGCGCTGCGCCCGAGCGCACGGCTGCCTCTCAAAGAGACGGAGCATCACGGAAAACAGGAGAGCATGACGGTGTCCTGCACCTATGACGAAGAGAGTGGGCAGATCGCCGTGTTTGCGGCAAACTGCGACATGGACGAGGATGCCGGACTTTCTCTCGAGCTCCGTTCCTTCGGGGAGGTGGAGGCGGTAGAGTGGAGAGAGCTTTACGATGAGGATCCCTATGCGAGAAACACCTTTGAGGATGAATTCAGGGTAGTACCAAAGCGAAGGGAGCCTGTGCGGATTGAGGATGGCCGCATCACGGTTGTATTGAAAAAGCATTCCTGGAATGTGCTGCGGTTTCGTGTAAAGTAAGCGTATACGGGAAATTCCTTACAGGGGATATCATAAGCTGTGCCTTATGATGTCCCCTTTGCTTTATGTTCTGCGACATATCTGGCGGT
>CAJUIO010000133.1 GCA_910586025.1 uncultured Lachnospiraceae bacterium
GTTAAAGGTTAGGATTTGATGGAATCTGAAGTGAAAAATTAAGGTGGAACCGTGCGATAAGCACCCTTAGAGATATGTGACAAGTATCTTTAAGAGTGCTTTTTTTATGCTAATCAAAATACTTCTTTAAGAAAGGAAATGATAGAATGAAAATTAAAATGAAGGATGGTTCCATTAGGGAGGCCGGTTTTGATGAAGAGCTGGGGAGAAACGCATTCAGACATACGACTGCGCATATTTTGGCACAGGCAGTAAAAAGGTTGTATCCGACTGTCAAATGTGCAATAGGTCCGTCTGTTGCGGATGGTTTTTATTATGATTTTGATTTTGACTTCCGTTTTTCAGAAGAAAATTTTGCTGAAGTTGAAGCGGAGATGAAAAAAATCGTGAAAGAGAATTTCCAGCTCAGGCATTATACGCAAGACCGCGGAAGAGCAATACAGGACATGGAGGAAAGAGAAGAGCCATATAAAATCGAACTGCTAAATGAGCTGCCGGAAGACGAGGAAATCAGTTTTTACAGGCAGGGAGAATATTTGGAGATGTGCGCCGGCCCGCATGTGGCCTATACAAGTGCGGTCAGGGCATTCAAGCTGTTATCTGTTGCGGGCGCATACTGGCGCGGAGATGAAAAAAATAAAATGCTTACCAGAATTTATGGCACATCGTTTCCAAACGAAGAACTGCTGGAGGAGTATTTAAACCGGCTGGAGGAGGCAAAAAAGAGAGACCATAGAAAATTAGGAAAAGAATTAGGCTTATTCGCACTTTTGGAAGAAGGACCGGGTTTCCCTTTTTTTCTTCCAAAGGGATTGATATTAAAGAACCTGCTTATTGATTATTGGCGAAAGATTCATGCGAGAGAGGGATATATGGAAATATCCACTCCGGTCATGTTAAACCGTCAGCTTTGGGAGACATCCGGACATTGGGAACATTACATGGATAAAATGTATACAACGTTGATTGACGGAGAGGATTTTGCCATAAAACCCATGAGCTGCCCGGGCGGCATGCTGGTATATAAGACGGAACCCCGGTCATACCGGGAATTTCCCATGCGCATCAGCGAGCTGGGACTGATACACAGAAATGAAAAATCAGGTACTCTGCACGGTCTTATGCGTGTCCGCTGCTGTACGCAGGATGATGCCCATATTTTCATGAGGACAGAGCAGATCCAGGATGAGATAAAAGGCATTGTCCGTCTGATAGACGAGGTGTATTCAACTTTTGGATTCAAATATCATGTAGAGCTGTCCACAAGACCGGAAAACTCCATTGGAAGTGACGAGGATTGGAAAATGGCAACGGACAGTTTGACAAATGCATTGGAGGATCTGAAGCTGCAATATATTATAAACGAGGGAGACGGTGCATTTTACGGCCCGAAAATTGATTTCCATCTGGAAGATTCCATCGGAAGGACATGGCAATGCGGAACAATTCAGCTGGATTTTCAGCTTCCTCAGCGTTTTGAGGCGGAGTATATCGGGGAGGATGGAAATAAACACCGTCCGATTATGATACACAGGGTTGTATTCGGTTCAATAGAAAGGTTCATGGGTATATTAATTGAACATTTTGCCGGGAAATTTCCGCTGTGGCTCTCGCCTGTGCAAGTAAAAATATTACCTATTTCGGATAAATTCATTGGTTATGCGAAAGAAATCCAGTCACATCTGCAAAAGGAGGGATTGCGCTGTGAGATAGACGGACGGTCTGAAAAAATAGGCTTCAAAATAAGAACGGCACAGCTCGAAAAAGTACCCTATATGCTTATAGCTGGCGAAAAGGAGGTTAAAGCCGGCAGCGTTTCTGTCCGCAGGAGAGATGGCGGTGATTTGGGAAGTATGACGATAGACAGCCTGCTGGAAGCTCTCCATAAGGAAGGAATTCGGAAACAGTAGCTGCATTCACGGAAGCACATTTGGCGACTGCTGCGAGGGTCAAAGACCCCGCTGCTTGCAGCGGGGTCTTTGACTTCCGTGGAGCTGTTGACTTTACGCACTCATGCAATCCGCAAAAGATGATTCTGCAAAAATTCAAGACGCAGGGGAAAACGGAAGGCAGGTTTATATCTCCGCCTTTTTTATCATTTGAAACAGCTTATAGGCAATGCTCCAAATAAAGGCATGTGCAAGCAGCGCCGCCAGGGCAGGCCACAGCTTTGCCGGCTTCCCGTTCAATAAATCCATAATTCCGTAGAACGTTGCACTTGAAGGCAGAATATATGAAAGCCGAAAGGCGATGGTATTATCCGGAACGATCAGATAGAAAAAGATCGGCGGAGCAAGGAACAGGATCATTACGATTTTGATATAAACAATTCCAATCATCAGTCCGTTTGAAAGGGCTCCGATGAACAGTCCGATCAATGCTGAAATATAAGCGGAGAGTAGGATAATCAGAAGGAACGGCAGCGCTTGTGCCGATTCGAGCCGCATACAGATCAATGCCGTTACAATCGTTGAAGCCATTCCCCCGATAAAGCCCAACAGTATTTTCTGAACCACATAAGACCGGGTCGTCATAGGGAGCACCTGATTGATCAGCTCTATTCCGTCCTCCTTTTCGCTGATGATATTCATGGCATTGAAGGTGCAGCCCATGAACATGGCTGTAACGAGGGTAATTACGATCAGAAGGGATTTTAACCCGTCATTGTCCGTTCCCGCAGGGATAATCGTCAGGTCAACCGTCATTGGGCTTGTCCGATTTTTATAAACCTGCGGGAGCGTATCCGCAATCACTCTGTTTACTTCTAACTCGTCACCGGAAATAAGCGTCCGTATGGCTCCGCCTGTCTGTAAAACGCCAATCATCTGCGTGGACGGATCGTTGACGGCGTTGCGAAGATCATCCATCGTTTCATATTGTACAACGGTTCCGCTTTGGCGCAGCCATTCAACAGTATCCTCCGTTGCTTCGCCCTGCACAACGCCGAAAAGAGTTTCGCTGATTGACTGAAAGCTCACGCCTGAAAGCAGATTGATGATAAGGCCAACGATTACAGGGAGCAGAAATGTCAAGACGCACATCTTATCGCGGCGGATGCTTTTCAACTGGTATCTAAGTTCAATCATTTCTCATCCCTCCTTTGCCATCTCTCGGTTCAATGTCCGGCAGGCAAGCAGGAACAGCAGGATGATTGCGCCGGAACAGATCATATAATAAGGCGCGCCCGCTGTCGGATCGGAAAAGTAAGCGGATTTCATCGCCACGAACAGATGGTACATGGGATGGTAAGCGATCCACTCCCATGCGGCTCCGGTCTGTCCTGCCAGAAATACAGGTGTCGTCACAAAAACTGCCAGAATAAGATAAAATAAAGAAAACTGCTTGAAATCCGGCAAGCGAATGGCACAGAGGAAACCGGCCAGGGACATGATCAGCGACAAAATGCCTGCCTGCAGAAGAACAGACGGTAAAACCTCGAGAGTATGTGAAAAGCCGAGATTAATGCCTGTCAATAAAGCGGTAAACAGCAGGTCTGATCCCAGTAACAGAAACAGCTTGGAGAAAATGAACAGAGGACGGCGGACGGGGAGTATCCCGTGTACCCGTATCACGCCCATTTGCTTCTCCTTAAAGAGCATGGATGCCAACCCAAGAAAGCCCACTGCGGATAATTCAAAAAACAGAAATTCAGCGGTAATTTCACGGCGGTTTTTCATTTCCTTATCGTTGATGCCGATCACCGCCGCCTGCCCGTCCATATCTCCGTTCAGAACAGCCCCGCCCCAGATCATCCGATAGTGATCGGCAGTTTTCAGCCCCGAAGAGAGCAGATACAGCTCCGGCCTATCCTCTGAAATGTCAATTCCCACGGAATATTGATCGGCACAGGCCGCCTCCAGAGCCTCCCGGCTGTCCACCCTTGTGACATATTCGGAATCTGCCTGCGTATTTTGCGGATCGTAGAGATAAACGGGGTAGATCTTCTGATCCAGCTTCACATACACAAAATTGATGTAACAGGAATACAAGACGAGAGAGCCCAGAGCCAGCAGAAAAAACTTACTGGAGAGCATCAATTTGAAATCCTTTTTCAGCAGTCCCCAAAAAACTTTCCGCATCAGACAAGCCCCCTTCCCGTATATTGAATAAACATATCCTCCAATGTCGGCTCCTGTGAATGAACGCTGATAAGCTCATCATACACGAAAGGAATACCGGATTTTAGCTCTTGCGCCGCTATTGTTTTTTCGCTGCGCTCGCCCTGATACAGATAATCAATGACGATGCTGTGATTACTGTTTTTTTCCTTCAGATTTCCGGGTGTGTCAAGTGCGGCAATATTTCCGCCTGAGATAAACGCCACCCTGTCGCAGAGCAAATCGGCATCCAGCATATTGTGGGTCGTCAGAAATATCGTTGTTCCCTTTTTCCGTTCTTTTTCTATGATTTTGCGAAAAAGGACGGCTCCGGCAGGGTCAAGGCCGCTGGTCGGTTCGTCAAGAAACAGGAGTTTGGGATTGCTGATCAGGGCCCTTGCCATGCTGATGCGCTGCCGCATCCCTTTTGAGTAGGAGGACACCGGTTTTTTCAGAAAGTCTTTCTTAAAATCCAGCTCATCCAGCAATTCCTCCGCATCCCGTCTCTGCTCCTTTGGATAGAACGAGGCAAAGTAATTCAGATTATCGAGGGCGCTCAAATTGGCGTACAAATAAGGAAATTCAAACAGAACACCGATTTTTTGAAAAAATTCCTGCGTATGCGTGCTCTGCATATCTTTTCCAAACAGGGACACCGTTCCGCCGTGACCCTTCAATATGCCGGTCAATATCTTTTGTGTCGTGGATTTTCCGGAGCCGTTCGGCCCCAAGAAGCCGAAGATCTCCCCGTCCCTTACGGAAAAAGTCAGGCCGTGCAGCGTCTGCTTATCCTTTCGATAAGAAAAAACCAAATCTCTTACCTCGATCATGTGTCATCCCCCCATTTCCCATACTGCTCCTTTTTCTTCTCCTTCTGGCGCCTGCTCCACCATTTCGCAAATTTAACCTTGAACGGAATAGAGAGCGCCAGCAGTGCCGCGACAGCAATCCACCAATACCATTCCAAACCCAAAAACATAATCGTATCCTCCTTGTTTTAAGGGGCATGCCCTTTTGTTGAGATAAAATTATAAAAATGAGTTGAAGCCGGTGTGATATCGCTGTGAAGTCGGTGTGAAAAGGCTTTTCACAAGGGATGAGTTTTTATTTTACAGAGGGAATGGAAAAGAAAAAAGCGACACCTTCGGGCTGATTTGCGGCACCATAAGACAGGCTCTGCATGGACAGGATCTGTGCGACGATTGCGAGCCCCAATCCGGAACCGCTATACCCGGAATTTGTGTTACGATAGAATTTTGTCCAAATTTTTGACATGCTTTCCTCAGGGATCGGCGACCCCTGATTAAAAATTGAGAAATCCAGCGAGCCGTTATTTGCTTTCAGCGTAAGCTTCAGAACACCGCCCGGATAGACGTTCCGCTTCGCATTGACGAGCAGATTGTTCAATACCTGCTCCATCCGGCCTTTATCCGCGTCAACATAAACAGGATGCTCCGGCAGCTCGTACTGCAATTCATAATCCGCATCCGGCGCGTCAACCAGCAGGCGGCCGGCGACGGTTTCCACAAACGCAACAAAGTCAAAGCGTTCTGGGTGAAGCTGCACGGCTCCGTTTTCCAGTGCGGAGAGATCAAGCAGCGTTGTGATCAGACTGGCCATCCGCTCTGTCTCAGCAATGATGATGTCCGAATATTTCCGCCTTTTTTCCTCGTCCGGCTCGTCCTGCAGACCCTCCGCATAAGCCCGGATCACTCCCAAAGGTGTTTTCATTTCATGAGAAAGATTGTCCACCAGCTCTTTGCGCTCCTTAAGGAGACGCTTTTCCTGCTCCACATCCCTCTCAAGCTGACAATTCGCAGCTTGCAGCTGTGAAAGGGCCTGCTGAAGATTATGCGCCATTTTGTTGAGACTTTGAGATATCTCGCCAAACTCGTCATTTGTACGGATTTCGCAAGGAGAGGAAAAGTCAAGCTGTGCCATCTTCCGGGCCGTGCGGCTTAGCTTGTCAATCGGCTTTGAAATAAAACGCCCCATCAAACAGTCAACTGCCAGAACCAGCAATGTAATAAAGAAAAGCCAGAGAAGAAAGGAAAAATCCTGTTCAATGGGCAGTCCTGTGGATATGACATAAGAAATAATCAGGATGATGCCCGCCGCTTTGGAAACCATAATGATTTTTTTGCGGACTGTCCGCAATGAAAAGCTGTCCTTAATCTTCATACCGCCGCCTCAAATTTATAACCGGAACGAATCAGTGTGACAATATGTTTCCCCTCGTCGCCTAATTTCTGACGCAGGGTTTTGATATGCGTGTCAACCGTTCTGGTGGTTCCCTCAAAGTCGTATCCCCATATTCGATTTAACAGCTGCTCACGGCTGAAGATCTGCTCGGGATTTACCATAAAGAAGTGAAGCAGTTCATATTCCTTATGGGTCAGTACGATTTCCTGTCCATCCACGAAAACTTTATGAGAAGCCGGAGTAAGAGAGATTTTCCCCGCGTTTATGGTATCGGCCAGAAGCACGGGAGAACGCCGCAATAAAGCGTTTGCCTTTGCCAGAAGCACTTTGGGACTGAACGGCTTTGTCATATAGTCGTCAGCGCCCAGATCGTAGCCTTTCAGCTTGTCATCCTCGCTTCCTTTGGCGGTCAGCATAATAATGGGAAGATTGCTTATTTCCCTTGCCAGTTTACATACGGTAAAGCCGTCAAGGTTTGGCATCATGATGTCCAGTATCATCAAATCCATGGGATTGTTTTTCAGTATCATCAAAGCGTCTGTTCCGTCGTCAGCCGTAAAGCAGGTATGGCTGCTTCGGCGCATATATTCCGCAATGATTTCCTGTATATTCTTTTCGTCTTCAACAATTAAAATATTCGCCATGAGGCAGGCCCCTTTCAAAATTTGAGACTGTCGCCGTGTTTATCTAAATATGCAGATCTTTTCTTTCAAACAGCAAAATTCCCAACAGGTACAGGATAACAGAGCCCGCAAAAAGCATAAATATGCCGGCGGCCGCACCGCTTTCGCCGGCGATAATGCCGTCCGGATCAAACAGGGTGAAAAATGTGAAATACTTTGCGTTTTCCGCATTTCCGCCGACATTTGCAAGCATCTGCAATACATACATAAAGGCCGGTATACCGGCTCCAAAGGCAACGCTGTATTTGGTGTCGGAAAAAATGCAGGAAGAAAGAAAGCATATGCTTCCGATAAATAAATGCAGGCATAATAATCCCGTGTTCAATACAAGTAATGCTGTGAGATCTAATTCCCCCGGAAAGCCGCTTACGGCACAGATTAATTCTACAATTGTACTGTAAATAACAAGCAGCAGAATTCCGCTCACAAGCACTGTCATTTGTGTAAATGCGATGGTACGGCGCTTTATGGGTGCGGCGACCAGCGAAACCATGGAACCCTTATCCACATATTTTGCAATCAGGGCATTTCCCCGCAGTATGCAAAACAGCATAGGAAAAATCAGCAGTATAAATCCATAGAGGTAAGATACCATAAAGCCCAAAAGGCTTGCGGCGTTTGTCTTCATGCCGACAGCCGCCATCAGCTCCGGCATGGCTTCCGCAAAGCTGTCCAGCATTTTCATCATTTGAGGGTCGTACATATTGATGATAATAGAAACATACATGGTAATAATTGCACAAAAGATGATAAGCAGCTTTACGCTTCCCCGTATCTCGCGTTTGTATAATGTCATTTGCTACCTCCGTAATAACTCATAAAGATTTCCTCCAGACTTTGCTTTGTCGTAACGGTGACCTTCTCCCCGCTGCATATACCGCCGAAATCAGCGGCAAATGCTTTTGCGGAGGCTTCGTTTTCAAGCGTTACCGTGTAACTGCGGGTATGACGTTCATGCAATGCCGCAGCAGAATCAACGGATATCATTCTGCCTTTCCGTATAATCCCGATGCGGTCGCAGGTCCGTTCCACTTCCTCAAACATATGGCTTGACATCAAAACCGTTTTTCCCCGTTCCTTTTCTTCCGCGACTAAATTAACAAACCTGCTTTGCATCAGCGGGTCAAGTCCGCTGGTTGGCTCGTCGAGAATCAGAATATCCGGATCATGCATAAATGCGGCAACGATTCCAAGCTTTTGTTTCATTCCTTTGCTCATTTTTTTAATCTTGCTTTTGGGGTCTAATTCAAAACGCTCCAGCAATTCCCCCATACGGCTCTGTGTACCGATTTTACGATATTCTGCTATGAATTTCAAAAACTCCGTACCCGACAGGTCATCAAAAAAGCTGATTTCACCGGGAATATACCCAAGCCTTGCCTGTACCTTATCACGTTCACGCCAACAGTCCAGGCCGTTAATGGAGCATTTTCCTGACTGGGGTTTTAGAAATCCCATCAGGTGGCGTATGGTTGTCGTCTTTCCTGCGCCATT
>CAJUIO010000134.1 GCA_910586025.1 uncultured Lachnospiraceae bacterium
TGCGGGAAGTGCCGGTTGAGGGCAGAAGCGGGATGCTGCTTGCGAGATAGATGGTTTTGTGAATGCGAAATGGCAGATGGTGAGGAGCTTTTGGCGGTGGGTTCCGGCACCTGCGGCCTGCGTCGGCAAATGGCTTTGGCATTGGGGCTGATGCTGCAAATCAGATTTCACTAATGAAATGCTTCTGGTTTACGGGGAATGGACGGGGCGGCGTTAAGCGGCATCCGTGCCGCTAGCGCCTGAAACCGCCGTCCGTGGCGGTTTCACCCTGGCAGTGTGGCATTTCATAAGTGAAATGACTGATTTTTCACAACACCCCCAATGCCAAAGCCATTTGCCGACGCAGGCCGCAGGTGCCGGAACCCACCGCCAAAAGCTCCGTCTGCGCTGCAATTTCCCAAGGAACGAAAAATGAGGGCGCCAGGCTGCTCTTTGCGCGCTATATAATTATTTTTTGTATATTACCTAAATGCTACGTTGATCAGAAAGGAGCCGACAATTACTGATGAAATTTCTATATGGAAAACAGGACTGGAAAACCCTTGAGAGGGGAGAGGAGAACTGCTATCTGATGACCAACGGTCTCGGGGGCTTTTCCTCCCTGACTATGACGGGTTCCTGTGCCAGGGGCGATCATGCGGTGCTCATGGCCTGCATCCAGCCGCCAAACCACAGGTACAACATGATCCACAGGCTGGAAGAGAGGCTGTGCCTTGGAGGGGAACGGATCCACATATCCAGTCAGAGCTTTGAGGGCGGCCGGGAGCCCGGCGAAAAGGAGGATGGATGGCGGTATCAGACAGGCTTTTCCTTTGAGGATTATCCGCAGTGGACTTATCTGGTAAAGGGCGTTGAGGTTGTCAAAAATATTGTTCTTGCCATGGGGGAAAATACGGTGGGAATCTCCTATGAGATTTACAACCGCAGTGCGCAGACGGTGAACCTGGAGGTTCTGCCCTGTCTGCAGTTTGCGCCAAAGGGCTCTCTGCCTGCGCCGGATCAGGATTTTTCCATGGAAAAGGGCGTGATCCGTTCCCGGGGACTGTCGCTCTACTTTGAGACCAATGGAGAAGTTACACAGGAAGAGTCTCCGAAGCTTCATGATAATCTGTATTATTCCTATGATGCCTGCGACGGAAGGGCGGAAAGAGGCACTGCGGTCGTAAACCATAGGATTTCATTCTCCGTCCTGCCGGGAGAGAGTGGGAGACTGCAGGTGGTATATGGGATGAAGCAGGAGCTTCCTTCCGTGGACGACATCATCCGGGGTGTGGTGCGTGACAGGAAGTCCCTTGGACAGAAGGCGGGCTTTGCGGATGAGACGGCCAGGGCGCTTGCTCTTGCCGCCAGCCAGTTTGTCTCGCAGAGGGCTTCCACGAAGGGCAAGACCATCCTGGCGGGCTTTCCCTTTTTTGAGGACTGGGGGAGGGATACCATGATCGCCCTTCCGGGATGCTGCCTCGCCACAGGGCAGTACGAGGCGGCAAGGAGCATCCTTCGCACCTTTATGGCCTACTGCAGAAAGGGCCTCATGCCCAATCTTTTCCCGGAAGGGGGAAGGGAGCCGGGCTACAACACGGTGGATGCGGCTCTGCTCTTTATCCTTGCGGTTTATGAATATTACCGGAAGACTGAGGATAAGGAGTTCGTCAGGGAAGCGTATCCTGTTATGGAGGAAATTGTCCACTGGTACCGGGAGGGCACGGATTTCGGGATCAAAATGGATGAGGACGGCCTGATCATGGCAGGCCGGGATTACGATCAGGTGACCTGGATGGATGTGCGGGTGGGAGAGATTCTTCCCACGCCCCGCCACGGAAAGCCGGTGGAGATCAATGCCTACTGGTACAATGCCCTGCGGATCATGCAGGAGCTGTCCGCACTGATCGATATCTGCAGAGAAAAGCCCTGGGGAAAGGATCTTTTTGAGGACGGAAGGGACTACGGACAGCTGGCGGATCAGGTGAAGGAGAGCTTCAATGCAAAGTTCTGGAACGAGGAGGCGGGCTGCCTTAAGGACGTGATTTCCGGGACAAAGGCTGACCGGCAGATTCGCTGCAACCAGATCTGGGCGGTGTCGCAGCCCTTTTCCATTCTGCCTCCCGAGAGGGAAAAAATGGTGGTGGACGCAGTGTTTCGTAAGCTCTATACGCCTGTGGGTCTGCGGACGCTGGATCCTGCGGATGAGGAATTTCATCCCCGATACGGAGGGCCTCAGTTGGAACGAGACCTGGCCTACCACCAGGGAACCGTATGGGTCTTTCCCCTTGGCGGATACTATCTGGCCTATCTCAAGATCCATGGATATTCGAAAGAGGCGAAGGAACAGGTGGGAAGACAGCTGTCGGGAATTGCGGCGGCTCTTAGGGAGGGCTGCATTGGACAGCTTCCGGAAATCTATGACGGAGAAAATCCCACATCCTCCCGGGGATGCTTTGCCCAGGCCTGGAGCGTGGGAGAAATCCTGCGGGTGTATGACGCAATTCGATAATACGGGCGGGATAAACAGGAGGATGCGCAGGCTGCGTCCTCCTGTTTGCGGCTAAGAGAAGCGGAAAGTATCATTGCATTTCAAAAGTGGAGCGGATATACTATAAACAGGGAAATGTGGTGATGAAGTAAGCTTTTGGCGGAAGGGAGAGGCGGAAATGGCAAGGAGAATCGGGATCGGGACTCAGGATTTTGAAAAAGTTCGAATGAATGATCATTTTTATATCGATAAGACGAAACTGATACAGGAGTGGTGGGAGTCCGGTGATGAAGTCACGCTGATTACCCGGCCAAGGCGTTTTGGCAAGACCCTGAACATGAGCATGCTGGAGAAATTTTATTCCGTTCAATATGCGAACCGCAGCGACCTGTTTGAAGGACTCTTTATATGGCGGGAAAAATCCCCGGACGGGGAAACGCTTCCTTATGGAGATAAATACAGAAAGCTGCAGGGAACCTATCCCGTTCTCTTTATCAGCTTTGCGGGGATTAAGGAGAATCACTTTGCCGGGGCGCGGGAAAATATCTGCCGGACAATCGAAGAGCAGTATAATAAGCACGATTATCTGTGTGAAAGCGGACTGCTCAATGATAAGGAAAAGGATTTTTATCAGAGGGTGACGGCACAGATGCCGGACGGCGTGGCGGCAGTATCGCTCCGCTCCCTGTCGGATTTCCTTGGCAGATATTACGGGAAAAAAGTGATTATCCTTTTGGATGAGTATGACACGCCCATGCAGGAGGCCTTTATCAACGGCTATTGGGATGAGATGACAGCCTTTATAAGGAGCCTGTTCAATTCTACATTCAAGACAAACCCCTATCTTGAGCGCGCCCTTATGACGGGAATTACAAGGATCAGTAAAGAATCTGTTTTTTCTGATCTGAATAATCTGGAAGTGGTAACAACGACTTCGAAAAAGTATACCGACTGCTTCGGCTTTACAGAAGAAGAAGTGTTTTCTGTATTGAAGGAGTATGACATGGCTGACCGGGAACGGCAGGTAAAAGACTGGTATGACGGATTTTGTTTTGGGAAAAGGAGAGATATCTATAATCCGTGGTCTGTGATTAATTTTCTTGACAAAGGGAAGGTAGGGGCATATTGGGCGAATACCAGCTCTAATGGTCTTGGGGACAAATTGATACGGGAAGGGAATCCGGAGGTTAAGAAAAACTTTGAGCGTTTGATTCAAGGGGAAGAGATCTGGATGGAGATTGATGAGCAGATTATTTACGACCAGCTTTTTACAAAGAAAAACGCTGTCTGGAGCCTTTTGCTTGCCAGCGGTTATCTGAAGGTGAAGGACTATCGTTCCCATATGACGGAATATGGCGTCTGGAAAGAGGAATACGAGCTGTCGCTGACAAATCTGGAAACACGGATTATGTTCATGAATATGGTGCGGGGGGGGGTGGTTTGACCAGGTATCCTCCGAGTATAATGAATTCATCCGGGCGCTGATCGCCGGTGATGTCAAAACAATGAATATTTACATGAACCGGGTGGCTTGGGACGGTACGATGTGATGTTGGAGCCGAGAAGCATGGAAAATGACGCTGTCATCATGGAATTTAAAGTGCAGGATAAGGAAGAAAAGGAATTGTCGGACACCGTACGGGAGGCGCTGCGGCAGATCGAGGAAAAGGAGTATCAGGCGAACCTTATTGCGAAGGGAATCCCGCAGGAACGTATCCGGAAATACGGGTTTGCTTTTTGCGGGAAGAAGGTGTTGATAGGAGGTGACTGATCCATAGTTGCCACCTCCGGTCTCAATTGATATTCATAAAATCATGCAAGAAAGAATTGCATTTTCCCCTCTTTTATATTATGCTGAATTCAAGTACTACAAAATAAGTACAAAGAGGAGATTAATCAGATGAAGGCAACCGATATGACGCAGACAGAGCTGGAAATCATGGAAGCGCTTTGGGCAAAGGGAGAGCCGCTGTTTCTGGGAGAACTGCTGGAATATTTCAATTTCAGGACCGGGAAGGACTGGAAGAAGCAGACCATGAACACGTTTCTGTTCCGGATGCAGCAGAAATCTCTGGTGGAGGCCGTCGGAGGGGGAAGATACAAGCGATATGTGCCGCTCATCACCAGGGAGGAATACACTGCGGATGCGTCGAGAGCGTTTCTGGACAGGAATTACGGGGGCTCCTTTGCCAGGATGTTTGCGGCGCTGAGCGGAGGGGAGCAGATCGATAAAGAGGAGATCCGGGAGCTGAGGCGGAAGCTGGAGGAGTGGGAAAAGCAATGAGGCTTTATGTACATATGATCCTGTGCGGGAGCACATGCACACTGCTGTATTGGATTCTGAACCGGTTTTGCCCCCGGGAGCTGCCGCTTGCGTGCAGGCGGATTTTCTTGAGGGTAAATGCGGCGCTCTATCTGCTGCCTGTTCCATGGCTTGTGGCCCAGCTTAAGGGATATGCGAAACGGATCCTGGAGATGGCGGGGATGGTCTTCCCGGAGGGAGGACATCCGGACGTTATGGATCTGACCAATATCTGGAAAAGCTATCTTATTTATGACGAGAACGGAAGGCTGATCCATGTGTCGGGCTACGAACGGTGGCTGCCTTTTCTTCTGGCCGGGGCGCTGGTATACCTGGTGTTGACAGGCGGATGGCTGATACGCTATCTGCGGATATGCAGCCGGTACAAAAAGGGCACGGAGCAGCTTGACAAAGAACAGTATGTACGGGATGAAAGGCTCAGAAGGAGGGTGCGCATCGCCTCTTCCTCCCGCATCGCTTCTCCTGTGACCTTGGGAGTGTTCAGGCCTGTGATTCTCCTGCCGGCCGACCGGGAGCAATTTGAGAGGGGGATGGAGGGAGTGATGCTGCATGAGCTCGGTCATGTGACCGGCAGGGACATGCCGGTGCGGCTGCTTCTTGCCGTGGTTCGGATGACAATGTGGTTTAATCCGCTCGTCCACTATCTGGCCAGGGAAGAGCTGGCAGTGAGCGAGATGCTCTGCGACGAGGCGGCGGTAAAGGGAAGGACTAAGGCGGAAAAGGCGGATTATATGAGGTGCGTCCTGGAGGCGGCGGACAGGCAGGACGCCTCCAAATTGACTGCCGCTTCTCTGGGAGCGCCGAAGAGATTGCTGACGGAAAGGATGGAACGAATTATGGAGAACAACAGGAAAAAGATATGGAAAAGGGAGCTGGCGGCCATAATCATGGCAGGGTGCTTTCTGATCAGCGGGATTCCCGCATATGCTTATCAGGATCCGGTGAAGATATTGGGGAATAATGGCTCATATGCCAAAGAGAATGGATGGGAAACTACCGATATGGGGATATTTACTCCGGAAAGAGAAAATAAAGAGACACCCATAGATTTTAGTCAGAGCGATCATATATTTATAAGCGATGAGGGAGTAACGTACTTTGTTGATGAGGACAGTTTGGATGAAAGCGGACAGCAACGTGCGTCATGCGCTCATAACTATGAGACGGGGACTTATAGCTACCATAAGAAAAACTCTGATGGGGGCTGTACAGTGACTACTTATAATGGGAAGAGATGTGTGAAGTGTGGCAATGTGGAGTCGGAAACTAAAATATCGACTTTTATTTATGAGAGTTGTCCGCATTGACACTTAGTCCATAATATTCGGTATTGGGCAATCTACTGTCTGTTTGAATATGCATAAAGTATATCAAATAGTACTACATTATTAGTACAATATGGAATTGGTCAAATAAAGGATGAGGGGACTGAGGGGGATTAATTTTATGTTATCAAGTTGCGTTGTAAGTACTAAGTTGAAAGATGGCATGCTTGCTGTTTATAATAGCATATTTTGTGATCCTGTATTTATGTCTTCGGAAGAATTTATTACAGTATCAGATGGGAAAATAACGTCTGATATGTATGGGATTCTTAAGCGGAAAGGAATTTTGGTAGATGATGAACAGGATGATCTGTATCGAATAGATTTCGTGAGAGAAAAAGTTCGTGATAAAATCGGAACAATTAATTTTGTAATCATGATGATGTCTGATTTCTGCAATTTGTCATGCGATTATTGTATAGAAAAGCAATATAATATAGTTGAAGGGAAATGTATGACAAACGATGTAATTGATGGCTTTTTTCAAATGGTCTCTTCTGGCTTGATAAATCTTGCTTCTAATGTCGAGTTTATTTTATATGGTGGTGAGCCGTTGTTAAATCTGAACGGAATTAAGTATTTTCTTGATAGAAAGGAAATAGCTCTTCCGGAATCAAAATGCAGCATTGTTACAAATGCCATATTGTTGGATGAAGAACTTGTTTATTTCTTTAAGGAAAGAAAAGTAAATGTGGGAATATCAATTGATGGACCAAAAGAAATTACTGATTGCCATAGGAAATATAAAAAAGGAAATGGGAGTGTGTATGATGATGTCCAAAAGAACTTGTCTTATCTCTGTGAGTCCGGTGTTGAATGGAGTTTGTCTATAACAGTAACGGATGAACTTATGAATAAGAAAGACAGATTTTTTAAGTGGATTGGTGAAGTTAGGCCTAGGACGGTTGCTTTTAATTTGTTAAAGCTTTCATTTGCCCCTACGGAAGCTACAATCGCTACCGATTATTATAAAGATGCTTCTTATTTTTTGGTTGAAGCGCACATGAAGTTACAGGAGATGAAAATCACAGAAAGAGATATCACAAGAAAGATTGGTTATTTTTTGGAACATCAACCTGTTGTTTCGGATTGTGCTGCGGCGAGTTTAAACCAATTAACTATAAATACAAATGGAGACATTCATGCTTGCCAATGTTATATGAATCAGATGAATACTTTTGGAAGTGTATTTGACAAGACCTCATATACGATTCCGATGACAAGCTTGAAAATGTTTGAAAATTTACCGATTAATAGAGCTCCTTGTCTAAAATGTAATGCACTTCCAATTTGCGGTGGTGGATGTTTAGTACAAGGGAAAACAGTATATTGCAATGATAAATATTTGGATGAGGGATATTGTGAATATGCAAAAAATATTATGACTTGGATTTTTCAGCGCCTTTATGATTCATTTCGTGGGGATATACCTTTAGAAGGGAGGTGAAATATATGATTGATATTCCTGATACTCAGATTCAAACTGCTTTTTCTGCTGAAGAGAATGATATTGACATAATTATTATGGGTAGCGGTTCATGTGTTAACCCATCAAGAATGTTCTGGTATACACCAAAGGAAATTTTTGATGATGCAGAAACCCAAACTGCATAATGGATGTAACTATTCTTTTTATCTGTAATGGATTTTGATTTTTGAAAAAAAGGTATATCCTCTTTTTTGTTATGGTGTGAAATATGGCTGATATAATTTTTGTTAATCAATTTGATTGGGAAATAAGTGATGAGCAAATCTTGCCGATAGGTTTACTCTCGCTGAGCCAAGTTTTAAAGAAAGATGGAATTGAGGCGCAGATATGTGATTTTAATTGGCTTTATTTTCAAGGGAAAATTAAGCTTAACACAAACTTTCATACAAATGTAGATCGTATGGCTCATTATTTAGTTGAATTAAAACCATGTATTATCTCATTTTATACGATGGCTCACAACTATCATATCGCATTAAGTATATGTGATATGATAAAAAAATATAATTCTGAGATATATACTATTCTTGCCGGGCCACAAGCAACGGCTGTAGCTGCTGAAACTTTGAAATGTTTTTCGCAGATAGATCTGATTGCTATGGGGGAGGGCGAGTTGACGATATGTCATATAGTAAAACATTTAAAAATACATGGCTTAGACGGTATTGGAGAGGTGGATGGAATATCCTGTAGAATTGGAGAACAAATAATTACAAACTGGAATAAATTTAAATGGATAAAAGTTGATGAGCTTCCCATCTTGGATTTCACCCAAATAGATAGCTTAAGGTCTGCAAA
>CAJUIO010000135.1 GCA_910586025.1 uncultured Lachnospiraceae bacterium
AGGAGGAAAGAAGATTGAAGGAAAGCATTGGAGAAAACATATGTGAATACCGTCAGAACCTGAAAATGACACAGGAGGAATTTGCCTGCTGCCTGGGAGTAACCCCTCAGGCCGTGAGCCGCTGGGAGCGGGGCGGAGGTCTGCCGGATCTCTCCCTCCTGAAAGGGATCTGCCAGATCCTGCATATCAGCTCTGATACCCTGCTGGGAATCAGCGACACCAATATGACGGAGAATCACAATGCTCAGATGGAGCAGGAGATCCGCAGAAATCTGTTCTGCGAGCCTCTGGTGGTGGAATTTGGCAGCGCCCTCATCCCCAGCGTGGAGGCAGGCCTGAAAACAGAGTGCGACCCAAAAAGGAATGCGCCGGCATGCGACTACGTTAACCGGAAGAGAAAAGAGCTTGCTTCCAAACACGGCATCCTGATGCCGATACTCCGTCTTCGGGACAATATTGATCTTGAGGACAACGCATACCGGATTCTCTCCTACGATCAGATCTTGTACGAGGGACACACTAAGCCGGACAGCGGGGAACGGAACCTCACGGATGCCTACTTTGAAATGATCGACCGAACAGCCTCAGAATGCCTGGAACACTATGCCGGAATTCTCAACAAACAGCTCGTCAAGGTCATGATCGACAATCTGAAAGATGCCTGTCCCGGCGTGGCCGACGGCCTGGTTCCTGAGAAAATCAGCTATCTCAGGCTGATGGACCATCTGAGAGACAGGCTGGAACAGGGAAAATCCATCCGGGATCTGATCCATATTCTGGAGGACATGGAAAGGGAGCTGTAAGCTCCCTTTCCATGCGTTCCCGCTATTCCTGTTTGTCCTGTCCGCCGCGGGCAGCGTGATGACTGATGCCTCACTCTACTCTCCGATTATTTCCACCTCGTCCGGCAAATTCCGCAATACAAGCGCACACGTATTTGTAAGTTGCACATTCTCTTTTAAAGGATACGTCACCTTTCCCCTTTTTTCTCCCGCAATACAATGAACGTCCAGCTTTGTGTCTATCAGCCCCAGATTATTCTCTAAATTATTGGCAAAGATGATGCTTCCGGCACTGACACCTATTACCAGGCCATTGTCATTGATATACGCCGTCAGCGACTCGCGAAACCCCGTGGCATTGATTCTTTCAAGTAAATAGCGTGTGTTTCCGCCGCACAAATATACCACATCATATTGCCGCAGCTTCTCGAACTCCATTCCGGTATGTAAATCGCACACGTCAATATTTTCATTCAAGATACCGCATTTGAGCAGATCGTTCATGCATTTTGGCAAAACCTCTATTGCATCTGCGTCTATTGCCGCCGTAGGGATAAACAGGGCTTTTACCAGATCCATATCCTTACCCGCCATATCCACGAAGCACTCCTTAATTTCCTCCGTCTCCAACCCCGCCGATGTCAACAATACCCTCATTTTTCCTCCTATTCCGACCAGTTCATCTGTTCATTGGAAATACCTAATTTCCTGCACTCATCACATACATTTTCTTTTTCAGTCTGATTTCCAATCCGATATTTCAGAATCCTGTCTTTAAATACAATATATTTTTCATTACCTGCCTTAAAATCAACAAACCAGTTATCACCCGTATCAGGGTCAGAGCGCATGACCTTTGAAATCTGTTCCGGAAAATCTCTTCTGTCACTTGAGAAAAACAATGCGGTCCAATATTTCGGTTTTCCGCCGGTATTCCACAATTCAAGCTTATGAATATTCAGGTAATCAATGATACCGTCATCCTCTATGCTTTCTTTAATCAGGATCCCTTCGTATAATTCCGGTTTCTTCTTCTGAACCGCATTGCTGCCGCAGCCGTGAACATTTTTAACCTCACTTAATGTCAATTCATCCTTTAACAGAATATCCATAGATACCCTGAAGGTTTCTCCCAGCATCAACAGCTTTTCCGTCTCCGGCAGTGCAATGTCAGCCTCCCATTTCGATATGGACTGCCTGCTGACATTACATATTGCTGCGAGTTCTTCCTGCGTCATCCCGTTCGCCTTTCTCAGTTCTATGATTTTTTCCGACAATTTCATTTCCTTTTCACCTCCTTCAATTAATCTGTATTATACAAATTAACAACACCTCTCTCCACCAACCTTAAAGTTCTTTTTGGCAACCCCCGGTTGCAGGCAGAGGTTTCTCATGCTTTTCCAAATGAATCCGTCATTACAGTTCATTGACAGCCGCGGTAATCGGCATATTACAAATCCGTTTTAACGGAGCATACACCGCAATAATGGCAGAGGCAAAGAGGAAAACGGATATGATTCCAAACCACAGAACGGGAAAACGCCATTCCATCCCGAAATAGCGCGTAAGGAGACTGATATACAAAAAACGACTGAGAGGAAGTCCTATGCCGCAGCCAACAACAAAACCGGAAAACGCATAGGTATATGCTTCCGCAAAAATCATCCGCATAAGCTGTCTGCTCTCCATGCCGACCGCCCGCATTGCGCCATATTGCTTTATCCTTGCAGACACGTTCATGGAAATACTGTTGATAATATTAAACAGCGAAATTATCCCGATAATGGATAAAAAGCCGTAACAAGCGATCCGTGTTGCGTGGTAGGTGGCGGCATCCTGTCTGTTGCTTTCCCTCATATCCGTTATTATCATATCATCATTTTCAAAACCTCTGATCTGTGCCGCCGTTTCTTCCGAAGCGTTCGGAGCTAACTGAATGCCCACAAGACCATATTTTGTATTTCCCATTAACCTGTCAAACATTTCCTGCGAGCAGATTACAATCAGATCATCGCCGAATAACCCCTGTGAAAGGGCGCAGGCAACCTCGACTTCTTCGCCCGCAAACCGAATTGTATCGCCAACCTTCAAAGAATTATTTCTGTTGAAGACCGTTGCCACTTTACCGCCGTCCCCATAAACCTCGTCCAGGGTTCCCTGCGCAATGTTTCCTTTTGAATAGTCCAGCAATGTGTCATCATAAGACACAATATTAATATGGTCAATCCCCGCCCTTGAAGCCGCCGCGGGAACATTTGCCATATAACAGCTTCCATAAACACTTTCGACACCGTCTATTTCCCTGATCTCATCGACCAGACTGCGGTCAATATTCATTTCGTTTGCATAACCGTTTAAAGCGATATCCGCTGATGTAACATTTAACGATGGCATCAGCTGTTTTGCGAAATCCATAAGCACAGTAAAGGAAAAGACCAAAATAACAGTCAACGCAAATGAAGCAGTCATCAAAAACCAGCTTTTCTTTTTTCCCGCCGCATGATATATGCCTAATACGCAGTCTATTTTTCCCGAACCAATCCTCAAAGCATGCGGGTGAGACGCTTTGCTCTCTACATTGCCGGAAACCGCGGACACGGGAGAAACCTCAGCGGCCCTCTGCGCCGGATATTGCGCCGCCAGAAGCACTGTTATAACCCCGACCGCCGCACCGCTGATCAGTCCCACAGGACTGATCTTAAATACCGGCATCGTTGCAAATTCGCCGCCGATACCATAATGAAGCGCCGCACAGATCGTCCAGCTGGCGATTGTTCCAAAAGCCATCCCGACAGGCACCGCTGCCTTACACCAGTTCAGCGCCTCCAGACGGACAAACCGGATAATCTGCTGACGGCTTGCGCCAATGCAGCGCATCATTCCGAAAAACTGCGTCCGCTGCATAACATTACTGTTCATACTGCCGGAGATCATCAATACGCCTGCGAGCAGTACCAGAACAAACAGGACTGCCGCCAGCTTGTATATACTGTTCATTCCGGCGTTCTTGCTTTTACCCGCCATCCCCATAACAGCAATGTTTTCGGAAATACTTTCGTCAGGTAATTGATACTGCGTCTGTAATTCCGCTATCGCGTCCGCCGCTTTTGCCGCACTCGTAAACTGCACATAATAAATCAGCTCATTGCCCGTAATTCCATTTTCCTCCATAAGGGAAGCAAATGCGCTCCGTGACATATATGCACCCACCAAAAAAGTCTGATTACTGTAATTGCGCTCATCATCAGTGCCAAACCCTGATATGACAAATTCCGAATCCCCGGCAGGCGTATGCAGGGTTACGCTGTCCCCAAGCCGCACCCCGAGAGCCGTTACCGCATTAGGGCTGAGCATGACTTCATTCTTATTCACCGGGAAAGCGCCCTCCGTAATTCCATTCGAAATCTGACTGATATATGTTTCATCCGTGCCATACAAAGCAGCCCTTTTTTCATTGACCCTGTACGGCAGCGCCCCGTCGAGGTTGAATGAGGAAGCCGCCCCGACCGCCGCGACATCCGGCCGCCCGCCCACCTCATCCGCATTATCCTGTGAAATATTTTTCAGTGCAATATGCCAGTTCCCGTGATTATTTATCATAAAACCGGTTTCCGTGCGAATCATCATGTCCGTAATACTGAAAATGGCTGTCACAAAAAACACCGAAATAATAACGCAAAAAAGCGTCATTCGATTCTGCCGTTTCCTTACTTTTGCAGAAATCGGAATAAGACTGAGATAGCTTTTCATTCGCGACACCTCCCCAGATCGGTCAGTACGCCGTCTGACACATTCAAAACCCTGTCCGTAGTCAGTGCTATACTTCGATTATGCGTAATCATAATAATGGTCTGCTCATACTTTTTGGAGGCCTCCTTCAAAAGCGCAATTACCTCGCCGCTGTTTAACGTGTCAAGATTTCCTGTCGGCTCGTCCGCCAGAATCAGCGACGGATGCGTAATCAGCGCCCGTCCGATCGCCACTCTCTGCTGTTGTCCGCCGGATAACTGGCTGGGAAGATGGCTGCGCCGTTCTTTCAAATTCAGTACTGCAAGCAGTTCCTCCAAATATTTTTTGTCGGGCTTCTGATAATCAAGCAGCACCGGAAACATGATATTCTGCTCCACAGTCAATTCCGGAATCAGGTTAAACGCCTGAAAGATAAAGCCTATATTTCTCCGTCTGAAAACAGCCAGTTTACGGTCATTTATGGAAAATATGTCCTGACCGCCGATCATTACCCTGCCGGAAGTGGGCGTGTCAAGTGCTCCTATCATGTTAAGGAGTGTGCTTTTACCGGAACCGGATTCTCCGACAATTGCGACAAATTCTCCCTTGGGAACAGAAAAGCTGACATCTTTCAATGCCTGTACGGCAACCTCACCGTCTCCATAAGTCTTACAGATATTACTGACTTCCAATAAATTCATTGTTCAAACACCTCTTTCTGTTTTGATAGCGGGATCCCTGAATCATTTCCTTACAGTTCCTTAATATAACAGAGAAATCCTACACGAATATTACAATTACCCTACAATTTTGTAGGAATCAGAAAGTTCATGGTGAAAGAGGTTCCGCCGCCCAATATGCTGTCCGCTTCAATCGTTCCGTTATGGGCTTCCACAATCGCCTTTGCCAGCGGCAGCCCAAGACCAATGCCCTGTGTATCTTTAGAATAGCGGCTCCGGTAAAACCGCTTGAAAATATGGTGAAAATCCTCCGGAGAGATGCCGCTGCCGTTATCCTTTACGGTAATCTGGAGAACAGAGGCTGACACCCACCACTCGATCCGGACAACATCGCCCTTTTCCGTGTGGTCAAAGGCATTTTTGACAAGATTGCTGATCGCCTCGATAATCCAGCCGCGGTCGCATAAAAACGTGGTTTCCCCGCTGCCCGACAGACAGATCTCCTTTCCTTCCCGTCCGGCTCTGAACAGGAAATGCCTTTTTACGCTTTCCGCAATTTCCGACACGTTTTCCGGGGATTTTTCTAACACAATCGTACCCGCATCCAGTTTTGTGATTTTCAGGAGATTCTGCACCAGTCCTTCTATCCGGTCAAGCTCCCGTTCGGAGAGCAGGGAAAATTCCTGAATCACCGGCAGATTCTTTGCCTCGTCCTGTATCAGCCCAATATAGATGTCAAGGGCGGCAAGCGGTGTCTTTAACTGGTGTGAAATGTCAGATATTGTATTTTTCAAAAATTTCTTTGCGCTTTTCTCATTCTCGGCATGGGCGTTCAAGATAGCAACCAGAGAATTCACTTCATGAAACAGCCTGTATAATTCCCCCTCATCATTGCATTCAATCGTGACGTCTTTATTGCCGGATATATATTCCGTAATCTGTGATACGGCGTTCTCCATGATTTTATGCTGTTGTCTGAAATACCCATAACAGAGCGCCAGTATCACGGCATCCATCAGCAAAAAGCAGAGCATTGTGTAAACTGCCGCATTTCTGACTTCAGAGCCCGAAAGCAGCGCCGCAATCAATGTAAAAGCAAAGACACATGACAAAATACTGCCAAAGAGCAGTTTGACTTTTCTGTTTACCAATATTTTCATTCCGCACCTCAATCCATCGCGCTCCATTTATACCCCATGCCGCGGACGGTAACAATCCGTTTCGGTTCTCCCGGGTTATCCTCGATTTTTGTGCGAAGCCTGCGGATATACACGGTGAGCGAATTGTTGTCTATATAGCTTTCGCTGCAGTCCCACAATCTGCCCAGTATCCGCTCGGGAGAAAGAATCTGCTCCGGATTTTCCATAAACAGACACAGCAGCTTATATTCGCCCGCTGTCAGCTCGATCAGCTCTCCTCCTTTATATACCTCACCCTTTAAAAGCCTGATATTGATGCCGCCTGAATTCAATTCCGTAACGGCAGCGCTGAAATTTTCACTCCTGCGCAGCAGAGCGTTAATTCTTGAAAGGAACACCGCCAGCTTGAACGGTTTTGTAATATAATCATCTCCTCCGATGTCGAGCCCCATGATAATATCCGTTTCCTCATCGGCAGCAGTAAGAAACATGACAGGCACTTTTGATGTCTGCCGTATCCTTTGGCAGAAATCAAAGCCAGAGCCGTCGGGAAGCGACACGTCCAAAATAACCAGATCATATTTTCCATCCGCCCATAAGGAATTCGCCTCCCGTATGGTTCGGGCAATCACGATCTCATATCCCTGCTTTTTTACGGCGAAGGAAAGCCCGTTTATCAGGCTTAAATCATCTTCCAGTAAAAACAACCTCTTCACTTGCCACACTCTCCCTTTCTTCTTTTTTTGCAAAAATGCAATCAGAAAATCGGCCGGTTCTCTTTCCCCAACAGTCTTGATGTCCGCCATTTCTATGTCAAGACATTAAAACACCCCTTAATAATTTTTTACAACAATATGCATTTTATCATTGTTGAAACGGTTTTTTATATTGACAGAGTAGTTTTTATAATACTCATCGAATATATATTCGCCATAGAGTTCTTCTGTCAGTGGCGTTTTCCCAATCACCATTAAAGCTCGACACGGCAAATTTCTGAAATCTGCGGCTAATCGTCTATGTTCAACTTCATCAAAGCCATTTGTCATATCAATGTTTCCATAATTATTGAATACACAATCGTATGGTGGATCGAGAAAAATAAAGTCATCTTCTTCTGCCATATCAAAGATTTCTTTATAATCAAGACTAAACAGCTCTGCTCGTTGTAACAAATCACTGTGCTGTCGTGTCACTAATCTTGCATTAAGATTGGGGTAGCGTCCAAATGGTACATTAAATTCGCCATTATTATTATAGCGGATCATCCCTGAATAGGCTGTTTTATTGATGAAAAAATACAAAACACCATCTAAAAAACTATCATCGGGATGGTTAAATAAACTCCTCATATGATAGTATAAATCTTCATTTGCATTAGGAACCCTCTCATCAGGGGTTAATGATTTTAATCTTTTAAAATCCGCTTGATTTGTTTCATACAATCGTTGGAGTGCATCAAGTTGTGTACGCATGGCGGGATAGTTATCTCTCAGCTGTTGATAGAAAGTCATTAACCGACCATTCGCATCATTGATAATTGCATGATCAGGTTCAAGATAGAAGAAAACAGCTCCACCTCCGAAAAAAGGTTCAATATAGCGATTGAAATCATCTGGTATATATTGAAGAAAGCGGGGAATCTCTCTCGATTTTCCTCCACGATATTTCAAAACCGGGTTCATTAGTACACCTCGCTTTCTAAACATTCATGCGCCGCTTTGCGGCGCTCCACCACACATGAAAGCCGATTGCACCTGCAATCGCTGCGGTATGAGTATTCCAGGCTATCGCCCTACATACTCATACCGGCTTGCCCGTCCAATGTCCATGTGGCTGTGCGTGTAAACACGCCCATCCCCATGGCCGCTGTCCGGGGCTTTCATAGTAAGTTAAAAAAATCAAAATGACCCGGTATTATGGTAACACACAAAACCATTGCCTACAATCGGCATTTCTATTTTCCAGTCTGTTCCATCATCCGGAAAAGAAAAGGAGCGTATGATCGGGTAGGAGGCTACCCATTAGTTGAGCAGCCGACCTCCCACACCACTGT
>CAJUIO010000136.1:0-2259 GCA_910586025.1 uncultured Lachnospiraceae bacterium
CAAACCGCAAAAAGCATGACAAAAATTCGGAGCTTTTGCTCGGAACACGAAGAGATGCTGATAAGGTTTATGAAAGACGGCAGAAGAGCTGTCGGATCTGTCAGGAAACCTTCTGCCGCCGGGAGGATTAATCTATAGCCGGGTGCGAATTCTCTTTAACAGAACTCCGCATAATATAAGCGCCATGAAAAAAATGACAGACAAGGGGCAGAGCGTCTGCAAAGAAAAAGCGCAGTCGCTCATCAATCTGTATCCCCATGATGCAGGAAAAAGTTTTCCGGCAATTGCAAATGCGTCCGGAAGCATTTCGACCGGAAACATAATTCCTGACAGCATGGTGGATGGAAGGAAGAGCAGGATAGAAATCATGGATGTATTTGCGCTATCCTTTACGGCTAGTCCAATCGTACTGGCAACACTGAGCGAAACGGCAATCAGGACAACCAGCCCGCCCAAATATGTTCCGGGACGCTCCGGAAGCTTTGCGTCAAAGAGAATCGGTGCGGCTGCATAGAGAATGACGCTCATGATGAGCAAATGCACAAAGGCAGAAATGTTTATCAGGGTCAATCCCAACGACAGAGGCACACCGTTTGCCTGATAAGAATTTTTAACGTCGCTCCGGTATATTTCTACAAGAGATGGCGGCAGCCCGATCAGAGCGCCCATGGTAACGGCAAAGACGGTCATGGACTGAATCAATGTTTCCCTGCTTTCCGGCATGATGGATGTAAAAATCCCTCCCATGACTGCAAAGAACAGGAGCGGAACGGCATAGCAGGTAATCAGCATGGTCCGGCTGCGCAGGTCTAATTTCCACTGTAATATAACTCCATATAAAAATCCGCTCATTTCCTATTCTCCCTTCGCAATTTTCAGAAAATGCTGTTCCAGGGATCCCCGGTCAACCCGGATGTCCTGAATGACCATATTTTTTTCTTGATAGCTTTTGAGGATTGCTGTCAGGCTGGCTCCGATGTTATCGGATTCGTAAATTTCTGAGCCCTGATCCGTCTGAATCCGGATATTATAATGCTTTCCGATTCTTTCGGTCAACGCTGTGACCGTTCCCGCAAATGCAATCTCCCCCTCCCTCAGAATCGCAATGCTGTCACATAAGCCTTCTACCTCTGCCATGTCATGACTGGCTAAAATTATGGTTTTTCCATGTGCCTTCAAATTGCGGATATATCGGTGGAGGGAGATGCGGCCCTCAATGTCAAGTCCGGCGGTCGGCTCGTCAAGAAACACAATATCCGGGCTGCAAATAAGCGCCAGCGCAAGATGAAGCCGCCGTTTCTGTCCGGTGGACATTTCTTTGTACTGCTTGTCGGCAATACTGTCAGCGCCCAGCGCCTCAAGCATAGAGGCGTCTGCGGTTTTCCGATTCCACTTTGCGAAAAGCCGCACGGCTTCGGAGCCTTTGATGTGTGCGGGCAATGCCGCCGACTGCAGCTGGATCCCGATTCTGCCGTTTACGGATACTGATCCGCCATCATATTTTCTCAATCCCTCTATACATTCAAGGGCTGTCGTCTTCCCCGCACCGTTTATGCCTAACAGTGCAAAAATATCTCCCCGGCGTACACGCAGGTCAATTCCTTTCAGGACCATTTTTTCACCGTAGCTTTTGCGCAGTCCATACACTTCTAATGCGTTTGTCATACAAATCCTCCATTTGTCTCCTGAAACGGGTTTATCCCATTGCCTGAAAAATAAGCTTCTAAGGCTGGTTCAATAAAGGCGTTTGCCCTGGCCTGCTTTTGTCTCCATTCCTGATTAAATTCGTCACTCTGTCCCATCTGTATAAGCTTGGGAAGCAGGGCGGCATCCCCGCCAGTGAATTCCATAATCAAGGCCCAGTAATCTTTTGCGAATTGCCGTCCTTCTGCCGGTATGCCGGCTGCCTGAAGCCGAATGGCCTCATCTTGAAGATTCAGGAACCGCTGCAGGAACAGTATGCCGCTTTCTTTGTCGAATCGTCTGCGGATGTGATCCAATGTTTCGCTGTCAAAATGCTTGATTAACCAGTAGAGACTGTTCTTCATTTCCAGATTAACGATGATGTCCGCATATTTCTTGAAATCTACTGATTGCATTTCCAGCACCTCGGCCTTCAGCGCCTCAATTCTTGAGAGCAATTCTGTCAGGCCTGCAATTTTCTCCCGGACAGCCACCGCCTGCTCGGACAGGATCTGCGCCACACCTGCCGGCGTATCCAACGGAATCAATCTGTCTCTTATGTCATTCAGGGAAAAT
>CAJUIO010000136.1:2359-8143 GCA_910586025.1 uncultured Lachnospiraceae bacterium
ACCTGCCGGCGTATCCAACGGAATCAATCTGTCTCTTATGTCATTCAGGGAAAATTATGTGTGTGGAAAAGGACACAGAGATATGATATGATTTTCACGAAGAAATGCGGAAGCTTACGATTATGATAGATGAGATGCCGCCGCAGCAGGGCGGAGCAAAGGAATTTGAGTAATGAAGCAGAAAATACTGATTATAGACGATGATGCGGATTTATGCAGGCTGCTGAGAAACAATCTCAGTCAGGAAGGGTATGATGTCTGCGTATGTCATGACGGGATTACCGGACTGAGGGAATTTGAGGATTCAGATTATCAGCTTGTGATACTGGATATAATGCTTCCTCTGAAAAACGGATACGAGGTACTGGAAAGAATCAGAGAAAAGAGTGTTGTCCCTGTTTTGATGCTGACAGCAAGAGACAGTGAAGGCGACAAGGTATCCGGACTGAGGATGGGAGCGGATGATTATCTGACAAAACCCTTTTCCGGAAGTGAATTCCTTGCCAGGGTATCCTCCCTTTTGAGAAGATATACTGTATTCAATACGGCGGATATTTCAAAGAAATGTGTTACTGCCGGCAGATTGATCAATCCGGGCACAGGGTGTGTAAGGACGGCGTGCCGCTTGATCTGACGGCGAAGGAGTTTGATCTGCTTGTGTTTTTTGCGCAAAATCCGGGAAGGGTCTTTACCAAAAAGCAGATTTATCGTGCGGTCTGGCAGGACGAATATTCCTTTGATGACAATAATATCATGGTTCATATCCGAAGACTGAGAAAGAAGATTGAGGATAATCCCGAAAATCCCAAATTTATTCTGACCGTATGGGGAGTAGGATACAAATTTGACGGTGAAACGAAATGATTGTCTTTTGCGTTATTTTAATATTTGTCTGTACAGGAGAGCTCTTTTATATCCTTCATATCCGGAAGCAGCTGGGAGAATGGCTCGGATTTTTAAAAAACCTGAATAAGGCGCCGGAGCGGAAATCGTTTGTAAAGGGCAATGGCATTCTTGCGGATATCAATTTTGAGTTAAACCGTATTTTGGAGGAAAGCCGCAGACAATTTGTGAAATTGCAGAGGGCGGAGCGGGCGAATCAGCAGTTATTGACAGATTTATCACATGATGTGAGAACCCCGCTTGCCTCCCTGACCGGGTATCTGGAGTCCCTGGATTCTTGCAATGCGCCGGAGCAGGAGGAATATATTCATGTGGCTTACAGAAAGGCTCTGGATCTGCAGGAGCTTGTTGATCTGCTTTTTCAATGGTTCAAGCTGACCTCGGATGAGCCAAGATATCAGATGAGGGATTATGATATCAATGAACTGACAAGAGAAGTCATAATTGAGCAGATTCCAATACTGGAAAAGAGGCAGGTTTCGCTTTCGGCGGATATTCCGGATGACGAGTGGCTTGTGCGGGCGGACAAAACGGCCTATGCAAGGATTATAAACAATCTTTTGAGTAACGCCATGAAGCATGGGAAATGCTCCCTGATAGAGCTTGCGGTCAGAAGACGGGAAGAGGAGATTTTGGTTTTTGTGTCAAATGACGGAGCCTCCATTCCCGAAAAGGAGCTTCCTTTTATCTTTGACCGTCTGTATAAATGCGATTCGGCCCGCAGTGAGAGCGGCAGCGGGTTAGGACTGGCCATTGTCAGGGAGCTTGCGGAGGCTATGTCCGGGAAAATCACTGCGGAAAGCGTTCCGGGAGGAAAAACCACATTCTGCCTGATATTGCCTTTCCCTGTAAGGAAAATGTAAGATTTGATAAAGGGTGATGTCAGGACTTCCTGGTAGAATAAGAGACAGGAGGTGATTAACAGATGAAGGAGTACGTGATAAGGACGGAGAATCTGACAAAGGAATATGGCGGACAGACCGCGGTGGACAGGATAAACCTTCATGTGCCAAGAGGAAAAATCTATGCTCTTCTTGGAAGAAACGGCGCGGGAAAAACAACCACAATGAAGATGCTGCTGAATCTTGTCCGGCCCTCGGGCGGCAGTCTCTCCCTTTTTGGCGAAAAGGATTCCGGCTTTAGCAAAAGCAGCTGCCACCGTATCGGTTCCATGATCGAAGCCCCCGCCTTTTATGAGAATCTGACGGCAGGGGAGAATCTGGAAATTCTGGCGAGGCTGCGCGGAAGGCATCGCAGGGATACCATAGAGCATGCTCTTTTGGCAGTCAATCTGGATCAGGAAAAGAAGAAGCTGTTTCGTGAATTCTCCCTTGGGATGAAACAGCGCCTTGGGCTGGCCGCAGCCATTATGCATGAACCCGAGCTGCTAATTCTGGACGAGCCCATGAACGCTCTTGACCCTGTGGGAATACAGGAAATCAGAAAATATTTACTGCGATTATGCAGGGAGAAGGGTACCACCATATTTATTTCCAGCCATGTGTTAAATGAGATTGAACAGCTGGCGGATGTGGTCGGCGTAATGGACAAGGGAAAGCTGCTGGAAGAGACAAGTCTGCAGGAATTGTACAGACACAGCCGCAGGTACGTGGAGTTTCAAGTGTCTGATGTGAACAGGGCGGCCTTGCTGCTGGAGCGAGCATTCCAGATTTCGGACTATGCAATTATCGGAAAAAATCTGCTTCGGCTGTATGAAAAGATTGACAGCAGAGCGGTAATAAACAGCGGATTGGTAAAAGACGGGGTTATGGTTTCCGGTGTAAAGGTTGATTCGGGAAAACTGGAGGATTACTTTAACGAGTTAGTGGGAGGTGACGGGAGTGGCTGATATTTTATATTGTGAATGGATAAAATGCAAACGTTCAAAAATGATATTAATCGGTGTTTTGGGTTCGTTTATCGTTCCGTTTTTAGTGACTGTAAATGATATCAGGATCAGTTTCACAAATCCGGCTGCCTCTCTGAGCCTTGGCGGGATCTACGAGGATACCATTATGTTTATTATGTTATTGTTCGGCCCTCTTGTGATGGCGGTTGTGGCTGCCGATCTGATCAGCAGGGAATATACGGAAAAGACCTTGAAGACAATCTTTGCGGTTCCCATAGGGCGCAGCCAGTTCCTTGCGGGAAAATTTATCATACTCTTTCTTCTTGTGCTTCTTTTCATGGCGCTTTCCTGGCTGGATATTGTGGTGATTTCTCTGGTCTGCAGCCTTTTTCTGGATGTCTCGCAGATAAATCCGTTATCTGTTGTCTGGATTCTCATACAGATGATAAAGGGAGGCTGCCTGCTGTTTGTGACACTCACGCCCTTCGTATATCTTGCCCTGCGCACAAGGGGAACTCTCATCCCTTTTATAGTCATAGCTGCAGTCAGCCTGCTGAACGTAGTGCTGTCAGGCTCACCCATAGCGGAATTCTATCCCTGGACCTCATCCTACCTGCTTCTGACCGGCAGACTGTCACAGGCGGCCGGAACGGATCTGCCGGGGAAGCTGATTATTTTCTCCATGGGGATATTCGGCATATGCGCCAGTTTTTTCAGATTCCAAAAGGAAGATCTTGTATGAGGGGCGGACATTACAGTGGAAAAAGAAATTCGGGCATGGTATAATTTTTTATGCAAAGTGACATATTTCAATTTGAGGAAGGAATGTTGAGAGTGATACATACAGAGAAAATAAATATTGCACCGTTTGAAATGAAATATCTGTTGGATTATTATCACGGATTCAATCATGAAATAACAAAATTCCAGTGGCCAGATCCGTTTGAGAATAGCGATGATGCCAAAAACATGCTATCGGAATTCCTGGATGAAATGGAGAGGGAAGAAACACTATTATTCTCTATCCTTTCAAAGAATGATAAGTTTCTGGGAAGTGTCGAGGTTCATGGACTTGCCGGAGAGTGCCCGGAATTGGGCGTGTGGATAATT
Source organism: uncultured Lachnospiraceae bacterium (assembly GCA_910586025.1). GTDB lineage: Bacteria > Bacillota > Clostridia > Lachnospirales > Lachnospiraceae > Suilimivivens. The sequence continues at coordinate 6,222 of CAJUIO010000136.1, forward strand.
GAATCGGAGCAGAACAAAGGCTATGCATACACAGCTTTGAGAGAAGTCCTTAATTATGTCAGCGCAAAATATGGAAAAGAATCTTTCTTCTACGAAGCGGATATCCGCAATATATCCAGCACGAAGCTGTTACACAAATTTAGGAATCAATATGAAATTATGGAACGGGGATTTGAGAAAATAACTACAGATTCCGGAAAGATGCTGAAATTGCAGGGGTATATTCTCAAAGCAAAGAATGAAGCAAAAAATTAAAATCTCTGCTAGTTCAAATAAAATGCAATGGTTGTACTCACAGGATTGGGAGTATTATGATTATGGAGATTGTAAACGGCACTTGCAGATTATCTTCCCATACAAGCCTCAAATGCGAAAGGACGATAAGTATCCGCTCATCTTGTTTATCCCCGGTTCTGCTTGGCATAAACAGGAAATGTACAATGATATTCCGCAGTATTCACTTCTTGCTGAAAGAGGATTTGTGTTTGCCGCAATGGAGTATCGGGAGTCCGATCTTGCGGTTTTTCCGGCTCAGATTGAAGATGTATATAATGCCTTGAAATTCATTCCAAGTATTGCTGATAATTTTCATATTGATACAACCAGGATTTTCCTTATGGGAAATTCTTCCGGTGGACATATTGCTATGATGTCAGTCCTTTTTAACGCACATGGGTTATGCAATGCATTACCGAAAATCTCTGGCGTTATTTGTGAAAGCGGTTCAACGGATTTGCTGATATGTACAAAAGAAAATCTTCCATCGTGGATGAAAATTCGTCCATCTGCCGTACTGCTTGGCGTTGATAAGATCGAGGGTCATGAAGAGCTTGCAAAAAGGGCATCTTGCGCTATGTATATTTCGGAGAATATTGAGCTTCCGCCGATATTACTTATACACAGTGAATATGACCCGATTGTTTCCGTGGAAAATAGCAGAACATTATATGAAAGGCTTGTCGCTTCCCGGCATAATGTTTTTTACTATGAACTTGAAGAAAATGATGCTCATGGAGGAGCGGTCTTTTATGATAGTGAAATATTGGACATTATTCAGGAATTTTGCAGGAAGTATGGGAAGAATTCGGGAGGAAGGAAGTAAACGCAGGTGAATTTTTACAGTCAGTGGAAGCGTATTGCATGTTTCACTTGGAGAAGGAACATAACGGAATAAGGGGAAAGCATCGGCCAATGAGATGATGCTTTCCCTCAATGTTAAAATGTCTATAAAATAAGATTTTTTAGTTTTTGCACTTATCAAACTCCGGATTAAAAGCATAGAAGTTCTTGGAATCCAGCTTATCCTGGACGATGCGCAGGGCTTCACCGAAACGGGGAGATTGAAGTGAAAATATCTCATAAAATGTTTCCCTCAAAATACTGTCAATGTTACCGTCTGCAACTTTTCCAATCCTCTGCCATATCTAAAACGACCTTTACAAACGATTTAATAATCCGATAAGAACTATCCCCCCTAAAATCTAATTGAGGAATGAAAAGAGTACCAATAAAAAATGGATGTTCTTTTAATTCGAATCCTCTGAAATATCCATTTTTAGTTTCCACTATGGCTGTAATCATATCACTGTTTTGAAATACGCTACGGTATGCTTCATTAAACCCATAATTACAACGGTATTCTCCAACTAATTCGTCTCGGCCTACTGTTCGAGCTAGAATTGAATTGGAATCAGTTATCTCCAGTTGTTCCTTTTTATTCATTAATGTGCACAACAATTTTACAATTACAGCGTCTGCACATTCTGCCTCATTTTCTTCACTGTCTGCACCATATAAACCTAATACATTACGTGCGAACTCAATAACCATATGTTGAAAACCAGCACACGTACCTAGTGCAGGCACTCCATTCTTCCTTGCATATTGAATTGCCGACAAAACATTCCTTGCATCCTTATAAG
>CAJUIO010000137.1 GCA_910586025.1 uncultured Lachnospiraceae bacterium
TACCCTATTCATAGGAAAGACCTTGTCGCTGTGAAGTGATAAAGGATATGCCTTTCCTATGAAATAAAAACTTTATGCGCACGGATGCACGTGGAAACATCCGGCGCAGCAAAGTGTCCAAGCCCCTCAAGATTGAGGGGTAGGGGAGTTGACGTGGGCTTGCCCACTTTGTTCTTTCATAGGAAAGAATGTCCGGCATCTGTTTCAAAAGCGAAAGGAAAGAGTGATTCATACTATTGGTATATAAAACAATATTCTATTAGTGTGAACAGTATGTTCCTTTATGGGAAGCCTTCTGATATGATAATAGAAAAGATGAACAGGAGGTTTCTTATGAAAATTAATCTTGCGGATAACATCCGTGCTTTCAGGAAACAGCGCTCACTCACCCAGGAACAGTTATCCGAGGTGCTGGGCGTGACGGCGGGCGCCGTATATAAATGGGAGGCAAAGTTGTCCGTTCCGGATTTGTCTCTGATTGTGGAGATGGCGGATTTCTTTGACACGTCAGTGGACGTGCTGCTTGGCTATGAAATGCGGGATAATCATCAGGAAGCCGCTGTTGCGCGCCTGAAGCAGTATCTCCATGACAAAGACGGTGAAGGAATTTCCGAAGCGGAAAAATTTCTGAAAAAATATCCAAACAGTTTTGAAATTGTATACAGGAGCGCTGTCCTGTATCAGATCTTTGGCCTGGAAAAGAATGATAAGAGTTATCTTAACCGTGCCCTGGAGCTTTTCCGCCACAGCCTTCTGCTCCTTGCGCAGAATAAGGATCCCAAGATCAGCGAGATGACAATCTACGGAGAGATGGCCGAGGTTTATATTTCCATGGGTGACGCGCAAAAGGCGGTGGAGCTGTTGAAGAAATATAATGCCAAAGGCGTCTATAACGATATGATCGGGCTCACCCTGGCCGGTGACTGTGATCGTCCGGAGGATGCGGTTCCTTTTCTGTCCGACGCTCTGATTGGAAATATGGTTTCCATGGTCCGTATCGTCACCGGCTATTTCCAGATTTTTTATGAGAGAAAGGATTACGGACAGGCGCGGGATATCCTTTTGTGGGAAATCGGCATTCTGTCCGGATTGCGGGAGGAGGGAAAATATACCTTCCTTGACAAAACCGAAACGGTTTTTTTGGCCTGCTGTGCCTATGCACAGATAAAGACCGGGGACAGAGAAGGGGCGGAGAATTCCCTGACAGCCGCAAAGGAGCTTGCGGAATGCTTTGACCATGCGCCGAATTATGATGCGGACCAGATACGCTTTATTGTCTGCAGGGAGCCTGCCAGCGCCCATGACAATTTGGGGGTTACTGCCATGGATGCCCTGGAGAGGACGGTGTCCGCCATGAACGACGAGGGATTTAGTGCATTGTGGGAGGAGGTAAAATCACATGAATAGCAAGGTGTTGAAGAGAGAGCTGAGGGCACAGTTCTACCGCAAAAATACAGTTCCTCTTGCCATTGCCTTCTTTGCGGCCCTGGCTCTTGGAACAATGAATCTGATTCTGTCCTGGCTGATACAGCAGCTGATTGACACGGCATCCGGGCTTGCGGGAGCTCTCCCGCTTCCGGCTCTTGCCAGGCTCACGTCCGGCTTCCTGCTCCTTTGCATCCTGTCCATGCTTCTGGATTATGCCTCCGGCCCCCGCTTTATGGAAAGGGCCATGCGGCAGTACAAGGAATTCGCCTTTCAGAAGCTGATGGAAAAGAACATCTCATCCTTTGGTCAGGAGAGCACGGCAGCCTATCTGTCGTCACTGTCCAACGACGCGTCCAGTATCGAGGCTGATTATCTGGAACAGCTGCTGAAGCTGGCGACAAAGGTCATTATGTTTATCGGGGCCCTTGCCATGATGCTGTGGTATTCCCCGCTCCTTACCCTGATCGCCGCAGTGCTGACCATACTCCCGTTTGCGGCATCCGTCCTGACCGGAAGCAGACTGGAAGCCGCACAGCGAAGAGTGTCAGATCGGAACACGGATTTTACCTCGGCCCTGAAGGACTGTCTCGGAGGCTTTACGGTGGTAAAAAGCTTCAAGGCGGAGAAGGAGATTTTTGCCCTGTTCGCACAGAGCAACAGAGCTCTGGAGAAGGAAAAGTTTACCATGAGGCGGATCAAAAAAATTATCGGAATGATCGGTTCAATCGCGGGGATTTTTGCCCAGCTCGGCGTTTTCCTTGCGGGCGCTTATCTTGCGCTGGCGGATCGGGGATTAACCCCTGGAGTAGTGATTATGTTTGTGAACCTCATGAATTTTATGATTGAACCCATTGCCGAGCTTCCGGGACTTCTCGCAAGCCGCAGGGCCGCAACGGGGCTGATCGGCAAGCTGGCGGATGCCCTGGAAAAGAATTCTTCCCCGCAAAACAGCAGGGAGATGGACCGGCTCAAAACCCGGATCTGTCTTGACCGGGTGTCCTTTGGCTATGGGCCGGAAAAGGAAGTTTTGCATGAGATCTCGGCTGTCTTTGAGGCCGGAGGGGCTTATGCGGTGGTGGGCGGAAGCGGAAGCGGAAAATCCACGCTGTTAAATCTTCTCATGGGATCCGGCATGGATTACAGCGGTCAGATTCTTTTTGACGATACGGAGCTCCGGGAGCTTGATTCCGGTTCTCTGTACGGAATGATCTCCATGATCCAGCAGAATGTGTTTGTGTTTCAGGCCTCCATTGAGGACAATATCACCATGTTCCGCAGCTTTCCGCAGGAGGAAATCAGGCAGGCCATCAGCCACGCCCACCTGAATGAGCTGCTTGCGGATCACGATGGTTCCTATCTGTGCGGCGAAAACGGCAAGGGGCTCTCCGGCGGTGAGAGGCAGCGAATTTCCATTGCCCGGAGCCTTCTGAAAAAGTCATCGGTTCTCCTTGCTGACGAGGCAACGGCGGCCCTGGACGCAAAGACCGCCTGGCAGGTTTCCAACGATATTCTGGATCAGGAGGGGATCCTGCGCATTGTGGTGACTCACACGTTAGAGGAAGCGCTGCTTAGGCGCTATGACGGCATTTTGGTACTCCGGGACGGACGGATTGAGGAGAGGGGAACCTTCGAGGAGCTGATGGAGAAAAAGGGCTACTTCTATGCGCTGTATACGGTGGCGCAGTAGATGTCGGCTAGACTCTTGTCTGGTAATATTGTATCAGCTTTTCCATGGAGGAGGACAGGGGTGATCTGGAAGAATAGGCAAACCCGATCTGTCGCTTTGGCACCTTATGGCCCGGCCTTACCTCCGCGAGAGCTCCCTTTTCCAGATCATCCTTCACGAACTCGCCGATCACGCAGGCGATTCCAAGTCCGGCTCTGGCAAATTCGATTGCCAGGTCCATATGATTGACCTCGATGATATTGGTAAGCTCGATCTGATGCGCGGCAAGAAAGGAATCCGCATGCTTCCGGGAAATATTTTCCCTGTCAAGCATGATAAAGGAGGCTTCGTTCAGAAAATCAGGCTCATCAAAGAGATCTCCTCCATATTTGCCGTAAAAGGGGGAGAGATAGGTATCGGAAGCCACGAAAATATCTTCGATGGTTTTGAGGGGCAGGCAGGTAATCGGGCGGCTCCCGTCATCCTGCAGATGTCCCAGGCCGACCAGCCCGATATCAATGGCTCCCTCCTGCAGGGCGGCAATCGTGCTGGAGGTGGACTGGCAGGAGATGGAGATCTTGATATTGGGATTTTCCGTGATAAAGGTTCTAAGAAGCGGCAGAAGCACGTACTTGCAGAGAGTGGTACTGACCCCGATGGACAGACGGCTTACCTTCTGGGATACGAAGGCCCGTATCTGATCCTCCCCGGCTTTGAGGGATGTAAGCGCCTGTTCCACGTGACGGCAGAGCACCTCACCCTCAGGGGTCAGACAAACGCCCCTGGAGGAGCGGTAAAAGAGCACGGTATCCAGGCTTTCCTCAAGCCTGGATATGGCTTTGCTCACAGCCGGCTGGGTGATATACAGCTTCTTGGCCGCCACCGAGAAATTCCGGCATCCGGCCACTTCATAAAAGATCTGATAGAGATTCAGGTTCTGTTCCATTCTTTTTCCTCCCATCATCTATAATTATTCATCATTGTACCGCTTTCTTTCTATAACTTCAAGTTATGATAAATATGAAGAGATACTATTTTTCATTTCCGCCAATCTATGGTAAAATCAGATTCAGTTAGTAAGATTATCAAAAATATGACAGGAGGTAACAGACCATGGGAATGACAATGACCCAGAAAATACTGGCGGCGCATGCGGGGCTTGACAAGGTGGAAGCCGGCCAGCTCATCGAGGCGGATCTGGATCTGGTGCTTGGCAATGATATCACAAGCCCGGTAGCTATCAGGGAAATGGAAAAAATGAAGGTGGACGGCGTTTTTGACAAGGATAAGATCGCCCTCGTTCCCGATCATTTTGTCCCGAACAAGGATATCAAATCGGCGGAGCACTGTAAATGCGTGAGAGAGTTTGCATACCGCAACGAGATCACCAACTATTTCGAGGTAGGAGAAATGGGGATCGAGCATGCGCTTCTTCCGGAAAAGGGACTGACAGTTGCAGGAGACGTGATTATCGGAGCCGATTCCCATACCTGCACCTACGGAGCCCTCGGCGCGTTTTCCACCGGGGTTGGCAGCACGGACATGGCGGCGGGAATGGCTACCGGAAAGGCGTGGTTCAAGGTGCCCGGAGCCATTAAATTCATTCTCACGGGAAAACCCGCAAAGTGGGTCAGCGGCAAGGACGTGATTCTCCACATCATCGGCATGATCGGCGTGGACGGAGCCCTGTACAAATCCATGGAATTTACCGGGGACGGCATCAAAAACCTTACCATGGACGACCGCTTTACCATTGCCAACATGGCTATCGAGGCGGGCGGAAAGAACGGAATTTTCCCGGTGGATGATGCGGCCATCGCCTATATGAAGGAGCATTCCAAAAAGACCTGCAAGATCTATGAGGCGGATGAGGATGCGGTCTATGATGCGGAATATACCATAGATCTTTCCACCCTTCGTCCCACCATCGCTTTTCCTCATCTTCCGGAAAACACCAGAACCATTGACGAGATCACGGAGGATATCAGGATCGACCAGGTTGTGATCGGCTCCTGTACCAACGGACGGATTGACGACATGCGCATTGCGGCCGAGGTGTTAAAGGGAAGACATGTGGCAAAGGGAATCCGCTGTATCGTGATACCGGCCACTCAGGCAATCTACATGCAGGCCATGGAGGAAGGACTTCTGAAGATTTTTATCGAGGCCGGAGCAGTGGTGAGCACGCCCACCTGCGGTCCCTGCCTTGGAGGCTATATGGGAATTCTCGCCCAGGGCGAGAGATGCGTTTCCACCACAAACCGCAACTTTGTGGGACGTATGGGGCATGTGGATTCTGAAATTTATCTTGCAAGCCCCGCCGTGGCGGCTGCAAGCGCCGTCACCGGAAAGATTTCCTGTCCCTGTCAGCTGTAATGAGACGGACGATTAAATTGAGAATAGAAAGGAAAGCGCAATCATGAAAGCAGCAAAAGGAATTGTTTTTAAATATGGCGACAACGTGGATACGGATGTGATTATTCCCGCAAGATACCTGAACTCCTCGGATCCTGCGGAGCTTGCAGCCCATTGTATGGAGGATATCGACAAGGACTTCATAAAGAACGTGAAGGAGGGGGATATTATTGTGGCCGACAAGAATTTCGGCTGCGGCTCCTCGAGAGAGCACGCTCCCATTGCCATCAAGGCGGCAGGCGTAAGCTGCGTAATCGCAGAGACCTTTGCCAGAATCTTTTACCGGAACGCCATCAATATCGGACTTCCCATCATTGAGTGTCCCGAGGCTTCCAGGGGAATTGAGGCGGGAGATGAGGTGGAGGTTGATTTCGATTCCGGCAGGATCAGAAACCTCACAAAGGGAACGGAATTTAAGGGACAGGCCTTCCCTGAATTCATGCAGAAAATCATTGATGCCCAGGGGCTGGTAAATTATATTAATCAGAAATAGGGATTAGTATTGTCAACCTGCCAAAATGTATGCTAAAATAGCAAAGGTATTCACAGGATAGACACATTTTTCTGTTAAATTATAGATTGTGTCAGTGAAAAAAATGCTTGATAGCGAGGAGGAGCTTTACAAATGGCCAGGAAAACCACACCTGAGGTAAAAGAGGAGCAGAAGATTCAGACAAAATATGATAGAAAGATGGCTGCCAGAAAGGCGAAGGAAGAGAAGGATAAACGTGATGATAAAATTTTTAAAATCACATCTTCCTGCATAGGAATCGCCCTGGTTCTTGTGATTGTGGCAAGTATCGGATATTCCGTTTACAGCAGACAAAACGCCCTTAAGGGAACCTATATTGAAATAGGAGATCGAAAGGTATCTCAGCTTGAGTTTGATTATTACTATAACAACACGGTCAATAATTATCTGACAAGCTATTCGTCCATTCTGCCTTACATGGGACTCGACACTTCCAGAGACTTTGCGGATCAGCCCTACACGGATGACCTCACCTGGAAGGACATGTTCGACGAGATGACAGTAGGTCAGATCACGCAGATTCACGCACTGCTTGAGGATGCGGAGGAAAAGGGCTTTGTCCATGATACCACCGCAGAGTATGAGGAGGGAATCGCAAGCATTGAGGAAGCGGCCAAGACCGCCGGTGCTTCGGCCTCCGACTATTATAAGTCCATGTTTGGCAAATATGCCTCCAAAAGCAATGTGTCACCTTTCATGAAGGACAGCCTGTTTGCTTCCGCCTATTACAGCAGCATGCTTGAGGAGAACAAGCCCTCCGAGGAGGAAGTGGAAGCTTATTATCAGGAAAACAAACAGAACTATGACAAGGTGGATTACAGAAGCTTCGTATTTCGATCTGATCTTGCCGAGGATGCCTCCGAAGAGGATATCGAAAAGGCCATGAAGGAGCTTAAGGAAAAGGCGGATGCTTTTGTGAGCGCCCGCGAGGACGGAACGGAATTCAAGGAGCTGTGCATTCAGAATGCCTCTGAAGAGGAAAAGGCGAATTATGAGAGCGAGGATTCGGATGCCTCTTTAAGCGAGGGCTATAACTATTCCTCCGTTCCCTATGCGATCAGCGAATGGCTTTATGATGATGCGAGAGCCGAGGGCGATCTTGCGGCTGTTGAGGATGAGACCGGACATCAGTACTATGTGGTGGAGTTTGGCAGGAAATATTATGACGAGGCGGATGACGAGAGCATTTCCAGCCTGCTCTCCTCCAATAAAACCTCAGAGTATGTTGCCTCTCTTGAGGAAAAGTATGAGGTATCCGATCCCAAGGGAAACCTGAAATATCTGACCGTAGATACCGCAACGGATACGGACGGGGAGGAGGCCTTGGAAGATACCTCGAATGAGGCGGAAGGGTCCGGAGAGGATTCCGCTGAGGATGAGGCGCAGGCAGATACGACAGAGGAATAAATTAATTTGGAAGAGGCTGTTTCACGATTCCCGTGAGACAGCCTCTTTTTCCTTTTATACCAAAATAACGTTCTCTAATATTGAAACGGACTGGCGAAATATCCCGCCTGAGCCACCGGCTCCCCGCCTGCAAGAAGATGGTGTACGTCCCCCATCGCCTGCACTCTGAAATACGCTTCATTGTCCCAACGCTCCTCCGTCGCCAAAATGGTGAGCGATGTGGGAGGAAGGAAAAACCCGTGAGCCAGAAGCGGAAAAGGAATATTGATCAGGTGGGAGAGCATCATGCAGATCGCACCCAGATGACAGAAAATCACAATCACGGGTTCCTTTTCGCCGCCGGAGGGATGCTTTACATGCTCCGCATTGTCAGGGGAGGTTGTGGCCGTGATAAAAACAGGCTTCTTTCCCACGGCACGGTAGAAATTGTGATCTCTCACATAGCCATACTTTTCAACCAGTTTGTCAAGATTCCGGAAAACCTCCTCCCGCTTTTGGGGAATATCAGAATTCTGCCGCATGATCTCGGCCTTTACCCAGTCCTCCTGCGAAAGCATCAAAGGATCTCCGCTCCAGAAGGATGGCACAAGATCCCAGGGTACGCCATGTCTCCCTGTTACGGGATCGTCTATCGGATAGAAAAATTCCTG
>CAJUIO010000138.1 GCA_910586025.1 uncultured Lachnospiraceae bacterium
TGGTTGTTACTAATGGCATTTTTAATCATCCTTTCTTTGTTAAGAGTGTTTGTTAAATTTTTACTTTATTATAACAGATAGACACATAAATGCAAAGAGCTTTTTTCTTCTATTCACGGAAATCCATTTTTAACAATTGATTTCCTTATGAATTATTGCATATTATCCGGCACGCGGATGCTCATGGCCTGCCTGAGATTCTCGATCTCCACCTCCGAGTGCCTTCCCCCGAATTCACCGTCCAAGGTCCACGCCACTTCCTCCCCCGACTCAAACCGAAGGGACGATGCCTTAAAGCAGTACATCAGATCCGTGTTGATGTTCTGGCTGAGCAAAGCCGCCATAATGGTATTCAGCTCCATGGGGTTTGACGGACGTTTGATCAGGGTGACCTCAAATTCCCCGTCGTCCAGCTGAACGTATTTTCCGGTGATCCGCTTGAAACCGCCCACCGAGGTGGAGTTGGTTATCATTCCAAAAATGAAATCCCCCTCAATCACCTGACTGTTGCATTCCACTCTCATGGAATACGACTGAATACCCGAGATCCGCTTCATTCCCTCCAATATATAGGCCATATGGCCCAGCACGTTTTTTACATCCTGTCTCGTCTCGTAAGAGACATCCGTAAAAATTCCAAACGCCGCAATATACACGAAGAAATCATGATTAAACCGCCCGATATCGCAGGCAAAATCCCTTCCCTCCACGATAATCCGCGCCGCTTTTGCCATGTTCTTTGGAATATGAAGGCTCCCCGCAAAATCATTGGTACTCCCTGCCGGCACATAGCCCACCGGAAGCTTTTCCTCACACTGCATCATCCCGGTCACCACCTCGTCAAGCGTGCCGTCTCCTCCGCTGCATGCGACCATGTCATAAAAGCCGGGCGTTTTTTCCACCACAGCCTTGATGCCGTCTCCCCTGGCCTGGGTGGGATAGGCCGTCACCTCATAGCCTGCTCTTGTGAATACGTCAATCATATCCAGAAGATTGCTACGAATCTGCGCTTTTCCGGCCCTTGGATTATAGATAAAAAGCATTTTCCTCCTGCTCATCTGCGCCTCCTGTCAGTCCAAAAAACATAAGAGCACCCCGCGTCAAAGCGTGATGCTCATTTCTTTCCTATTCAGTTTTACCGCTCAGGTAATCACCTATATGCGCAATTGCCTCATGCTCATCTTTTCCGTCCGCCACAACTGCCACTGATTCACCCTGATTCAATACCAGACTCATCATGCCCATGATGCTCTTCGCATTTACCTTCTTGCCCTCGGCCATAAGATAAATACTGCTCTCATGTCTGCTCGCTATCTGTACCAGCATCGCAATGGGTCTTGCATCCAAGTCCTCCGCCATCTTAATCTCGATCAGCTTCTCTGTCATAATAACTCCTCCTTTAGGCTCTGATTCTGTCAGCCATTTCACTCAGCTTTCGCAATCTATGATTAACACCGGACTTACCAACCGGCGGATTCAGGTAACCTCCTAATTCCTGAAGGGAGCTTTCCGGATGGGACAGACGGACCTGTGCCATTTCCCGGAGATTATCAGGAAGGCCCGAAAGCCCTACATGCTTCTGAAGGAAAAGGATATCCTCAATTTGTTTGCTTGCGGCATTCACCGTCTTTGTTATATTGGCGGTCTCACAGTTCACCTGCCTGTTAATGGAATTGCGCATTTCCTTCTCAATCCTCAGATTTTCCAGATTCATGAGAGATCTGTGCGCACCCACGATATTGAGCAGGTCCACGATTCCCGCGCCTTCCTTCAGATATACAACATAGTATCTTTTACGCCTTACTATTTTGGCCTCTACCTCAAAGCTGTGCAAAATTTCCTGCAGCTGCAGAGCCTGTGTCTCGAAATCACACACAAATTCCAGATGATAACCCTTGAGAGGATCGCTCATGGAACCGACACACAAAAAAGCGCCCCTAAGAAAAGCCCTTTTGCAGCAGCTGTTCTTAACCAGGAGAGTGTTCACCCCTTCCTGAAGCGATCTTACCTGTTTGTCCCCGTCAAACACTCTGATCGCCTGAAGCACTTTCACAGTACCAGTATTTATAATAAATGTTTTTTTCAATAATGTAAAGTACTTTCTTCTGACCGCTTCATTTTCCGCCTGAAGGAGTACTTTTTTCCCGTCGTCCGCATCCTCGCTGATTGTACATCCAAAATGTACGATTGCGGCGATCTCGGCCAGCTGGCAATGTCTTGAACCGGAAACGACCTTTTCCAGTTCCTCCTTTACCTCTGTTGAAAATGACATAAAACCACCTAAATTCCTTGTCCCACGTCACGGTGAGCTATTTTAAGACCGTAATTCCCCCTGTTCTTCATACGGTCATACAACCTGTTGGCAAGTGTAACGCTTCTGTGCTTTCCCCCTGTACACCCGATTCCGATCACCAGCTGATATTTTCCTTCATTTACATAATTTGGAATCAGGAATTCCAGCATGTCAGAGAGCTTTTCGATGAAAATATGGGCCTCGGTAAAGCTCATGACGTAGTCCTGGACCTCCCTGTCGTTCCCCGTCTTATACTTCAGCTCGTCGATATAAAACGGGTTAGGCAGGAACCTCACGTCAAATACAAGATCGGCATCCGCCGGAATCCCATGCTTAAATCCAAAGGAGAGAATCGTCACCATTAAACTGTTGTACTCCTCGTTCTGCACAAAAATGCGGTCGATCTCCTCTTTCAGCTCCCTGGTCAGAAGATTTGTGGTATCTATCACATAATCCGCCTTACCCCGGGTACTCTCCAGTATCTTTCTCTCCTTGAGTATGCCGTCCTCCACTCTTCCGTCCAGGGAAAGCGGATGAAGCCTTCTGGTCTCCTTATACCTCTTGAGAAGTGTCTGGTCGCCGGCCTCCATGAAAAGGATCTCAAAGCTGTAGCCGGCCTCCCGCAGCTTTTCCAGAACCCGTCTTGCGTCTTCAAAGGGCTGATCCGCCCGCACATCCAGCCCCAGGGCCACCTTGTTCACCTCGCTGCCCGGCATGGCAATCAGCTCCACAAATTTCTCAATCAGGGGAACCGGCAGATTATCAACACAGTAAAACCCCACATCCTCAAGCATTCTCAGGGCCGTACTCTTTCCGCCTCCGCTCATTCCCGTCACTACTACAAACCGCATGCTTCCTCCCTATATCCTGCCCAGATAAATAATTTCCCTTTCCAGAGAAACCCCGAATTTATCCTTTACTTTCTCCTGAACCTCTCTTATCACTTCCGCCACATCCCGGGCCGTGGCATCGCCGTCGTTCACCACGAAGCCGCAGTGCTTTTCGGACACGCCGGCACCGCCCACATGGAATCCCGCAAGCCCGGCATCCATGATCAGCTTTCCCGCAAAATATCCCTCCGGTCTCTTGAAGGTGCTCCCGGCGCTGGGATATTCAAGCGGCTGCTTTTCCCGCCTTCTTCTGGCGAGCTCCTCCATTCTGGCCTGAATCTCCTTTTTGTCTCCGCAGGCCAGCTCGAGCGTCACTCCCAGAACAATAAAGCCCCGGTTTCTGATCACGCTGGTTCTGTAGCCGAATTCCATTTCTTCTCCGTCAAGGGTCAGGATCTCGCCCTGGCTGCCAAGAACCGTGACCTGGCGCACCACCTGCTTCATTTCTCCGCCGTAGGCGCCTGCGTTCATGACAACGCCTCCGCCTATGGTGCCAGGAATACCGGATGCAAATTCAAGCCCCGTAAGCCCATGCTCCATGGCGCACCTTGCGGCTGCCGAAAGTAAAGCTCCCGCCTGAACCTTCATCCGTGTCCCTTCTGTCTCTATCCTCCCGAATCGGTCCCCGATTTGAAGAATAATGCCATCATAGCCCTCGTCACTCACAAGCAGATTGCTTCCATTTCCAAGAATAAAGTACGGAAGCTCCACCTGTCTCAGATAATGAAGCAGATCCCTCAGCTGATCCTCGCTGCTGATCCGCACAAAGCAGGCTGCCTCTCCCCCTATCCGGAAGGTGGTATGACCCTTCATGGGCTCTCTCTCCAGAATATCGTCCTTTGGTACGTACTGCTTAATAACCTCCAAAACAACCCTGCTTATTCCCTGCACCTTCTACACACTCTCCATATCCAATACCAATTTTGCCGCACCGTAAATACCGGCATCGTTTCCCAGCGTAGCCAGAGAAAACTTCACTTCCCTGCTGCCGCAGAACACGTTCTTCTCGTAATTTGGCCTGATGAAATCTATCAGAACCTCTCCCGCCTTGGACACGCCTCCTCCGATCACGATCGTCTCCGGATTCACCACGCAGGCGATGGACGCAAGAGTGTCGCCCAGATATTTTCCGAACTTTTCCGCAACCTCCACGGCAAGAGGATCCCTGGCCTTCACTGCGTCAAACACCGTCTTGGCCGAAACCTCTCCCTGTCGCAGCACGCTGTCCCTGTCGCAGGATGCCAGAAGGCGGTTTGCCAGTCTGGTAATTCCCGTAGCGGAGGAGTATTGTTCCAGACATCCCTTATTGCCGCAGTTGCAGGTTTCCTCCTCCCGGTCCTCCACGTGCATGTGGCCGATCTCTCCGCCCGCACCGGTAAATCCGGTGAGCATCTTGCCCTTGACAATGATGCCGCCGCCGACTCCTGTTCCCAGCGTAACCATAATGAGATCCCTGCAGCCCTGTCCGCCGCCCATCCACATCTCTCCGAGGGCCGCCACATTGGCATCGTTTCCTGCCATGACAGGTAAATTCAGAAGATCCTCAAGCGTATCCTTTATACTGAAGGTTCCCCATCCCAGGTTCACCGCCCGGTGCACCACTCCGTCCCCGTCGATGGGTCCCGGCGCTCCCACGCCAACTCCGGCAATGGAGTCCCTGTCGATGAGCTTTGTCTTCTCCCGGATGCTCTCCGCAATATCCGGAAGGATGTGGGAACCGTTATCCTCTGTTCTTGTGGGAATTTCCCATTTATCCAGCACATTCCCCTGTGTGTCGAATAATCCAAGCTTTACCGTTGTTCCCCCGATGTCTACTCCAAATACATAATTTTTCATACGTCCTGCCCCCTGTTTTATTTTTATTTCTTTATTTTTTAAATATTCCTGTTTTTGATAAGTCTCACCGGTTCTTCCGCATTCAAAAGTTCACGGCCTCAGTCGTCCTCGTCACGTTTTCTGGCAAGGGATTCCTGAACCCTCCGGTACAGCTCCTGCGCCGCATTATAGCCCATCTTCTTCTGACGGTGGTTGATGGCCGCAGATTCGCATATAATAGCCAGATTACGCCCCGGCCGGATGGGAATATTGTGGCAGACCACCTTATTTCCCAGATACTCCGTATACTCCTCCTCAAGCCCGAGCCTGTCGTACTCCTTTTCCTTGTCCCAGTCCTCGAGGCGTATGACCAGATCGATATTCTGAGTGTCCTTCACGCTGGAAACACCGAACAGCGTTTTCACATCCACAATCCCGATACCACGAAGCTCAATAAAATGCTTGGTGATATCCGGTGCGGAACCCACCAGCGTGTCATCGCTCACCTTCCGGATCTCCACGGCATCGTCAGTCACAAGACGGTGTCCCCTCTTGATCAGCTCAAGCGCTGCCTCTGATTTGCCGATTCCGCTCTCGCCGGTGATCAGCACACCCTCGCCGTAGACATCCACCAGCACGCCGTGCACGGAAATACAGGGAGCCAGCTTCACGTTCAGCCACCGGATAATCTCCGCCATAAAGGCCGAGGTTGACTTCTTTGTCATAAGGATCGGCACCTTGTTCGCCACCGCCGTCTCCATGAAAAGCCTGTCCGGTTTTAATTCCCTGCAGAAAACGATTGCGGGAATCTCATTGCTGATGAATTTCGTATAAATCTCTCTCTGACGCTCCTCCGGAAGCCCTTCCATATAAGAGTACTCCACAAAGCCCACCACCTGCAGCCTCGTAGCTTCAAAATGCTCAAAATAGCCTGCAAGCTGCAGTGCGGGCCGGTTGATATCCGGCTGGGTTATCTTGATTTTGGAAATATCCAGCTCCGGGGTCAGATTTTCCAATTTCATCTTCTCGATAATACTTTCCAGTTTGATGCTTGACATACCTGCTCCTTTTTGGTCTAAACATTCATGCGCCGCTTTTGCAGCGCTTTGCCATATATAATAGTAATACTGTCTTCAGTTTACTATTTCCTGAAAAAATTGTAAATATCCCGGGCAACATTAAGAGGAATTTCCTCCACCCCGGAAAGTGTGTCCACTTCGGCGTTCTTTATCTCCTCGATGGATTTAAAATGCCTCATCAGCGCTTTTCTCCTTGCCGGTCCCACTCCCGGTATCTCGTCAAGCACGGATTTCACCTGAGATTTACTTCGGAGAGATCTGTGATACTCGATGGCGAATCGGTGCGCCTCGTCCTGAATCCGGGTGATCAGCTTAAAGCCCTCGGAATTTCTGTCTATGGGTATCTCCTGATTATTAAAATAAAGTCCTCTCGTCCTGTGATTGTCATCCTTCACCATACCGCAGACCGGGATCCGGATCTGAAGCTCTTCCAGCACTCCCAGGGCAATGTTCACCTGTCCTCTTCCGCCGTCCATCATGATGATATCCGGAAACCTGGTAAAGCTTCCGAACTCGTGGTCAATCTCCTTCTCATCCAGCTCCTGCTGCTCCTCCATCCCATGCAGGAATCGTCTGGTAAGAACCTCCTTCATGCAGGCGTAATCGTCCGGGCCGGACACTGTCCTGATCCGGAACTTCCTGTAATCGCTGCGCTTTGGCCTGCCTTTTTCATAGACAATCATGGAGCCCACATTGGCAAATCCGCTGATATTGGAGATATCATAGGCCTCCATTCTGTTTACATTCTCGAGGCCGAGCAGCCTTCCGATCTCCTTTGCGGCTCCAATGGTTCTGCCCTCCTCCCTCTTGATGCGCTCCTTATCCTGAGACAGCACCAGCTGGGCGTTCTTGACGGCAAGCTCCACCAGCTTTTCCTTGGTTCCGATCTTCGGCACCCTGATATAAGTCCGGCTCCCCCTGCGCTTCGTGAGCCACTGCTCCAGAACCTCAATATCCTCGATCTCCTCCTGCAGCATCAGCTCTCTGGGGATAAAGGGCGTCCCCGCATAAAACTGCTTCACAAAATCCAGAAGGATCTGCGGCCTCGGGGTCTGTGCCACATGAGTCATATAAAAATGCTCCCGGCCCATAAGCTTGCCCCCTCGGATAAAAAACACCTGCACCACCGCATCATGCTCATCGCAGGCAAGAGCGATTATATCCTTGTCCTCACAGTCGCTGTCCGTGATCTTCTGCTTCTGTGCGATCTGCTTTACGCTGTTATGCAGGTCACGGTAACGGATCGCTTCCTCGAACTCCAGATCCTCCGCAGCCTGCTTCATCTTCCCTTCCAGCTCCTTCAGTATTTCCTGATAGCTCCCGTTCAGAAAGTCCAGGGCTTTTTTTACCTGCTCCCTGTATGCCTCGCCGGAAATATTTCCCTGACAGGGGGCCGAGCACTGTCTGATATGATAGTTCAGGCAGGCCCTGTCATTCCCGCAGTCCCTGGGAAGATTGCGGTTACAGGTCCGCAGCTGATACAGCTTGTTGATCAGCTCTATGGTATCCTTAACCGCCGCCGCATTGGAATAGGGGCCGAAATACCGGGAGCGGTCTTTTTTCATCTGACGCGAGAACAGCACCCTTGGATATTCTTCCCCCACAGTCACTTTTATATAAGGGTAAGTCTTGTCATCCTTCAGCATGGTGTTGTACTTGGGGCGGTGCTCCTTGATCAGGTTGTTTTCAAGCACCAGCGCTTCCAGCTCCGAATCCGTGACAATGTATTCAAAACGGCTGATCAGCGTAACCATCTTGTCGATCTGCGGCCCCCTCCCTATATTCTTTCGGAAGTAGGATCTGACCCGGTTGTGCAGATTTACCGCCTTTCCCACATAGATAATCGCATCCGCCTCGTCATGCATGATATATACTCCCGGACACTTGGGAAGCTTCTTTAATTCCTCCTGGATATCGAACATAAAAATTTTTTCCTCCCGACAAAAAAGAACTCTTATCCATTATAGCATAAGAATTCTTTTTTGTTTCAATATTATAGCTTTAATCCGGCCT
>CAJUIO010000139.1 GCA_910586025.1 uncultured Lachnospiraceae bacterium
TCCTCACATTCCGCCGCCCGGGGCGGCTCCGGTAATTTACTCAAGAATATCTTTTCGGTGTCAGACCGGCGTTCGGAGCCAAACCGCACACTGCGGAGCTAAACTTTTATGGATATCTGCCTTGCGGCATAGACAAATCGCAAGCAAGGTACTTTGGAGCCGCCGGTGTTTAGGCGCTGTGTTCTAGCGCCTTACGCACCGCTGCGAGCGACAAGTAGCGCAAGCGTACCTGCGGTGATTTGTCTATGCCGCAAGGCTAAGCTTCAAGATTTTGAGTTTCGCAGTGTGCGGTTTGGCTCCGAACGCCGGTCTGACACGAAAAGATAAGATCATTTTACCACAAAACAAATTCCGCTTCTATTTATTCATTGGATTTTCATAAAAATCAGTTGGCCCCTGCGGTCTGCCCTGGCTTCATTAAACTATGCTCCGCAAAATTTATCGGAAATTGACCACCCACCTGTTTTCCGACTGATAATAAATCAGCCATGCCCTCACACTCTTTCCACGAAGTGTCAGAGTACAGTCATACTCTATGGAGGGCACACCCGCATACCGCTTTTTCTCCTGGGAATGCACCGTAATCTCCCGGATGGTATGGATCTGGCCGTCCTCATCCTGTATTTTCAGCATCAGCGGCATGATTCTGCCCGTACTGGTAAACCAGCACTCGCAGGCGATCCTCCTCTGTGTTCCTCTGACGTTTCCCGCATCCGCCTGCGGCGGATTTGTTCCAATTCCGAAAGCCATCACCCGTCCCTCCTTCATCTCTTCCAATTTAATTACAGAGTATTTCCCATTCCCCCGCTCATATGCTTAATCGGCCGGTTTAAAAATACAGCCCGCATCACCGCATCCGCTCCGAAGCGGCTCCGTATTCCATCCACGGCATGATCCATTCTGCCAAGCTTCTCATAATCAATCTCGTCAAAAATACTCATCTGCCTTCCGGGATCCTCCCCGTTTACCCTGCCCGTGTGTACCTCCAGGCGGCGGATGGGTCTGCCGTTCCACAGCTCCCGGAACAGATGCCGGGCCTCCCCGCAGATCTCCCATGTGAGATTAGTAGGACTTTGCAGTCCTCGCTGATGGGAGACAAAGGGAAAGCTTCCCCCGGCCAGCTCCGCATACCGGATTCCCACGGACACCACGCAGATTTGTACATGATCCGCCCGCAGACGGCTCCCCACTGTCTCGCAAAGAGCCAGGAGTATCTGATCTGCAGTCTCCGTATCCGTCACGTCAAAAGGCGTGGTGGTACTGTTCCCATATCCCTTATTGGCAGCCGGTCTTTCCAGAACAGGGGAAAGATCGATTCCGTTGGCAAATCCCCAGATCATCTCTCCCTGCTTTTTCAGCACACTTTTCAGCCAGGCCGGATCCGCCTCCGCCAGCTCCCCGATAGTCCCAAGCCCCATGGAAAAAAGCTTTCCGGCCGTGGCTCTTCCCACAAAGAAAAGATCTGATACGGGAAGCGGCCACATCTTTGCTTTGATTTCTTCCGGATACAGCGTGTGCACCCGGTCGGGTTTGCGAAAATCAGAGGCCATCTTTGCGAGCAGCTTATTGTCGGATATCCCCACATTGACCGTAAATCCCAGTTCATCCCGGATACGGTCCTTAATCTGCTCCGCCGCCTCCCGGGGCGAGCCGAAGAGATGACAGCTTGTACTCATATCCACAAACGCCTCATCCACGCTGTACTGTTCTACCACGTCCGAATACTCCCGCAGAATCTCCATAAATGCGGCAGAGCATTTCTCGTATAATTTATAATCGGGCGGCACCAGTATCAGATCCGGACACTTTCTGCGGGCCTCCGGAATCGTCTCGCCCGTCTTTATTCCATAGCTTTTTGCCGGAATGGACTTCGCCAATATAATTCCATGCCGCAGGGTGATGTCCCCTCCCACGGCAGACGCTGTTTCTCTTAAATCCTGTTTTTCTCCTCTATGCGCCAGACGGTAAACGGCCTCCCAGGAGAGGAAGGCCGAGTTTACATCTATATGAAAAATTATGCTTTTCAAACGTATGTTCACCTCCTGTAAGGGAATTCTAGCAAACACACGTTCTTATTTCAAGCGGTAATTTATGCTAATTAATCCGTGTATACAGACAGCAGGCCAGACAGACATGCGAGTGCCCGCCGGTATAGGTCAGAACAGGCTCAGCTGCTCGTAATCCGACTGACGCTCCAGCAGGCAGGGAATTTTTTGGAGAATGCTTTCCGTTCTGGTATCATCCAGCATCCATTCCGTGATCTCCTCCCGCTCAAGGATCAGCGGCATACGGTCGTGTACAGGCCTCATGGAATCATTGGCCTTTGTGGTGAGAACCACAAAATGATCTCCGTCTTCACAGCGCCTGCTAAATCCGGCCATAAACAGCGCCGGCGCATCCTTTCTGTGAAATGTGTTTTTCTCCTTTCTCAGATTCCACTCATAAAACCATTTCGCCGGAATCACCACTCTCCTGTGCAGGACGCTCTCCCGGAACAGAGGCTTTTCCAGCGCGGACTCGCATCTGGCATTAAAAATCAGCTTTTTACCCTGAAACCCGGGAAATCCCCAATGCTGCCATTCAAAGCAGAGCAAGCCTTCCTTTCCTGACAGGATCGGTGCCTCCTTTCCCGGACAGATATCTCCCGCCTCAATCCTTCCCGCAAAGCTCCCAAAGCCCCGTGTCCTCTTTTCATCTATCTGCCGGATCAGCTTCTCGATCTCCCTTGCCGTATCGTCATCCACATAATATCTGCCGCACATATCCACTCTCCCGCATCCCTTTTCTTCGTCTCACCATCTATTCTTCCCCGATTCGGATTCTGTAATCCCACGGGAATATGAATTCATCCGCCAAGTGTCCGCGTCCACATCTCACCCGTTAAGCCTTCGAGAATTGATCCGCAGGCCCAGGGCATCAGCGCAAACCAGGTGCTTGCCGGCGTACCATCCGGATACTTCTCCTTGACCAGGCCCTCACTATGACAGAATCTCTCGGACATCCAGCCCTTCCTGCCGTAGCCGTACTCCCCGTCAACAGTATTGTGGCACTGACAGCTCCACAGCAGAGTATCCTCCAGCCTGCTGCGGATATAGGCATCCTCCCTTTTAGACAGAAAATAAAACATTTCATCCATAATCGAAGAGGACATGGGATGAATATGCGGATTGGTTACCGACGTAATGCTTCCCCCGCAGCTTGACCAGCCTGTCGTGCCAAGCGGCGGAACCTTAATCGGAGAGTTGTAACAGAATTTGAAAGTATACTCATAATACAGCGCATCCCGCAAATGATCCAGCAGATACTCCTTCCCCGTAATCTCATGAAGACAGCGAACTCCTCGGATATAGGCAAGGATCCCCTCCGAATCTATATTTTTGTCAATGTCCAGCGGCCCGCCATAACACTCCTGATGGCGGATATATGCGTCATGATACCACTCCTCACTGCGCATAAGGGCGTTCAGGTATGTCCTGTCCCCGGCAAGAAGTGAATAGTACGCCGCAGCCGCCATGCACCATGCCCCGGAAAAGGAATCATATTCCAGACCCGCACCGGTCTTTTCGGACAAAATATACGGATATTCGCCATCTGAATTGCGGCTCTGCTCCGTCCGCGCGATCACACGCTCGGCAAAGGCAAGCCATCCGTCATGATTAATGCCGCATTCCCTCTTTTCCCATTCATATGCCTTCAAAATCAGATACACGCTCTGCCCCACCAGATAGGCCGCATGCCCCGGTGTGTGCTGTCGGTCATACCACCAGCCGCGATTGCTCCATTGGCCGTCCTGCCTCACCATATAGGGCAGGCCGCTGCGGTCATTGACGGAATGTCCGACAATATCCTCTATACACTCCAGCGCCTGCCGGCGCATTTCTTCATCCTTCAGCCGGAGAGATGCCATAAGCATGGGCACTGCCGCAGACAGTCCGTTGGTCCATGAAATGGATGGCAGAGGATTATACTCGAAATGATCTCCCCTGTCGAACACAAAGCCGGAATAGGTATGGTGCTCCGGCAGCCATGCATCACTGCAGATGGCGGAAGCAATCTCGCAAACCGTCTCCCGTACACTGACAAGACGGCGGGGCGGTTCATGATACTGTGCGTAAACCCACTTCAAAGCATCGTGAAGAGCTCTCTCATCCTCAGCCGGAATGTCAAAACGATAGAGACGAACCGTCACTGTCTCGCCACGTTCCAGTCTAAAGCAGTTTCCGCCAAGCGGCGCCCGGGGAGAATACTGATGAGAGTCCAGGAAAAACCATGGCGCATTCTCATAACCCAGCGTGTACCACACTTCTCCCGGCCTCAGGGAGCATCCGAAGCCTGTATATTGGTCAAAATCTCCCCGTATGCCTGGCTGCCATGCTTTGCGCTGATTCCCGCAGGATACAAAATAGGGAGCTGCCGCAAAGCCGGACAGCCGTCCGCTCCCATAGGCGAAGGCGCAGGGATGGGACAGCCTGTCACTGCGCACCATCCACCATGGCGATGCCGGAAATTCGCCATTTTCACGCAGACGGGGACATTTACTGTCCACCACCAGCGGAGCCTGCCCCCGATTCGTGCCATATAAAAACCCTGGCAGGAAAAAACGCTCTGCGCCCGCAGGCACCGGCATTGCAATACGGATCACGCCCTCAAAAGCCTCATCCGCCGTGATCGCGATCTCCTGCACCAGCGGAGCGGACGGCTGCCCGGTGCCGGAAGAGCTTCCGGACTGTGCGTGAAGAAAATTTGCGCTCAGGGATGTATATTCCTCCTGTTCACCCCTGCGCCTGGCCGTTAATGTAAAATCTGTCATTATGATTGCCTTCCTTTCTCATCCTCCATGTGTCCCCTTGTCCACGGAGGGTACAAATGTCTTTCCTATGAAATAACAAAAAACCCCGAAAATCAAATTCTCGAGGTTTCTAAGAGGCGCAGACCGGATTTGAACCGGTGAATCGAGGTGTTGCAGACCTATGCCTTACCACTTGGCTACTGCGCCATACTATATAAAATCGAAATACTCCTGTCAGCTATATTCTATGCTGCTTTGGCGTATTTAATGACTCCGACGGGAATCGAACCCGTGTTACCGCCGTGAAAGGGCGATGTCTTAACCGCTTGACCACGGAGCCATGTCCTCCTTACCATCTACCCGGTAACCTAACGAACAATATCTTACCACAACTGAGTATATTTGGCAATATAAATTTTCAAGTTTTTTAATTTCCTTCTTTTCTTTCAAATATCTGTAGAATCTCCTTCCGATTTCTATTAAAATGTTGTTAAGGTGAAAGTCGCACAAATGTAAGGAGGAAAAGGAATGGGAGCAACACCAAGGCCAGAGCATCCACAGCCTCAGATGGAGCGGGCAGAATGGATAAATCTGAATGGAGAATGGGATTTTGAATTTGATTTTGGCAATAGCGGAATCCACAGAAAATTATACAAAAATACCGAATTGGGCGGGAAAATCACAGTGCCTTTCTGTCCTGAAAGCTCTCTGAGCGGCGTGGGGCATAAAGATTTCATCCGCGCGGTATGGTATCACCGGACTGTGATTCTAACCGGGAGGCAGCTGCACGGCAGAGTCCTGCTCCACTTTGGCGCTGTGGACTATGAATGCAGAGTGTGGATCAACGGCAGGGAAGCCGGAACACATAAAGGCGGCTATTCCTCCTTCTGTTTTGATATTACGGAGCTGGTCCTGGAAGGAGAAAATCATCTCTGCGTCTATGCCGGAGATGATACCGTAAGCGGCAGACAGCCCCGCGGCAAGCAGAGCAGCAGATATGAATCCTGGGGTTGTGATTATACCAGGACTACCGGAATCTGGCAGACCGTGTGGATGGAGTTTGTACCGGAATGCTACATTGAAAAGCTGCAGTATTATCCCAATATCTCAGAGGGAACCCTGACCGTCAAGGCCGTGACCCATGGAAGCGGCACTCTTACCGCAAAAGCGCTCTATGAAAGTAAAGTCTGTGGAAACGCCAGGACAGAGGTCAGCGCCCGCGGAGCTGTTCTGACCCTTACTCTCTCCGAGCTTCATCTATGGGAGCCTGGTGCGGGAAGGCTCTATGATCTGGAATTATCCTTCGGGGAAGACAGGGTACACAGCTACTTTGGCATGCGGGAAATCAAAGTCCAGGGCGAAAAATTTCTTATAAACGGAAAATCCGTCTTTCAGAGACTGGTATTGGATCAGGGATTCTATCCGGACGGCATCTACACTGCGCCCACAGAGGAAGCTCTCCGGCAGGATATCCTGCTTTCCCTGGATGCGGGCTTTAATGGAGCCCGTCTCCATCAGAAGGTGTTTGAACCCAGATTTCTCTATCACTGCGACAAGCTTGGCTATCTCGTCTGGGGCGAGCAGGCAAGCTGGGGGCTGGATATCAGCGCACAGGCCGGCCTCAAATATTTTCTTCCGGAATGGATGGAGGTTCTTGAGAGAGATTTCAACCACCCTTCCATCATTGGCTGGTGTCCCTTTAACGAAACCTGGGACTATGACGGCCGGATGCAGGATAATGATCTGTTGGCTGTCGTGTACCGCATGACCAAGCTCTATGACACCACCAGACCCTGTATTGATACCAGCGGCAACTATCACGTAATCACGGACATCTATGATCTTCATGACTACGAACAGAATCCGGAAATATTTGCCGCATCCTACGCTGACTTTGCCCAGGGCGGAGCGCTTAAAGATACACATCCCCACAGACAGATGCCTGTGAAGGGAGTTCCCGTCTTTATCAGCGAGTACGGCGGTATCAAGTGGGATGTGGAAAATAAAATCGAAAAAAGCTGGGGCTACGGCCAGGGTCCTGAGACAGAGGATGCGTTTATCCAAAGGTATCAGGGTCTCACAGACTCCCTGCTGGATAATCCCCACATGTTCGGTTTCTGCTACACCCAGCTCTATGATGTGGAGCAGGAGGTAAACGGTCTGTACACCTACGGCAGGAAGCCTAAATTTGATATGGCGGTTTTTAAGAAGATCAACAGCCGCAGAGCCGCCATTGAGGATTAAATCATACTTTCTGTAATTAAAAATCCCCGGAGAAAAAGGATATATCCTTTTCCTCTCCGGGGATTTACAAAAATAATTCATTCCTTTTCCGATCACTGCAGGCCTTTTTCATCTTAATCCCCGCAGCCGCAATAAGCGCTTTGTTTGCGCTCCTGGCATTATGAGGACAGACAGCAATACATCTCATACAGGAAATACACCTTTCCGTATCTGTTTCGGATGGATCACTATTTGGAATTGCTCCCACCGGGCATTTCTCTGCACACAGCCCGCACCGAACACACGCCTTTCCGGCCCTGGGCTTCATGGGAACCCCATTATATTCACGGTAGGGTCGATCTCCAGGCAGGTCAAGCCGTTCGCAATCAACCGCCGAATCCATCTTGGAGCGGACGGCTGCCGCAAAGGCCGCAAGCTCCTCCCCATCCTCCCTGTCCGGCCTTCCACTGGCAAACTGATGCATGATGGAGTGCTCGGCAACAGCGGCAACCGCCGCTATACAGAGGAATCCACAGGACTCAAGCGTATCCTGCAGTTCAACAAGCGTGTCCTCATAAGCTCTGTTTCCATACACTGCTATAAGAATTGCACGAGCTCCTTCTCCCTTCATTTGGAGCAGTCTCGATATGGCAGCGTCAGGAACCCTTCCTCCGTAGGAAGGAACAGATACAATGCAGATATCCTCCCCGCAAAATCTGTATCCCGAATAATCCGCTTTTGGATCAGTCAGATCAATACGAATACTTTCCCCGCCAAATTCTTTCTCAAACAGGTCAGTGACCTTCTCCGTCCCCCCGGTAGGACTGAATACAATACGATACACAGACATTGATACATCTCCTCTCTTTCCACAAATATGCAAAAACCTGTAAACATCACGTCTACAGGTTTTTCTTCAAGCTGTTCACTTAGCT
>CAJUIO010000140.1 GCA_910586025.1 uncultured Lachnospiraceae bacterium
AAAAGCGGGCATCCTCAACCTTCTGGTGCTTTCGACAGCCATTGAACCCCATTTCCTTCATGATGCGGATATCCTCTGCAAAGGCCTCGTCGGAGGGCGCTGTCAGGATGCCGTCCCGCCAGTACCCCTGATCCAGAACCAGCTTGAAATAGTAGGGATGGTTATTCAGGTAAGTGATTCCGTCCTTTGTGTGAATCTTGCGCATGCCGAAATAGCTTTCAACCGTATCGGTCACGACACCGTTTGCGACCAGACGGAAGGTGACATCAAAGAGCGCGGGATTTTCCGGACTCCACAGCCGCTGCTTTCCGTGAGCGGATCCGCAGAAAATATGATCCTTTGACAGGTGAATGCTGCGGCGGAATATGCTTTTGTTATTCACCAGATAACGATCCCTGCAGATCACGTCTCCCTGAAAGGAAATGTCTGCCTCCAGATACATTTCGTCCATATAACCGGAGAATTCGGCCTCCAGAAGGACAGTGTCAGTATCGATATCCGGCGTGAATTTTACGTGAGAGATATGGCAGGGATCTACCGGCTCCATCCATACGCTCTGCCAGATTCCCGTGGTTCTGGTGTACCAGATCCCGGCGCTTTTTTCCTCCCAGAACTGCTTTCCTCTGGGAATGGTCTCGTCTTTTGACGGGTCATAGACGGCCACGGCAAGGGACTGCTCGCTGCCCGGGGAGAGACAGTCGGTGATATCTGCGCAAAATCCGATATTTCCTCCGGTGTGAGCAGCGCAGAGCATGCCGTTGACAAACACCCTGCACTGATAGTCAACAGCCTCAAAGTGCAGAAGGATTCTTTTTCCGTTCCATTCTTCGGGAATGGAAAAACGCCTTTTATAGAAAACCCGGTCATGCATGGATGTATCATGAATGCCGCTCAGACTGCTCTCAAAGCAGAAGGGAACCTGGATTTTGCCGCTCAGAGAATGAGAGTCCCGCTCCCAGTGTTCTGCGGCGGCGCGGTTTTCGTCGTCGAATGCAAAGTCCCAGGTTCCGTTCAGGTTCTGCCAGTCCTTGCGGATAAATTGTGGTCTTGGATATTCTGTTCTTTTCATGATAGTCTTTCCTTTCATTTCTTTTCGGACAAAATACTGATCTCCGACAGAGGGATGTGATCCAGACCCTCCCGCAGAGAAAGGGAGAGCTCAATAGTATCTGTCTCATAAGCGTCAAAGTACAGCAGCAGCGGCAGGGATGCGTCCGCATTTACCGCAAACTCCTCCGACAATGATTTTTCTCCCGCCCGCAGACGAATTGCGGCAATATCGCTCTCATGGTCAATGCCCGGATAGACTGCAATACCGCAGATGGGGAGCTTTTCCTCCGATATCAGAGTTATCTGTACAATCCCGTTCTGCGCCGTAAGCTCCGTCTCGATCCATGCGTGTCTTGTGGAGACGGAAAACAGGCCGTCGGTGAGCAGCTCCTCCGAAGGGGCATCCTGCGTCCGCGTTTCCATGCTGCCGCTATACGCCCGGAAGAGAGGGGTTACATCGGCAGAGGAAATTCCCGAGGGATGAGGCTGCAGGGAGGTGGTCGGTCCGCTGATAAAAAGCCTTCCGTCCGATGTAAAGCCAGCCCTGTCGATGTTCACCTTGCGGTTGCCGCCAGGGTTTGTGAGGTCGGTATGGGAATGATATACCGCCCACAGCTGTGAGCCGTCGGGAGACACGGTAAAGCTGTGATGCCCGGTGCCGGAGACATCTCTGCGCAGACCCGAGGTCAGCAGAGGGTTTTCCTGCGCCTTTACAAAGGTTCCCAGAGGCGTGTCGCTGACGGCATAGCCCAGGGAGTAGGAGGGGCTTGCAAAAAAATTCGCCGAGTAGGTGAGATAATATTTTCCGTCGTGCTTTATCATCTCCGGACCCTCGTTCCACCAGGTGTCGCCGGGTGCCTTTTCCCATTTCTGCTCCGGAGTGAGAAGCTTTACGGCTTCTCCCTGGATGGAGAGCAAATCGTCACTTAGCGGCACTCCGTAGATCTCGCTTTTCTTGAGATATCCGTCCTTGTTTTCGGAGCAGTCTCTGGAATAGTACAGATAGGCATTTCCATTATCATCCAGAAATGCATTTGCGTCAATAACAGCGTAACCGAAATCAAAAAAAGGCTCGTTTTTTACATCCTCGAACGGCCCGTCGGGGGCGGAGGAGACGGCAAGGCCGATGCGCAGGCTCCCTGATTGATTTTTTGCGGTATAAAACATATAATATTGTTCGTTGCGGTATACTACCTCCGGTGCCCAGAAGCAATCGGTGCACCAGGAATCCGGCTTTCTTATGTAGCACATTTTTTTGTCGCCCCAGTTAACCAGATCGTCGGAATGCCAACAGTAAAAGCCGTTGGGTGCGGAGGTGCAGTACATATAATATCCGCCGTCTTCGGTCTTAAGAACAAAGGGATCTCCGATGTCGGTCACGCCAAGGTCGTTGGAAAAACAGGTTTGGGTCAGATCATTTTTGAAATAAATCTCTGTTTGCATAGGTGCTGTCCTCTTTCCGTGAAGGAGCGATATCAGGATGCTCGACAGGGCGAGGATGCACAAAGCCGCTCCCGACACCACGACGGGCAATCCGTGTTTTAATGTTTTCTTCACTTTTTTACCTTTCTGTTATTGGATTTGATAGTGCAGGCATTCCATTATTTCTGTTGCTAATGGAAAAATTGGAAAACAATTAAAAACATAAAAAATGTTATAAATGTAAAAATTCAAGCAAAATAATGGAATGCCCTTCTTAAAGTTACAATAGAAATGTTGTAAAGTCTATAGATTATTTAACCAAAGTATTGGTATAAATGGGGTTTATATTGGTGAGTAATAGACAAAAAGCATGCAGTTAAAAATGAAAATCTTAATTTGTAGTGAAATATACACAAAAATAAACCAACAATTATTATGTTTTAAACAATTGACAAGAGGAGGTGCGTGAACGTATGATGAGATTGGAAAAACAAATTAGAAACATAATTTATGTCATAAACCGGAAAGCATAACAAATCTGAAAAGGAAGGAGGTATCAACTTGAAAACAAATAAGAAAAGGATAACACTTGATCTGAAAAATTTACAGCAGACTGCGTTGGTGGGGAAGGCCCTGTCATCGGAGATAAGACTTGAGATGCTGAAGCTCTTGATAGAGAGATCTGCAAACATCAGCGAGATGGCGGCTGAGTTCGGACTGCCCCAGTCATCGGCGGCACTCCATGTGAAGGTTTTGGAGGAGGCGGGCATGATCTCCGTGATTGAGCAGCCGGGTGTGCGCGGGGCACAGAAGGTCTGCGGCATCTCATTTGAGGATATTTACCTGAACGCTTTTAAGCACAAGGTGGATCAGGATGACAGCAAGGTCTTCCGGTTTCCCATGCCTATAGGCAATTATTTTGACTGTGAGGTTGAGGGAAACTGCGGAATCATCAGCGAGAAGGGATATCTTGGCGTTGAGGATTTTCCGTCCAGCTTTTACTGGCCGGACCGGACGCAGGCCCAGCTGCTCTGGTTTAATACCGGCTTTGTGGAATACCGTTTTCCAACGCATCTGCTCAGAAGCGGACAGATTCAGGAAGTGTCCTTTTCTTTTGAAATCTGCTCGGAAGCGCCCGGTTATCAGAACGACTGGCCCTCTGATATTTCTGTCTGGATCAACGGACGGGAGATCGTCACCATGACGCTGCCGGGAGATTTCGGCGGCAGGAGAGGCAGGCTGAACCCTGAGTGGTGGGGAGATACCATGACGCAGTTCGGCTTATACAAGTCAATTAAGATTAACTCGCTGGGCTGCTATGAGGACGATATCAAATGCTCGAATTTATCGTTGGATTCGCTCCATTTGGAGAAGGGAAATTATATCAGCTTTAAGCTGGGAGTGAGACCGGATGCTCCTCATGTGGGAGGAATGAATCTGTTTGGGGAAAAGTTCGGAGACTACGCACAGGGACTTGTCATGAAGGTGAAGGTGGCAAACGGGAATTCCCAGCAGGAGGAAGTGTTTTAACCTAAAATGAAAGGAATGGAATAATCATATGAAAAGAAAGATTGTTGGTTTATTGCTGGCTGTGACAATGACGATTGGTATATTTGCAGGCTGCGGTTCTACACCGGAGGCACCGTCCTCGGGCGCTGCGGCTGATACGGAAAAGGCTGATACGGAGGCTGCGGGATCAGAGACCGAGGCTTCCTCGGGATCCGGGGAAGAGGCAGAAGGCTCCGGCGCAGAGGATCTTACGGCGCTGCGCGGGAATACGGCTCCTACGGAGGAGGAGATCCAGCTGGTAAACACTACCCTGAATGATACATATCTGGGTGATGTGTTCAGCGAGGTTATCCCCAATAACTATTCCGCCTATCCGTGGAAGGAGGAGGTGACGCTCGATGTCTGGATGGCGAATAACTCCATTCTGTCCTCCGTATGTCCTGATCTGAACGATCACCGTGTATTTAACCAGCTTGAGGAGCTGACAGGGATCAAGCTGAACTTTATCGTTCCCGCACTGGGAGAGGAGACTACGGAATTCAACCTGATGATTGCCAGCGGAGAGCTTCCGGACATTATCATCGGAGCCGACCGCTATGTGGGAGGTATTGCCGCGGGCGTTAACGAAGGCGCATACATGGATCTGACGGATGTTCTGGATGAATATATGCCAAACTACGCCGCATGGAGGAATTCCGACGAAGAGCGCAGAAAGACAACCATCACGGATGAGGGTGTGGTTGGCGGTGTGTACGGCATCGCTCCCTACAATGAATGGTGCTGGTTCGGACTCCTGATTAAGCAGGAAGCGCTGGATAAGACGGGACTTCCGGTACCCGAGACGATTGACGAGCTTCACGACTTTCTGGTGGCCTGCAAGGAGCAGGGATATGATCAGCCTCTGAATTACGGTTCCACCTATGGTCAGATTTTTACAGGTATTATCAATGGCGCTTACGGCGTTTGGGACTGGATGTTTGTGGATGATAACGGAAAAGCCGCATGGGGCCCCGGGCAGGAAAAGGCAAAGGAATATCTGGCCACCATGCAGAGCTGGTATGAGGAAGGCCTTTTGAATACGGACTGGGCTACTGCGGATTTCAATCAGAGGATGGCGGAAGCGGTTTCTGACGACTGTGCGGTTATGATGGACTCCCCTGATACTATGTGGGGATATTGGAAAGAGGATAATGATATTGATTTTGTTGCGGCTCTGAATCCGGTTCTTACCAAAGGAGAGCAGTCAAGACAGACCTACCGTAATTTTAAGAAGACAGGTTCCGTTGCGGCGGTTACGACACAGTGCAAGAACGTGGAAGCGGCCTGCGCATTCCTCGACTTTGCATATACCAAGAAGGGCTGGGAGGTTTACAACTACGGCACTTACGGAGATGTGCATCTGATTGATGAGAACGGACTGCCTTATTTCTTCGCAGAAGGGCTGATGTACAATGATCCCGAGGGCCAGCCGGTGAGCAACCTGATCTGGAAGTATCGCATTCATGACGGTGCGGATATCCGGGACGAACACAATTCCAATCCGCTGATCACTGCGGAGGGCAGTTATTCCGGCGACATTCGCGATTACTGGACCAAGAACATGGACTCCACACTGACCATGCCCCCTGTTACCTTCACTCCGGAGGAAGCGGCCAGAGAGGGAGAGCTTGGAACAATTCTGTCCACTATGAGAAACGAGTATTTCTCCAAGATTATTATGGGGCAGCTTCCTGTAGACGCTTATGACGAATTCCTGGCGAACGCAAAGGCGCAGGGTATGGATGAATTCATCGCCTTGTGGCAGGCGGCCCTGGATCGTTATAATGCGAGATAGTCAAAGCAGCATCTGACAACGGCAGCTGATAGCAGTCCCGGCCTGCGCGCTTTGCGGCGCGGGGGCCGGGCAAAGTTTCCCATATCTAGGATTGGAGTCCGCTATGAAAATAAAAACCAGACAAAATACCGGATTAAGACAGACGGTAGATTTTAAGACGGCGCTTAGAAAGGATTTGAAAAAGAATTCCTTTGCATATCTTCTGCTTGTTCCGGTTCTTCTGTGGTATATCGTATTCTGCTATGCACCCATGTGGGGAGTGCTTCTGGCCTTCAAGGATTATAAGCCGCTGCTGGGATTTGGCGACAGCCAGTGGGTGGGACTGAAGCACTTCAAGGACTTTCTGTCCGGTCCGTACTTTGTCAGGACAGTGAAAAACACATTTATGCTCAATATCTGGGGACTGGCCTTTGGCTTTACATCCCCGATTATCCTGGCGCTGCTGCTGAATGAGATAAAGGCCATGCGCTTTAAGAAGGTGGTGCAGACGATCACCTATATGCCGCATTTCATTTCCCTGGTGGTTATCTGCGGAATGATCCACATTTTTACCCAGTCGGGCGGTATTCTGACTCAGCTGGTGGATGCGGTGACGGGAACGGAGCATGCGTCTCTTCTGGGGTATTCCAACATGTTCCGGCCGATCTACACATTTTCCGGGATCTGGCAGAACATCGGATGGGATTCCATTATCTATCTGTCCGCCATGAGCTCTATTGATCCCGGCCTGTATGAGGCGGCGGAGATTGACGGAGCGGGCAGGTTCCGCAAGATGTGGCACGTGACTCTGCCGCAGATCAGGCCTACCATTATTATTCTGTTTATTTTTGCGGTAGGCGGACTGATGGCATCGGGGCATGAGAAGATTATTCTTTTGTATAATCCGCTTACTTATGAGACCGGCGATGTCATTGCTTCTTACGTATACAGACGAGGCCTTCAGGAGGCGAGCTACAGCTTTGCCACGGCGGTGGGCCTGATCAGCTCTTTGGTCAATTTCCTGCTTTTGTGGTTCACGAACCGTGTGTCAAGAAAGTATTCGGAAATCAGTATTTTTTAGGGAGGCATGGCTATGGTCAAGAAAAAGAACAAGATCGGACGGCGGACACTGTCCAATGTCACTTTTAATATAGTAAACTACGGCATCCTCACTCTGCTGACGCTGGCCTGCCTTTATCCCATGCTTCACGTGCTTTTTGCATCCGTGAGCGATCCCACTGCGCTGATTGCGCATCGGGGACTGCTTCTTAAGCCTCTGGGATTTACCATGAGCGGGTATCAGCTGGTTTTTAAGGATAACAGTCTTCTGATCGGCTTCAAAAACACATTTCTTTATGTGGGACTGGGAACGCTGGTGAATATGCTTTTTACCATTATGGGTGCCTATGCGCTTTCCCGAAGGGATCTGCTTCTGAAAAACGGGATTATGGTTATCATCACCATCACCATGTTTTTTGGCGGCGGCCTGATTCCGTGGTTTCTGGTAATGAAGCAGGTCGGGCTTTACAATAATTTGTGGGCCATGATTCTGCCCACGGCGCTCAATACATGGAACATGATCATTCTGCGCACGGGCTTCCAGTCTTTTCCCTATGATCTGGAGGAGGCCGCGGTAATTGACGGGGCATCCCAGGCGAGAATACTTGTGGATGTTATATTGCCTTTATCCAAACCGGTTCTGGCGGTAATTTTCCTGTATTATCTCGTGGGAAACTGGAATTCCTGGTTTAACGCCATGGTTCTGCTTAAGGACCGGGCCAGATATCCGCTTCAGCTTCTCCTCAAGGAGATCCTTGTCATGAATGATGTATCCATGTCCTCGGTGGGCAGTGCGGGAGGCGTATCTGTCAACAGTGTGCAGGGCGCGACTGCTTACCGGGAGCTGGTAAAGTACTGCGTCACCGTGATCGTGACAATGCCCATACTCTGTGTGTATCCGTTTTTGCAGAAGTATTTTGTAAAGGGCGTGTTTGTCGGCTCCATTAAGGGATGAAATCGGCTTTACGCCTGTTGAAAAGATGTGATATACTGATTCAGAAAGGTCATGCATGATATGCCTGCGTATCGATGCATGACCTTCGAGTCTGAAAATATTGATAAGGGGGATCGGTATGGAGCATAAA
>CAJUIO010000141.1 GCA_910586025.1 uncultured Lachnospiraceae bacterium
CCCGCCTGCGCAGAAACGCCTCCCACGATTCCTCCCAGCTGATCAATCTGCTCCTGAAGATCTCTGATATCCCCGATCGTTGCCTGGGCCGAATTATCCACCTCCAGGGATACATTCTCCGCATTCCCCACAGTCGTCACCAGCTGAATGAAAGCCCCGGAAACCGTCATACCTCCGTAAGCAGGCAGATAACAGTTTCCGGAGGTCTCTATGGCAGCCGCATACAGGATCTCTCCCTCATCCGGATCCTCCGCATATAGTCCAAGCGCCCTCATATAATATCCTTCCGTCAGCTCCGTGTTGGAAAAAGAGGTCTCAATCTTCACCGTCGCCTCATTCACCCTTGTGATCTTGGAGACCACGCTGGTCTGCTTAATCTCTGTCAGGCTGTCCAGTCCTTCCAATTGTGACAGCTCATATACCGCATCCGAGGAGGATACCTTTGTAAAGGTGATCCCCTGACTGTCCGCCATCATCTTGGCAATCAGTGCCTGCCCCTTTCCCGTGATCATTAATCTTGAAAACTCAGCCATCTTCTTAACTCCTCCTATTCTTCACTGCTGATAACAAAGCGCTCCTCGCAGCGGATTCCTCCTGCCGCACACGCTGTCCCGTTTACGCTCCAATCCATCCTCTGTTCCAGACTGCTCACCACGAAATGCTCCACGCTCCCGACACAGCCCGCCGCATAGGCACCACCCTCCGACTTAGCGAAAATTCTGTTATGTGAAAGGACGACCATATTGCAGGGCATCATCATCTCGATCAGACGATCCAGCTCCCTGGCCTGTCCCGGAGCTTCCAGCGTTGTTTGGATATCAATTCGATAAGATAAAAAATGCTTTGTCACGGTAAGGTTACTCTCTCCGCACAAAGCGATCAGTCTTTCCAGAAAAAAGCGGAACGTATAGGGAATTCGACTAAACCAAAGACTCCATACCCTGTTTCTTCTAAGCTCCAGCGCCTCGTCTTTAGCGGGTACGATCCCAAGAATCCCCTCAAACCGGGAAATTCCCGCTTCATCCGCCGTTTCAATAAATTCATTGTACAAGGTACGCTCCGCCGCCTTCCACGCAAGTACAAACTCCGGCTCCTGTGCTTCCAGCGCTGCCCCCACTTCCCTGTATTTTCGCATATACATGGGGAGATACTCCATCAGATCTATCTCTCTTTTCATCCGGAAACACCTCCGAATACAGGCACTTCATAAGGAGACAAGGTGAGATTCTCCATCCTCCCGTTTATGGAAGTTGCAGTGATATCCTCCACTCCTCTGATTCCCAGAATCCTTGTCTCAATCTGACTGATCCGGATCACAAGGCTGCCGCTCTCCGCCCATCGTTCCCGAAGCTGGGCAAGATAACCGGAAATAACATTATCAATAGACTCCTGCAGCCGTTCCCATCCGTATCCGCTCTCAAAAGTGATTTGTGACCTGACAGACACCTCCACACCGGATGCGCTTTTCACACTGACTACATGTCCGATCGGGGCAAGTCCGTAGCCTTCTCCTGCCCCCTCCTGTGGATCAATTGTGTTCTGAACGGTCTCTACCAATGTCTCGCTGGCCATCCCATACTCTGAATTTAGCAAGGTGATCAACACTGTTCCTCCTGTGGTCAGCTTCTTTTCCCTGGCCGCATCAAAGACAGCTCTGAGCCACTGTGCCGGCCCCTCTTCCAACGTTCCTATGATACCTCTGTACCACTCCTTTACCGCATCCGAGGGGATCAGGTCTGCAGGATGAATATCTCCATTCCACACCCTCGTCACCTTACTGCTTCCCACCCCCGGAATAGCGTTCACCTTTTCCAGATAATCCTGTACGTTCCCGCCAAAGGCCTTCCGGTCAAAGGAATCGAAGTACCGCTGGCGCAAAGCCTCCGTCTCTTCCTCGTCCTCCCCCGGAATCAGTACCTCCACAAGCTCTGCGCTTTCCAGACCCCGTATATATTCAATGGGTATCATCCGTCCCAGATATCGATTCCCAATGGTGCCTGCCGTCTCGCACTGTACCGTGTATACCCCGTCGGAAAGCTTATCAAGCACCCTGTAATTCATTTCCTCTATGTTGAACCGCTTGCCGGAAACATCGATATCCGGCGGTTCAAATTCTCCCCTGAGAATCGCCTTTGTAGATTCATAAGGCGCAATTCCCCTTTCCTTGCAGCGCAGAATCAGATACTTTCTGGTAGCCGTGTCTCCATAGGCCTCCCTGACCACATCATCCAGAGCCATATAGAGAATCTGGAATTCAATGGCCGTCGGCGAGTGCGTATCCCAGATGAGGGAGCCCTCCCTCTTATCAAGCCTGTCTGACACCCGATCCAACATCCTCTGTAGAACCACCTCATAAGTCGTATCCTCAAACATTAAATCTCCACCTCCTTTTCCGCTTTGATCTCTCCGAAAATAGTCTGTACATGAAAACAGACATGTACCGTTCCTTTCCGTGATGTGTCAAAGACAAAGTCCGTCACATCACGAATCCGGCTGTCCCATAAGAGCGCTTCCCTGATCCGCCGCTCCAGTTCCGGACATACATAGGACACCGGCTCTCCGAACAGGTCTTTCAGCTCCACACCATAGTTCCAGGAATACATGATATACTGGTATCTTTCCGTTGAGAGGATTTTGAAAACCGCCTGTTCCATGGCCTGCCTCCCATCCGCATATCCTCTGATCCTGCCGCCTTCGTGATCGATTCTGTAGGTTCTGGTTGGCTGTTCCCCTACCTTGAGATCACTGCGCAGGATTGCCGCATTCTTTGGTATCATGCGGTTCGATCCACCACGAGATATTTCTGGCCGCACTGCTGCCGGATCAGAATCACCTCATCCCCGGCTGCCAACCCGTTATGCACCGTAACCTTCCTTTTCCCCTCAATCCTGTGAATATGGTCCATCGCTTCCTCCGTCCTGGCCTCCACGGTCACCTCCGTCTCGTAGTCCGTCACATTCCGTCCAAGAATCAGCTGGGATCTTCCGAGCTCCATTCTCTGCTCCACATTAATCCTGAGCGGGTCTGCGCTCACCACTTTTCCAAAGAGAATATTCACCGGTTTTCCCTTCTCTACCGCCTCCATGGCCGTCCTCTTTATCACCTTTACCAGCTCCGCCGCATCAGACAACGAAATCACCTCCTCTTAACGTTAAATCCATAAAATGCTCATTCAGCTTAAACACATGCTTCGCCTGCTCCACCAGCATAAAGCTCTGTACCCTCATATCTCCAAGATCCAGATCAACCGCAACCAGACTCCCGGCTCTCACGCAGACATCCCCCATAACATTCTGAATCCGCAGGTTTTTTGTCTTCCTGTTGTACAGGGATAAAAGAGTATCCGCTTTGGCCTGTCCGTTTTCCTCACCGGAAAGAGTGTCAAAATATTGCAAGACCCCCCAACGGTTACAGTTTTCTCCATGCTGTGTAATATAGACATCCCTTTTCCCATCTTCATTCTCATACACGAGCTTTATCCTGTTATAGGTACGGCTGTCAATGGAAGAAGTGTACTCAAAGTTCTCACCGGAAGCCGCACTGATCACCAGATATTCGTCTCTATTGTTTCTCACATACATATCCGAAATGTTTTTCAGTGTCAGACTCCCGAAGTCGTCATACAGGACGAACATCTCCCCGCTGTTTGTGAGAGTCTGATCCAATGCCTTTTCTATCATGTCAAACAGGGTAGTATTGTCTTCGACTCCGCTTCCAATTACGAATCCTGTATCCCTGATCTCTCCCGTATTCAGCTGAAAATCATCCGCAATCATTTGAATCAGCCGGGAAGCCGTCATATTCTCATATACGTAGGTATCCTTATTTTTCAGGTACCGCAGCTGATCGTAAGCCGTCACCGCGATCATGTCTTCCCTGTCTGTTTTGAGTGTGAATATGAATCCAAAAAACACCTTTCTGCCATCCACCCTGAGCTGCACCGCCGCCCCTTCTTCCAGAGGGTGAAGAGGATCTTTTTTCACCTGAAAGGTCAACTTCCCGGGAACGCTCCTGCGTTCCGTGCTCCACTCTATCCCCTCCTGAACCACGGGAAGAAGGATCTCGCTTCCCCCTTCCCCTGCAACCATCAGTTCTGTCATCCGTCCCCTCCTATCCTGCCGGAATCGTCAGGGCCAGTCCCGGCTCCACGTCCAGCGGACCGCCTCTGATTCTGTCCCTGTTCGCCTCATAAATATCTGTATATCTGGAACCGTCTCCATAATACCTCTTCGCAAGGCCCCACAGTGTTTCCCCTTCCCGGAACGTATGTGTACTGTTTACGGAAGGGGCAGGAGCGCTTTGTACCGCTCTGCTTTGCCCGGCAAACGCCGTCATGACCCCTTCCGAAACTGTCTGGGTTTCCTGTATATTCTTGATTTTAATTACCCTGGTTCCATATTCCCGAAACTGCTTCAGCCGTATTTTTACCTTCAAGTCGAATCCGTCGTCCGCATCCTCCGCAATCTGGTAATCCTCCATGGATACCTTCATATTCGTCCCAAAAAGCCCCGTACCATCCCGCATCCGTCTCGATACGATAAACTGGAAGGGACTGCATCCTGTCTTCAATCGCTCGAACCAGCCAAGGAAATACGCCGCCCCCTGAAATCCCGACTTATACACCGCAAAGGGATATTCCACCTGCGGGATCTCGCATTCGAATTCTACCTCCGAAAGCCCCGGCACCTTCAACAAATTAATCTCTCCCTGATCAATCATGGTGATCGTCCTGTTGGCATTGTTGATCTTGATCTGCAGCTTCCCTGGTGCCACAGGAAGCAGGCATTTGTCCAGATAAAAGTCATACCCGCTTTTGGTTATCATGCATACACCCCCTCCGCCATGATACTTGCCGCCTCACTCACCGCATCGGTAAGACCAATAACCACACCGTCCAGATCCATTCCGCCCGAAACATTGTTATGGTTCGTCTGCTCTATGTTGATCGATGCGGTGGTAAACCGGTTTACAGCCTCCTGCTCCGCTATGTCCCGCAGATATCTTAAGTCCTCATTTGTAATTCCAAGTCCGTCCCTGATGTCCTCCGTGTCGCCTGCGATATCCGCCAGATAACTGCTGTAATCGAAATCGCCATATTGGGCCGCATCCGGCATCTTATCAATTCCGAAGGCAGCTCCCTTTTCCCAGGCCTGCCCATAATCAAAGCCCTCCAGGTAATATTCCTGAGCGTTCTTCTTTTCCATGACCACTCTTCCCTCACCGAATCTCTCCGCCACCCAGCCATCCAGATTCGTCCGCCAGGCCTCCGCTTCTTTCGCCAGGTCAGTCTTAAACAGCGTATCCACCGCAGATGCCAGCGCCTGGATCCCGGCCAGAGCCAGATCCACAAAGCCGAAAAACAGCCTTGCCGCCGCTCCCACCGGGTCGGTAAACACATTTGCAAAAAAGTTGGCAAACAGCGCTACGAAGTTCCACAGATTCACAAAATCCTCAATGATAAAGTTGATCACAGAGATGAACAGATTTCCAATAAAGGCAGCTGCCACCGCAAGCGTACCGCAGATTCTCTCTGACACGGAGGTGGATTCATCGCCGAATTTGTTCATGGCTCCGATGACTGCCGCTATCACCCCAATAAGTATAGCAATTAACATGACAATCCAGGTAATCGGGCAAGCATATAGGACACCATTCAGCCCCGTCTGCGCCGTTATGGCTTTTGCCGTCTCAGCCGTAAGCCTTCCGGTTGCCGCCGCATGTATCATCATGGCACCGGCCTGGGCCAAGTGAAGCGCATAGCTCACTTTTCCTAACACATATGCTCCCAACTGTCGCAAATAATATAGACCTACGGCAAATGCCACTCCCAATATAATCGGCCCTAATACTGACCAGCTATCGGCAATAAACCCTGCCGCCGTTATCATAAGGTCGAGAACTCCTATGACAATATTCGCCAGAAATACAAAAACCTGTATCAGGTTATCCGCCATCTGTCGGAATCCCTCGCTGCCTGCCAGTTCATTCAGTCTGATCAGTACCGGTTCAAAAGCCATAAGCGCCGTGTTGCGGAAGGATTGCCCAATCCACTCAAAGGTCATGGGCATGTCTTCAAATCTCGCATTTGTCTCCTCGGCTGCCGCAAGCATGGCATTCTTAATCGTATCCGCCGTAATCGTTCCCCGGGAAGCCAGCTCCTCCATAGGAACACCCATATAATCCGCAATAGCCTGAATCACTGCAGGTGTCTGTCCCAAGATACCGTTCAGCTGGTCTCCCCGAAGCGCCCCCGTTGCCAGCGCCCGGGACAGCTGCCCGGCCGCATGCTGCATTTCCGTGGCGGAAGCCCCGGCTATCACAAACTGCTTGGTAAACTGTTCGGAAAAGGCGATCACTTCTTCCGTAGAGCCAAAAGTATTTCCTGGGAGGCTCCCGAAGTCAGTGACCATATCCGCCATATTCAGATAGGAACCTCCTGACCGCTGTGCCGAAAGGAAAATCATATCCTGCAGATCTTCCATTGGCCTTATTCCGCCATTTGTCCTGTTCAGCTTTTCTCTGGAAACAGCCAGGTCATCGGAAACGGACAACACCCTTTGCAAATTCTGTATGGAGAGGTAAGTATCTATCACACTCTTTATCCTGCGTTCTGATCCGCCTATAACAGGCAGTTCCTTTTCCTTTTTGCTTCCCTGATATTGCTGTCCCACATCCGTAATCGTACCAGACAGACGTTGATATGTCTGATCCATCTGCTCTATATCCATGGAGCCGATCGCCCGGTTAAGCGCTTCCTGTTCACGGACAGCTGCGGAAATCTGTTCCCGGAAGCATTCCATATCCGCACTCACCGTATTCAGACCAAGATCAGGGAATCCCTGTCCCAGCGCAGACAATTGACCGCCTATGGTGCCGATCCTGGAAACCATCAAGTCCAAATCCCGTACGGACTCCGGAGGAAATATCAGAAGGTTCTCCGCCTGCCTGGCAACTGTTTCCTGTGTATCCGTCAGCTGACCAAGCATCTGGTCAGCATTTTGAATTTCCCGGGCAAACTGTTCGATTCCCGTTTCCGTAAATGCAGGCATGGGATCTGTCTCCCATTCCACCGGAATCCGAAGCCTGATTGTCTCTATCCTGTCTAAGTCACTACTCATGGACTGCCGTATCTCTTCCATTGCGACAGAGCTCGCATTTACAGCCCTGGTAATTCTATAAAGAACGGCAGAAAAGTAATCCAGAGATTCCATCCCGGTTCTGATCGTTGCCATCTTCTCACCGCCTTTCTCATCTCCTCAGGCTGTCCAGCCTTCTCTTTTCTCTCTTATCGTTTTCTGTCTTTATTTTAATAGCCGCCACCACAAACGCCTTCTCCGGTTCCTCCAGGTGCAAAAAGACGGATGGCAGTATATGGAGCTTGAGGAGGGCATAGTAAGCGAAATTCGCTTCCCAGTCCCCCTCCTCAATCAGTTTTTTGCCTCTTCCACCTTCTCCTCAAAGGAAACGTCAAAGCCCTGAAGCTTCTGGACATATGCGGCAAGGTCACTGTATTCTCCCGGATCGTCCACCATGGCCTGAAGAAGCTCTTCCGGTGTTTTCACTCCGTAGGAATCCTGAAGCCCGGCATCATACAGATCCGGAAATACCACGGAAGCAGTTATCATCCTCCGGATATACTCGTTTGTCCGAAGCCTGGGACGGTACATTCCCGGCTTGCCGGTAACCGGCACCTCCACCATGCAGCCTTCCCGCA
>CAJUIO010000142.1 GCA_910586025.1 uncultured Lachnospiraceae bacterium
TTCTCCTGGATATGATGTATCAGCTTTTTGCAGCTGAGGTTCAGGCGGGTAAGATAAAGCCCGTCTTTCCCGCTGAAATTGTGGTAGAGCAGCCCCTTGTTGATACCGGTTTTGCAGATATTGTTTATGGTGCCTCCGGAATATCCGTTTCTGCCGAATTCGTTTATGGCGGCTTTGATAATTTTTGAGACTGTGAGCTCTGTCTTGTCGCTTTTCTTCCTTTTTATACCCATTCCTTTCCCGCATGGGCCCTTTCCATGTGGAAACAGGCCCGAATGCGTAGATTGAGAATTTCAATTTTCAATCTAACCTTCATGCCGCATACGGCTGCGAGTGAACAGTGACCTTTTTTGAATTCCCGAAGCGGTTCAGATATGCGGACAATTGAAAGATCACTCTTTTTCTGCTATGATTGGCAGTAACAGGGATGATAAAAGGAGGGTGTGCAATGAGCGATATAATGGAATTTGCCTGCAGAGAAGAATTCAGGAGATGGCTTAATGATCATTGTCAGTCAGAGGAGGGAGTCTGGCTTTTATTCGGTAAAGCCGGAGGCCCCAAAACAATAAAGGCCGGAGAGGCGTTAGAGGAAGCTCTTTGCTTTGGGTGGATTGACGGACAGATGCAGAGCATTGACGATAAATCTTACAGGAAATATTTTTCCATGCGCAGGGAGAAAAGCAAGTGGTCAGAGAAAAATAAGGCATTGGCGGGGAGGCTTGAAGAGAGGGGGCTTATGACCGATTTTGGCAGAAAGAAGATAGAGGAGGCCAAGAAGAACGGTCAGTGGTATGCGCCTAACCCCATGGCGGTTACGGAGGAACAGATTGCCTGCGTTTGTGCGGTGCTGGAGGGATATGAGCCCGCCTTTTCAAATTTTCAGGCCATGCCGCAGTCTGTGAAGAAAACCTACACGAGAGCGTATTTTGACGCAAAGACCGAGGACGGGCGTAAAAAGCGGATTGCATGGATGGTGGACAGGCTCAATAAAAATCTTAAACCCATGTAGCATGCGTAAAAGAGGATCTCTCCGTAGTTATGAATGTTACCATAGAACAGATCTTGCGGTTGGCTGCTGTGAATCTGAGAATACAGTCGGTTTTCCTGTTCATAGATGACACTATGGGCTCAAAATTAGGAAAGAAAGAGAGACATTTAAATACCATTAAAAATAGAAACTTTACTGGAAGGGCGTGTCGTTGAACATGACCGTGTAGAGTATAAAACCGGATGGAATCCAAATGACATTATTCGTTCTATTTGTGCCTTTGCAAATGACTATGATAATATTAATGGAGGATATATCGTCATAGGAGTAAAAGAGAAAAATGGTATGCCAGTGTTTCCGCTGGATTAATCTTGAGCGTTTTACATCAGGTAAAGTTAAAGGAAGGAAATATCGTAACAGAAGAATTGGAGAATTGTTCAAGGAGATTGAATTATCTGAAAAAAAGGGAACAGGTATTCCCAAAATATTAAGGGAATTGAAACAAAATGGTTCACCAGAGCCTGAGTTTGATATGGATGAGGGAAGAACCTATTTGAATGCGATTATTCGTATAAGAGACGGGTTTAAAAGAATAGA
This sequence comes from uncultured Lachnospiraceae bacterium, assembly GCA_910586025.1. GTDB lineage: Bacteria > Bacillota > Clostridia > Lachnospirales > Lachnospiraceae > Suilimivivens. The sequence continues at coordinate 1,586 of CAJUIO010000142.1, forward strand.
TAAAATGTCCGAATCAATGTCCGAATTGGAAAGAGCGAGAATGCGGATTATTTTGCTCTATATGGAGACGAATAGAGAAATAAACAGTTCTGTTGCGGCGAAATTGCTGGAAGTTGAGATAAAGACGGCAAGTCGTTTGCTGCTGAAAGCGGAAAAGCTGGATCTTCTCAAAGGAGCTGGAAAAACAAAAAATAAAGTATATTTTAGAGAATCTGATTAAATTCCGCCATCAATGATCCTGAAATTGATGGTTAGATTTTTATGTTTGTTGCTCACTGCAATACTCCTTCTATCAACACCTTGCCAGATCGTTGTTTGCAAGTGCAAAAGGCGTAATTTCATTCCATTCAAGAGGGAATTCATTTCACTTCGGCTGAATATAAAAAATTTCTGCCGATATAATTGATAAACCCGCATTAATTATCGTGGGCTGTTCTGAGGAAAGGAGCACTTGAGAAATGGGAATTAACGGAATAGGAACGGAAGGTGGTCCGGCGGCATGGTATGGAGCAAGGAGGACACAGCAGAATGCGGCCGGAAAGAACTTTGCAGAGCAGGTGAATAATATCCCGGCTGAAAAAGGATATACCGTTTTTATGAAAACGGATGATATGCTGTATTCAGGCGGAAATGGGTCGGGATTATCCTTTTACATCAAATATGCGGAAGGCTCCACGGAGGATGATCCCACTGTGATCGCAAAAGGCATAGATGAAAACGGAGAGGAATTCGAGCAGACAATACATATCAACAGGATCAATCCCAAGTCTGCAACGATCGTGGAGATGAGAGCGCTGGAAGCCTATATAGGCGTGGATAAGAACGGAGGACTTTCGTCTCTGCCGCCGGAAACCGGAATGATGGGTCTGCGTGACAGGACGGATTTCATGGACATGTTTCGGGGGCAGATCCGCGATATGAAGCTTCTTGGACAGTCCGGGGCGGCGGCATATTATCAGTACAGCATGCAGGCATATTGGAATTTTTTGTACAGGAAGATGTAAAGGAGCAATCGGAAATCCTAAGGCCCAAGCTCCCTTGTCAGATCCTGGACCCATTTATATTTCCGAAACCGGGCCATCACCCAGGGGATTTTGCCCACCTCGTCCAGACAGGTGCATGCATAGACCGCAAGGGGCGGCAGGTGCAGGACAAACGCTCCTGCAAGAGCCAGAGGAATGGCGATCAGCCACATACAGACAATCAGACTGTACATGTCGAACAGGGTGTCGCCGCCGCCGTCCAGCACGCCGTTTATGGTGACGGTATTTACACAGCGTCCGATCATGTAAAAGGACATGATCACCATCATTCCCGTGAGATATCCTCTGGCCTGATCGGTCAGAATCACCATCCGCACAACCAGCGGGGTTACGGCAAGCACGAGCCCGGTGGACAGGAAGCCGATAATATAGGAGATGTTTTTCAGCTTGATTCCATAAGCCCGGCCTCTGTCAAGCCGTCCTGCGCCCAGCTCGTTCCCCACCATGATTCCGGCGGCGCTTCCGATTCCGTTGCACATGCAGCAGATCAGATCCCGGACAACTGCGGCAACGGAGTTTGCAGCAGCGGCATCAGTCCCCATATGCCCCATAATTGCGGTATAGGACGTGAAGCCGATTCCCCAGCACAGGGAACCGCCCATGAGAGGAAGGCATTGCTTTATGAAATCTGACCGCAGCTGCCCGGGAAGCTTGAAAAATCTATCAAAGGCCGGACGGATATAGGATGTCCCTGAGGATACCGCAATGCACAGTACCAGCTCGATTATACGGGAAATGGTAGTTGCGAGTGCGGCCCCTCTTGCCTGCATCCTGGGCGCGCCCAGAAGTCCGAATATGAATACCGCATTCAGCGCTATGTTCAGGAGCACGGCACAGGAGCTGATGAGAGCTCCCGGCTTTACATGGTCCGACACCTTCATCATAGTCAGATAACACTGAGAAATACCCGTGAGCAGATATGACCAGCCCGCAATGCGAAGATAGGAGCTGCCGATGGCGATCAACGGAGCGTCGTGAGTGAAAATATGCATGAGCAGCTCGGGCATCAGTTCGCATGCCAAAAAGAACAGGACGGACACGATTCCGCAGAATCGGAGCGTCATATTAAAAAGATCCTCCAGGGTATGCCGGTCCCCCTTTCCATAGTACTGGGCTCCCAGAATGGCACCCGCAGCCGTGGCGGAGGAGAGAAACATATTTTGGACAAACTGGATCTGAGTCGCCAGGGATACGGCGGTCATCTCGTTCTGAGCGACCTTTCCCAGCATCAGAGCATCGCCGGCGGCCACCGATGCCAGCATCAGACTCTGAAGCGCAATCGGCAGGGCGAGTCTTGTCAGATTCCTGTAAAATTCCTTCTTATTAATCAGCACATCCGTTTTCTTCTCGTTCATAAGAACCTCACATTACAAATTGCGAACCGTTTCGCCAGATTTTGAATCATTTTCTTATAATATCATATCAGAGGCTTTATTACTACTATAAATATTATGACGAGACTGATTTTGAAAAAGGTATTTCTTGTTGCAAACAAATATGAGGATAGCTTATAATAGCCTCAGACTTAAAAATTTTTTACCAGGAGGAACTAAAATGAGTGTTTATTTCAAGCACACAAAAACAGAGTCAATCAAAGTGCCGTATTCATTCAAATGTGAGCAGTGTATGAAGGACAGCGGACCGCTCATGGCGACAATAACCGGTATGGAAGCGGACATCAACAGTAATTTCAAGGATCTGGATGAGAAGGGAACGGAAACGTTAAATAAGATAGCGCACAAGTATCTTGTGAGAGCCGTGAAGGACGCACACCGCAATGTCACGGAAAAACATATTTATCCCACGGATTTTAAGGATGAATGTCCTTACTGCCACAAGCCGCAGTCATGGGCGGTCAGCGGCGTAAAGGACGAGATGTTCGGGACACCGGTCGTCTTACTGATTGTCGGCATCATTCTCGGTGTGGGTTGTTACTTTTTCTCAGGGGTGGAGAACAGCCTGACAATCGCGATCGTTGTGGCAGGAATCTGCTTCGCCCTGGCGGTGGGAAGCCTTATTTTGAATATTATAAAGGTAGGCAGCAAAAAGAGAAAGACAGCTGTTTCTTACCAGAAAAATGTGCCGGTTATTGAATGGAGCGCCGTTCAGGATCTGTTGGATGAAAAGTAATGCTTTACGGCTTCTATGCATTTCTCAAGAGGAGTACGGTGATCATCGGACGGGTATCTCGATCTGCACGATATAATCCTCAATCCGGTCAATCACGGTCTCGTTGATGCCTTTTTCAAAGGAAAATCCGTATGGATTCAGCCCGTGTGTGCGGGCATAGGCGATAATCTCCTGATACCGTGCCGGAAGCTTGTCCCAGGAGCCTTTATGGAAGGCTCTGATATAGCTTCCGGCGGGCTGGACATACAGGCCGGATTCCCCTCCGGAGGAGGAAGCGGGAATTTCAAAAAAGGGGATTTCTATAAAGAGTCTTGTATAATTATCAAAATTTCCCTCAAGCAGGCTGGACACCGGGAGCATGGAGCCATAGGAGGCATCATGAAGACGGCCAAGTCCGTACCGGGTCGTCTCGGCGGTGATCAGCTCCACCTCTTTTTCAAAGGAAATGTCCTGATCAATCTCCACGGTTACGAGATGGCGCTCCTTCTTTTCCACAATACTGATTTCGGACAGATCCATGGAGAGCAGAGTGTCCATGTCCTGACAATGATTGTGCAGAGTCTTCCGAACCGCATTCAGGTGCATGATCTGTGCGTCCAGGTCAGCGATTCTTTCATCCAGAAGTCGTTTCATATTTTCGGCGGATCGGTTTTTCATGAATTCCTGTATTTCTGTCAGGGAAACGTCCAGCTCCCGCAAAAGCAGAATCGTTTCCAGAACAGGGCTTTGATGGTAGCTATAACACCGGTACCCGTTGTCCGCCGTGGCGGCAGGCTTAAAAAGCCCGATCTCGTCATACCACATCAGCGTTTTCTTGTTAATCCCATGTAGAGCGGCAAATTGGCCTATGGTCAGAAGCTTGCTTTTTTTCTCCATTTTCCCCTCATTTCAAAAATCTTTCCGGCCGTGCGGTTGGCGTTCCGGCTCTGGCAGTCCCGTGCGCCATATGGCTTTGGCTTCCGGGCTGTAGTGGAAAATCGGTAATTTCACTTATGAAATGCTGCATTGTCAGGGTGAAACCGCCATGGATGGCGGTTTCAGGCATTTGCGGCATGGATGCTGCTTAATGCCGCCCCGTCCATTCTCTGTAATCCTCAGGCATTTCATTAGTGGAATCCGATTTGCCGCCCCAGCCCGGAAGCCAAAGCCATATGGCGCACGGGACTGCCAGAGCCGGAACGCCAACCGCACGGCCGGAAATTTTTCATTTTTCTTCTTGACTGTACTGTTACTGTACGGTTTATGATACCTGATACAGAAGGAATAGTCAATACAGAAGTTCAGGAGGAAAAATTTATGGAAAATCATAACACCTATTTAAAACCCGTGACATTGAAAAACATTCTTAAATTTGCGGTTCCAACCATTGCCATGACTGTATTCATGTCCTTTTACACTATGGTTGACGGCCTGTTCGTGTCGAATCTGATCGGAACGGACGCACTCTCGGCAATCAATCTGACAGCGCCCGTCATTCAGCTTGTGACCGCTATTTCGACCATGCTTGCCACCGGAGGCAGTGCGGTTATTATGAAAAAGATGGGAGAGCACAAAAGTGATGAGGCGAAAGAAGACTTTACGTTCCTGATTCTGGTGAATATTCTGGTGGGAATCGTTATGTGTGCGGTGGGATATCTTGCGATGGATCATATTTTTGCAGGGATGGATCTGTCTGCGGACGTGGAGGGATTCTGTGTGGAATATTTAAGCCGTTATCTGGTATTCACAGTTCCCATTCTTCTGATGAATAACTTTACGCTTTACATGATTGCCAGTGACAAGGCGGCTCTTTCCCTGATCTGTTCCGTGATGGGAGGAGTTCTGAACATGGTTCTGGATTATGTGTTTCTGGCGGGGTTCCATATGGGGATCGGCGGTGCCGCCATGGCAACCGGCCTTGGATATTCTGTGACAGCGGTAGTGGGATTGTTTGTATTTGGCAGTAAAAAAAGTCTGCTGCATTTTACAAAACCGGCATTCCGCATCAGGGTTCTGGTCAATGCCGCCACAAACGGCTGTTCGGAGATGGCTACCGCGCTCGTGACCGGAATCATCACCATGATGTTTAACTGGACAATGCTTCACTACGTGGGGGAGGAAGGGGTTGCTGCCGTTACCATTATCATGTATGTGCTCATGTTTGCCAGCTCACTGTATACGGGGTATTCCTACGGCGTGGCACCCATGCTCAGCTATTACCATGGAGAGCGGAACCGGGAGAAGCTGAAAAAGCTTGTAGCGCTCAGTCTCAGGGTGATCGCCTTCATTTCAGTGGTTACGGTGGCGGCCTCCTTTTTACTGACAAAGCCCCTGGTTTCGATCTTTGCCCGCCCGGATAATCCGGTGTATGAGCTGGCGGTGACAGGCAACAGGATCTGTACCATAGCGCTGCTTTTCGTTGGCTTTAATATTTTTGCCAGCGGCATGTTCACCGCACTGTCAAACGGAGTTGTTTCTGCCGTTCTTGCCTTTTCCAGATCCTTTGTGTTTATGCTGATCACTATGCTCGTGCTTCCGGTATTCCTTGGTGTGAACGGAATCTGGCTGGCGACTCCTGCGGCGGAGCTGATGGCGCTAGCCCTGTCGGGTTTTATGTTTGTAAAATACAGGAAGCGGTATGAATATTAGGGAATATATTCCTTCCGGCAGCAAGACTGGCCTGTGACAGCAAAGGAAGGATTCCGCACACCGCTATCTGCGTTGCGAGTTCCTTCCTGTGCGGCAGGCTTTTTCCGCTTGAAAGTATGGGTTAGGGCGGGTTACAGAAGAAGGTCCAGCTGTGCATTGAGACGCCGCTTTAAATCCTCCAGCTCTTCCTCGGTGGGATAATATTCTTTAGCGTGCA
>CAJUIO010000143.1 GCA_910586025.1 uncultured Lachnospiraceae bacterium
CCTTTCTTTGTGCTAAACTGTTTACAGATACGAATAAAAGAATTATCACCTTCTCCCTTTACCATAACATCTGCAAGTTTCCATTCACAACATATCACATCCGGCATGTTATAATGACAGATAAATACCTTGCAGAAAGGAAAAGATTGAATCACGAGGGAAAGGCATGGGTATGGATATGAGTAAACTTTTATTGCTGGAAGATGATCCCGGCCTGATCGACGGCCTGAAATATTCCCTGGAACGGAACGGATTTGATGTCACAGTGGCCTCAAGTGTCCGGGAAGCCTCAGCATATCTTCAGGAAAGAAACGATTATGCTCTGCTGCTTCTTGACGTGACCTTGCCCGATGGAACAGGCTTTGAGATCTGTGAGAGAGTAAGAAAGCAGAATAATCAGATTCCCATCATCTTTCTCACCGCATCGGACGAGGAGGTAAACATCATCAGAGGGCTGGATGGCGGCGGAGACGACTATATCACGAAGCCCTTCCGCCTGGGAGAGCTCTGTTCCCGGATCCGGGCGTTACTGCGCCGCACCGGCAGGCCGGATCCGGAAAAAAGCAGCCTTCTCGAATATGGCGAGGTCTCCATTGATCTTCTGGGCAGCCGGGCCTCCATAAACGGCAGACCCCTGGAGCTGACAAATGCGGAATACCGCCTGCTTTGTCTGCTGGTGCGCAGCGCAGGCCGCGTGGTCACGAGAGATTCCATTCTGAATGAGCTGTGGGACAACACCGGAGACTTCGTGGATAACAACACCCTGTCCGTGTATGTGCGGCGCCTCCGGGAAAAAACCGAAGACGATCCCTCAAGGCCGGAGCATCTGATCACTGTCCGGGGCTTTGGATATCAGTGGAAATAAGATTTCTCTCAAGCCACACTGCCACTCCGTCCTGATCATTGGATAAGGTGACATAATCCGCAGCCTCCTTCACATTCTGAACGGCGTTTGCGACGGCGACTCCGCTGCCGCAGACCCTGAGCATCTCCAGATCGTTTAAATCATCCCCAAAGGCCGCCACCTTGTCAAGCGGAATATTCAGCATTCCGGTCAGCTCCCGCAGCGCCCGTACCTTTCCCGCCTCCCTGGGCAGAAATGCATACCGGTTTTCTCCCCGGTAGCTCTGCAGACGGCAGTTGTTTTTCTCTGCGACCGCCTCCGCAGTCTCACTGTCAGAAAGCTCTGCCACAATCTTATTCGCCCTGCAGCTTAAGGGTTTCTGATAGTCATGGTACACAGCCTTGTGCAGCTTTTCAGACTCGGAGATATAAAGACTGTTCCAAAAGACCTTGCGCCCCGAAGCCACGGTGATTTCCGTCTCCGGATTTATTTCCAGAAGATCCTGTATGATCCGGTTGGTAATCCCCTCATCTAAACTGCAGCTGTAAACCCGCTCCCCATGACGATACACGCTTTGTATACCCGGAAACACTTCCGTCAGAATGAAGCAGCGTTCCGTCAAGATCTGTCAATATCATCTGTAACGATCTCTCCATGCTCATGCTCAAAACCTCCTGTGAGAACCGGTCTGTAAAAGCTTCAAGTCAGCTTCTCCCATTGCCCATGCTCCACCTCCGGCAGATTATCAAAAAACCGGAAAGTGGAATCCACATCTCCGGTTTTTTGAACAAAAACTCTTACTTACCCTTATTTGCAAAAAAGTCGTCAATAAATTTCTTAATCACGTCATCCGTCATTGTTTTGAGAAGATATCCCTCCGGCTTGAGGGCCATTACGTTCTTTACGCTCTCTCTGTCGCCGCGCCCGGTGAGAAAGAAAACAGGAATGCTCGCAATATCCTTCTCCGACCTGATCATTTCCAGTGCCTGTCTTCCGTCACACACAGGCATTTCATAGTCCAGAAGAACCAGACCCGGACGATTTACCACAATCTTCTTGATCGCCGCTATACTGGAATCCGCCTCTATCACATCATAATCCGATTCCAGAAGCTTAACCATTCTGGTCCGCATAAAATCGGAATCGTCCACTACAAGGATCTTGGGCTTGCGCGCCGCCTGCTCCGCATTCTCCATGACCAGATATTCCCGGATGGTGTTCATGGCATTGTCATGATTGATCGCAGTCGCACCCTTGACCTGAGATGAATCGCCGGTTGACGCGCTGAATGCAAAATATCCTTCACCCGTATCAAACAGCAGGCTGTAATTCTGCGGTGTGCGCTCATATGACTTGGAAAGCTGCTCATAGGTGAGAAGCGATTCCTTTTCCAGCTCCCACAAGTCCAGCTTGGGGAAATACTCTCTGACCTTCTCCAAAAACTGACGCGTGATATAGCGGTTGACGTTGAGCACCATGTCATCCACTCTGGTATATTTCTCGTTCAGAATTTCGCCTATAACCTTAAGAAGAAGTCTCTCCTCAAAGACAAGCGTGACCTCCCATTTTTCTCCCTTCTCTCCGCGGTAAAGAAACCGGTTGCTGACCATCTTTCCGAAGTCCTCTCCCGCATACTGGTCGCTGATTGCCTTCGCATTCAGATGGAACAGCTCCTGAACAAGCCTTGTGATCATCATCTTCAGGGCGTTCTTCTCCTCCTCCTGCGGAATCATCTTCCACTTGGAGGTTCCTTTTCCCACAATCGCAAGATCCTCTGTTTTCGTATGGGCAACTACCCACCCGATACAGACACCCAAGAAATGCCGGATTGATTCCGTAGAATAAAAATTTCTCTCCAGCTCCGCTTCAAGAGCCGGCAGTGTCTTATGTCTGAAATCATCATGCAGACGCCTATGTATTTCAAAGTCGCTGTAGCGAGTGGAAAGCATATAAGCTTCCTCGTGTTCAAAATGCTCTACGGTGTGATTCTTCAGGTATTTCACTCCTTCACGGCAGGCCCACTCACTTTTTTCTTCGGTTTCACTGAGCTTAAGGAGCTTATTCATCCTTGAAAAAAGTAACCTGTGCTCCTTATCAATAAAATCCACGCCGATCTCGTAGCTATCGTCCCATTCGATATGGTTCATGTCACTTCTCCTTTTCCGTAATATAATTCAGCAATTCGCTCTGCCAAATATTATAGCACGGTCCCCCCTTTTTGCCTATCCACAACTTTCCCTTATTTTAATATTCTAATCACTTATTCCTTTCCAAACATTCATGCTCCGCTTTGCGTCCTCCACCATAGAAGGAAGTCAGTCGCTTCGTGCATCCGCACTCCCGCAGCTGCCGCAGTAATATTATTCTATGGACTTGAGAGACTCCGCCATATTTATCTTTTCCAGCTTAAAATACATGACTCCGTTTACCAGCATGGCAAAGACAAAGGTGAGCAGCAGACTCCATACATAGCTGGCCGGCGCAATTGTCGTCTTAAAAGAAATCATATCGATATTAATGTTGTACATGACAAACCAGTGCAGCCATTTACCGAGCCCCAGCCCGACCACGGCTCCCATTGCCGTCAAAACCAGATTTTCACGAAACACGTAATCCGCCGTCTCTCTGGCATAAAAACCCAGGACCTTGATAGTTGCGATTTCCCGGATCCGTTCCGTGATATTAATATTCGTAAGATTGTAGAGCACAATAAAAGCCAGACTTCCCGCACAGGCGATAATCAAAAAGACGATATAATCCATGCTCTCCATCATAGTAGCAATCCGCCCCCGCATATCCTCTGTAACGGAAACCGCAAGGACATTGTCCATATCGGAGATGAGAGCCGCAGTCTCATGGACATCCGCACCCTCGGCCACCACCGCATAGGCGCTCTTGTATTCCGGTTCCACACCCATCTGGTCCACATAGGTCTCCCTGCTGATATAAACATAATTATATACAAAGTTCTCGCACAGAGCCGTCACGGTCACGGAAAACTCATTCCTGTCATTATCCAGAAGCAGCACCCTATCTCCCACCTTAATCCCCATATTTTCAGCTGTTTTCTCAGCCAGCACGGCCTCCCCCGGTCCAGGGTAAGGGATCTGCTCCCCCGATGCCGTATGCAGGTCCAAAAAGCCGCCGATCTCATCAGCATTTTCCGGAATCTCCATATAAATGGATTTCATTCTGCCCCCAAAGCTCAGATCCACGCTCTCCTCATACCCGTAAGCCGTCCGGTCCAGCAGCTCCTGCGTCCGCCGATACAGCTCCTCCTTATCCTCTTCCTGCACCGGATCCGAAAAAGTAATGCCGATATCGTAAGTCTGAATCTCGTCATACTGCATATCCGCCACATTCGTGACAGAATCCTTCACTCCATAGCCGGTGAGGAGCAGTGCCGTACAGCCGCTGATTCCGAGAATCATCATGAAAAACCTTTTCTTGTACCTCACAATATTTCTGATGGAAACCTTGTGCAGGAACTTCAGCCTTCCCCAGATGAAAGGAATCCTTTCCAGGAAAATCCGTTTCCCGCTCTTTGGCGCTTTGGGGCGGATCAGCCCCGCCGGCACACCGAGCAGCTCATGACGGCAGGAAAAATATGCCGCACCCATGGAGCACGCAAGCGCGGCCGCCAGGGAGAGCAGCGCAAGCCAGATATCAAAAAGATACTGGATCTCACCCATGCTGTACATGATGCCGTATCCCATCCAGATTACCCTGGGGAACAGCCAGGTGCCAACAGCGCAGCCGGCCGCGGCTCCCACTGCGGCAGCCGATCCGGCATAAAACAGATATTTCCCCATAATGGCCTGATTGCCATAGCCCAGCGCCTTCATCACGCCGATCTGAGTTCTCTGCTCCTCCACCATACGGTTCATGGTGGTCATGCAGATCAAAGCCGCTACCAGGAAGAAGAACACCGGAAATACATTGGCAATAGCCGCCACAATATTGGAATCACTCTCATAGCAGGCGTATCCGATATTAGTATCCCTTGTAAGCACATAGTCGTCCGGCTCCTCGATATCGGCAAGCTCAATCCTGGCATCGTCAATCTTTGTCTGTGCGTCCGCCACCTCCTGCTCAAATTCGGCCCTGGCATCCTCATATTCCTGCCTTGCATCCGCAAGCTCGATCCTGCCTTCCTCCAGATCAGCCTTTCCCTCGGCAAGCTCCTCCTCGGCATCCTCCAGATCCCTTCTGGCCCTGGCCAGCTGCTCTCTTCCGTCGGCAAGCCTGGCCCTGCCCTCTTCCAGCTCCTCCTTTGCCTCGGCAAGCTGCTTCTTCCCGTCCTCAAGCTCGTTTCTGGCCTCTGCCACCTGTTCTTTGGCTGACATGAGCTCAGTCTCCGCCGAGGAGAGCATCTGCTCGTTGCTGTCAATCTGGCTCTTTGCCTCGGCAATCTGTTTCTTTCCGTCCTCAAGCTCTTCTTTTCCCGCCGCAATCTGCTCAAGGCCTCCCCTGATCTGGACAAGGCCTGCCTGCAGCTGCTCCATTCCCGCAAGAAGCTCTCCCTTCATATAGGCAAGCTGTTCCAGCGCTCCCGCAAGCGCTCCACGTTTTTCTCCATATTCCGCTTCCAGTGCGGCCTTAGTCTCCTCGTCCGGAGCCTGGGATATGGCCAGGGAGTACGCCTGATCCAGCTGGTCCAGCTGGCCGTTCAGACTTGCTTCCTGCTCCTCCAGGGCCGCCTGCTGGCCCGGAAGCGCTTCCAGCTGCGCACTGAGCTGCGCCTCCTTCTGTATCAGTTCCTCTTCCTGTGCAAGCACCAGATCTTCCTGCTCGTACAGCAGGGCTTCCTTTGCCTGCAATTCTTCCTTTGCCTGCTCCAGCTGATATCTGGCTCCCCCGATCTCCTGCTCGCCCGCAAAAATTTCCCACTCGTGCAGGCTGACCTCCTTTTCCGCATCCGCAAGCTCCGGCTCCTTGTCCGCAATCTCCCTCTCGCCGTCGGCTATCTTGCGTTCTCCGTCCTCTATCTCTCTCTCGTGGTCCGCAATCTCCTTCCTTCCGTCGGCTATCTTTTTTTCGGCATCCGCAATCTCCTTCTCGCCGTCTGTCAGCTCCTGCTCGCCGTCCTCTATCTTCTGCCTGGCATCATCCAGCTCCCTCCCGGCCTCCGCCTCCTTGTCATCCAGCTCCTGCTGCGCATCATCTATCTTTTCCTGCGCCTCGGCAGTGAGCCTTACATATCTCTCCATGGAAAGCTCATGAGCCTTATCCTCCATCTTCTCCTGCAGCCCGTCGATATAATCCTGGTATTCATCTGTATATACCTTGTATTTCAGCTTAGTCGTCGCATAAATCTCCGTCAGATAGTCGCAGGAGAAGGCATCCTTTGGTACATAAAGAAAGGCAGTGATCTTCCCCTCCCCGATGGAAGTGGTTCCCCGCTCAAAATTAATGTAATAGGGGGAGCGCACAATGCCCACAGCCGTAAAGGTCCGGCTCTCAAACATTTCCAGTGTATCCTCGTCATTGTTGTCCGTCACCGTAATCCTGCTTCCGATAGCCTCCTCCCCGTACAGGGCGGCATCCAGCACGCACTCATCCGCCTGCTGCGGCAGTCTTCCCGCAGTTACCACCACCCGGTTAATCCTCTCCGGCACGGTATGGATCTTGTAGACAGCCTCGCTTCCCTCCCCGAAGTCACACAATGCGTCCACCGAGACCGCACCCTCTGCGCCCTCTATCTCACCAAAGCCGGCCAGCTCCTCCACATCCTCCGCGTCAAAGCCTATGGTGGACAACAGTCTGAAGTCAAAAAAATCCTGTTCCTCCAGATAATCGTTTTCCGTCACGATCATTGCCGGTGTAGTTACCTTTAATCCGGTAAAGAGTGCGACTCCCAGCATCACGATTGCCAGAATCGCCATATAACGCCCGAGACTTCCCCTGATCTCCCTGATTGTTGTCTTGAACATTCCGCTTCTCATTCCCATGACTCCCGCAAAAAGTATTCTACCACTCAATCTCCTCCACCGGGACAATGTGCTCATTCATCTCCATCTTCCACACCGTTCCGCTCTTCACAGTAATGACCCGGTCCGCCATGGCGGTAAGGGCCTGATTGTGGGTGATGACAACCACCGTCATCCCTCTCTTCCGGCATGCATCCTGCAGGAGCTTCAGTACCGCCTTGCCGGTATTATAATCGAGAGCCCCCGTGGGCTCGTCGCACAGCAAAAGCTTGGGATTCTTTGCAAGAGCCCTGGCAATGGCTACCCTCTGCTGCTCTCCTCCGGACAGCTGCGCCGGGAAATTCCCCGCCCTCTCTCTCAGGCCCACCAAATTGAGAACCGTCATGGCATCCAGCGGATCCTTGCAGATCTGCGCCGCCAGTTCCACATTCTCAACGGCAGTCAGATTCTGTACCAGATTATAAAATTGAAATACAAAGCCGATATCATACCGCCTGTAGGCTGTAAGTTTCTTCTTATTATAGGAGGAAATCTCCTCTCCGTCCAGAAGAACCTTCCCCGAGGTAAGGCTGTCCATTCCTCCCAATATATTTAAAATCGTTGTCTTTCCGGCACCGGACGCTCCCACCACCACACAGAATTCTCCCTTTTCAATTGAAAAGTTTACATCTCTGAGCGCCTCAATATCCACCTCGCCCATGTG